>NZ_CP128540.1:4917500-5217500 GCF_021283545.2 Pseudomonas alloputida | reverse complement strand
GGACAATAATTTTGCAAGTTCTTCTAGGGAATAAGCCATATTTTTGCTACAGTGAACCAAATTAAGATCATCTATTTACTAGGCCTCGCATTTGCGGGGTTTTTAATACTGAATAAAAGGAAAGCTTGATGGAATTGCCCAATATTATTCAACAATTTATTGGAAACAGCGTTTTAGAGCCAAATAAAATTGGTCAGTCGCCATCGGATGTTTATTCTTTTAATCGAAATAATGAAACTTTTTTTCTTAAGCGATCTAGCACTTTATATACAGCGACCACATACAGTGTTTCTCGTGAAGCGAAAATGTTGAGTTGGCTCTCTGAGAAGTTAAAGGTGCCTGAACTCATCATGACTTTTCAGGATGAGCAGTTTGAATTCATGATCACTAAAGCGATCAATGCAAAACCAATTTCAGCGCTTTTTTTAACAGACCAAGAATTGCTTGCTATCTATAAGGAGGTACTCAATCTGTTAAATTCAATTGCTATTATTGATTGTCCATTTATTTCAAACATTGATCATCGGTTAAAAGAGTCAAAATTTTTTATTGATAACCAACTCCTTGATGATATAGATCAAGATGATTTTGACGCTGAATTATGGGGAGACCATAAAACTTACCTAAGTCTATGGAATGAGTTAAATGAGACTCGTGTTGAAGAAAGATTGGTTTTTTCTCATGGCGATATCACGGATAGTAATATTTTTATAGATAAATTCAATGAAATTTATTTTTTAGATCTTGGCCGTGCTGGGTTAGCAGATGAGTTTGTAGATATATCCTTTGTTGAACGTTGCCTAAGAGAGGATGCATCGGAGGAAACTGCTAAAATATTTTTAAAGCATTTAAAAAATGATAGACCTGACAAAAGGAATTATTTTTTAAAACTTGATGAATTGAATTGATTCCAAGCATTTTCTAAAAATACTTAATTGTCATTTTACGTCGATTCTTTGGACCGTAGATGCAGAACAAGATCGTGAAAGAATTTATGATTATCTTGATGAAAGAAATCCAATTGCTGCAATTGAATTCAAACATCGACCCACGGCGTAACGCGCTTGCTGCTTGGATGCCCGAGGCATAGACTGTACAAAAAAACAGTCATAACAAGCCATGAAAACCGCCACTGCGCCGTTACCACCGCTGCGTTCGGTCAAGGTTCTGGACCAGTTGCGTGAGCGCATACGCTACTTGCATTACAGTTTACGAACCGAACAGGCTTATGTCCACTGGGTTCGTGCCTTCATCCGTTTCCACGGTGTGCGTCACCCGGCAACCTTGGGCAGCAGCGAAGTCGAGGCATTTCTGTCCTGGCTGGCGAACGAGCGCAAGGTTTCGGTCTCCACGCATCGTCAGGCATTGGCGGCCTTGCTGTTCTTCTACGGCAAGGTGCTGTGCACGGATCTGCCCTGGCAGGGCATCAACGAAGACCAGAACCTGGGCATCGCCATCACCCGCCGTGCGCTGGAAGCCCCGCTGCGCGCCATCGTGGCCAACGCCGGTGAAGAACCGAGCGTGATCGTGGCCAACGTCAAGGCCGGCGAAGGCAGCTACGGCTACAACGCCGCCACCGGCGAGTTCGGCGACATGATCGCCATGGGCATCCTGGACCCGACCAAGGTGACCCGCTCGGCCCTGCAGCACGCCGCTTCCGTCGCCGGCCTTGCGATCACGACCGAAGTGGTCGTGGCCGAAGTGCCGAAGAAGGAAGAGCCGGCCATGCCGGGTGCTGGCGGTATGGGCGGCATGGGCGGCATGGATTTCTGATCCGGTTGGCCCGGTCGTCAGGGAACCGGACCGCGCCAGCGCGGTCCGATCCCGGCAACGACCCGACATCAAGGCCCCAAGGACGGGGCCGGAGCCCGGCAGCGATGCCGGGCTTTTTGTTGTGCCCGCGCCGCGGCAATGTCTGACGCGAAGATCAGAACGCACCGATACGAACGTGCGAACACAGGCGCAACACTGAGCAGCCGTCCCCGCACCGGAGCGCTGCGTGCCGCGCCTCGCCACATCCCGGCGGCAAGCCGCGGGATGCGCGCCACTGCCGTCCGCCCACACCGGTTCGCGGTACGCGCGCCACGCGCCCGAGCGCACGCTGCTGTACGCGTTGGTAGAGGCGCACTACCCGGACTTCATTGCACGGATCGAAGCGGAGGGCCGCTCGCTGCCCGGGTATGTCCGCGAGGCGTTCGATGCCTACCTGCGTTGCGGCGTACTCGAGCACGGCTTCCTGCGGGTGGTGTGCGAGCACTGCCGTGCAGAGAGGCTGGTGGCCTTCTCCTGCAAGAAGCGCGGGTTCTGCCCGAGTTGCGGCGCGCGACGCATGGCCGAGAGTGCGCGGCACCTGGTCGAGGAGGTGTTCGGCCCGCGGCCTGTGCGGCAATGGGTGCTGAGCTTTCCGTACCCCTTGCGTTTCCTGTTCGCCAGCAAGCCAGAAGCCATTGGCCCGGTGCTGGGCATCGTGCAGCGCGTGATCGCCGGCTGGTTGGCCGATCAAGCCGGCATCGACCGCGCCAGCGCCCAGTGCGGCGCGGTGACGCTGATCCAGCGTTTCGGCAGCGCGCTGAACCTGAACATCCACTTCCACATGCTGTGGCTCGACGGCGTGTACGTGGAAGCCACCGAGCTGCCGCGGCGCGAACTGCGCCTGCACCGCGCCCGTGCGCCCACCACCGCGCAGTTGACCCAGCTGGCAGCTACCATCGCGCACCGGGTGTGTCGGCACCTGACGCGCAAAGGCTGGCTCGAAGGGGAGGGCGAATCGGCCTTCCTGGCAGACAGCGCTGCAGGCGACGACAGCATGGATGGGCTGCGGATGAGTTCGATCACCTACCGCATCGCCACCGGCCGCGACGCTGGCTGCAAGGTCGTCACGCTGCAAACGCTGCCCGGTGACGCCGGTTCGCTGGAGGGCGAAGCCGGCAAGGTCGGCGGCTTCTCACTGCATGCCGGCGTGGCGGCCGAAGCACACGAAAGCCACAAGCTGGAAAAGCTGTGCCGCTACATCACGCGCCCGGCGATCAGCGAGAAGCGGCTGTCGATAGCGCTCCAGGGCAGGGTGCGTTACCAGCTCAAGACCCCGTGGCGCAATGGCACCACGCATGTGGAATGGGATCCGGTGGATTTCATCGCCAAGCTGGCGGCGCTGGTCCCGCCACCTCGCGCGCATCTCACCCGCTTCCACGGCGTATTCGCCCCGAATGCAAACCTGCGTGCGCAGCTGACGCCCTCGGGGCGCGGCAAGCGGCCTGCGGGCGATGCGGCGCCAGTGGACGTCAGCGCCCACGACGCGCCGCGCAGCCCCGAGGAGAAGCGCCGTGCGATGAGCTGGGCGCAACGGCTCAAGCGGGTCTTTTCCATCGACGTCACCGCCTGCGTCCACTGCGGTGGCACCGTGCGGATCGTCGCCAGCATCGAGGAACCCACCGCCATCCGCGCCATCCTCGCCCACTTCGAGAAGCACGGCGCGCGGGAAGAAGCGCACTACAGGCCCGCAGCGCGCGCGCCGCCAGTGCAAGCCGCGTGACGATCTGCCGGCTGCACAGCCGACGGCGAAACCGGAATCCGAGCCGATGCGGCCACGATCCGCAGGGCGGCGCTCGGCCCGCTGTCGGGAATCAGCGAAGCATGGCTGCTGACAACGCCGCTGCGTGGCCCCGCGATGCCGAAATCCCACTCACAGACGTCCGATCCGTGCCCAAAACGGGGCTTGCGCGACCGCCGCCTACCCAGCAGACTGCCCGAAAAGGGCGTTTGAACTTCCTATACGCAAGGAACGTCTCGCCTGCCAAATCGGGCCATGTGACGGCTGACCGCTTGGCGAGCGGATGCCGTTCCGGTAGCACCGCCAAGAGCGGTTCGGTCCATGTGCGACGGGAATGGCAGTCGGGTGGTTGGGGCGTGCCCGCGACGAACGCCACGTCCAACCTGCCGGCGCGAAGCTGCACCACCGCTTCACGGGCCGGGCCTTCGGCGATCTCGACTTCAACATCGGGGTAATCCTTGCGGTATTGGCCGATCAGCTTTGCGAGGAAGCTATGCGGAATCAGGGCATGGATACCGATACGAAGCCGGCCGCTTTCTCCGGCTGCCGCCATGCCGGCGGTTTTCACCGCATGGTCGAGTTGGTCAATACCTACGGCTATCCGCTCGACGAAATGGCGTCCGGCCTCGGTCAGCCGAACGCCGCGCGCATGACGCTCGAACAAGAGGATGCCGAGGTCTTCTTCCAGTGCCTTCACGCGGGCGCTGACGCTGGACTGTGCAACGCCGAGCGCGTTGGCGGCGTGACGGAAGTTGAGATATTCGGCGACAGCGAGAGTGTGAACTAAGGTCATCATTGGCACTCGCCCCGAAAGGAGATGATTGCTCAACAGATTTAATCCGTCATTTCTCCTAAGTCTACGCATGCCAAATCGCCATGACTAAATCACAATGAAGTTGCGAATGGTCTGCGTAGTATTGGCAGACATATTAAATAGAGGATCGCGCCGACAATCCAAACCCAACCGTTCCATGCCCCGGCGGTGGCAGAATAGAGTGCTGTGAAGCCAAGCGGTCCTGCGATAGAGCTTAGATTGGTGAGGCTCGTTAGCGTTCCTTGCAAAGCCCCTTGCTTGTTACTGCTGACATTGTTTGAGAGCATTGCCTGCAAGGCCGGCATGCCAACACCCCCGGCGGCAAGCAGCAACAGAATCGGGAACACCATCCATCCCTGCGTGGCAAAAGCCAGAAGAACGAAGCCAGTCGCATCCGCAGCCATGCCAAACAGCAGCGTGCGCCGCTCTCCAAGCCGGCTTGAAAGCGGGCCGGTAACAAACGCTTGGAAGATCGCATGTGTTGCCCCAAACGCCGCGAGCGACAAACCAACGGTCGCGGTGTTCCACTGAAAACGGTCCTCGCCATATATGACCCATAGGGCTGCAGGCACTTGGCCGATCAGTTGAATAATGAAGAAAACTGCGAAAAGCGCACCTAGCCCGCGCAATGCATCATCCAGCCGTAACAGAACGAATGGTTTGATGCGAACCGGCTTTCCGGTCCCGCCATGGCTGTGATGAGTCTCCTTGAGGAAAATGCAGGCAAGCAGGAACGCGAACCCGTTGAGAAGGGCGGCGGCGATAAACGGGGCATGAGCAGAGATACCACCGAGCATGCCACCAAGTGCTGGCCCGGCAATCATGCCCGCCCCATAACAGGCCCCCATGTAGCCGAACCAGCGTGCGCGAGAACCTTCCCCCGTCGAATCGGCAATGGTTGAGGCTGCTACAGCTCCGGTTGCGCCCGTGACGCCGGACACGAGTCGGCCGATATAGAGCACCCATAAGACCGGCGCTGATGCCATAATCGTGTAATCGACTGCGGCTCCTGCAAGAGAAGCCAGAAGTACCGGACGCCGACCGTAAGAATCCGAAAGCTGTCCAAGCATGGGCGCGAAGACGACCTGCATCAATGCATAGAGCGACAGCAAGGCACCATAGTGTCCAGCGACCTGCTCTGCTGGCACAAGCTCACGCAGAAGCGTCGGAAGGACGGGCATGATGAGGCCGAGACCCATGGCGTCAAGACCCACGATCAGCAGGGCAATGATGGCAGAGCTGCGCACCTGAAACTCCAGCGCCGCTCAATGGAGCGACTTTATCAACGATAAGGAGATGGAAATATAACTTATCGGTGATAAATTGTCAAGCACTGGCGAAGGAACGTGAATGACCAAACTGGACAAGGGCACCGTGATCGCGGCGGCGCTAGAGCTGTTGAACGAGGTTGGCATGGACAGCCTGACGACGCGGAAGCTCGCTGAACGCCTCAAGGTTCAGCAGCCTGCGCTTTACTGGCATTTCCAGAACAAGCGAGCGCTGCTTGATGCGCTCGCCGAGGCGATGCTGGCGGAACGCCATACCCGCTCGCTACCCGAAGAGAATGAGGACTGGCGGGTGTTCCTGAAAGAGAATGCCCTGAGCTTCAGAACGGCGTTGCTCTCTTATCGGGACGGCGCGCGTATCCATGCCGGCACTCGACCGACAGAACCGAATTTTGGCACCGCCGAGACGCAAATACGCTTTCTCTGCGCGGAGGGCTTTTGTCCGAAGCGCGCCGTTTGGGCGCTCCGGGCGGTCAGTCACTATGTGGTCGGTTCCGTTCTCGAGCAGCAGGCATCTGATGCCGATGAGAGAGTTCCGGACAGGCCAGATGTGTCCGAGCAAGCACCGTCGTCCTTCCTGCACGATCTGTTTCACGAGTTGGAAACAGACGGCATGGATGCTGCGTTCAACTTCGGACTCGACAGCCTCATCGCTGGTTTCGAGCGGCTGCGTTCATCTACAACAGATTAGAGGCTTATGCCCCTTTGCCGCCCCAACTGCCACGACACCGATCCGCTTTGCACGATGCCCATGACCTCACGGCCGAGCTGGCGGTCGATGACCGGCCGCCACGGGACAAGGGAAATGAGCGGTATCTTGCCAGACAGGATACCGCCATTCACGAGGTTTCGAAGATTATTGCGCCGCATCGGAGCGGGCTTGCTTCCAGTCGTCGGCTAGACGACTGGCGACTTCTCGGTGGCAGCATCACGGGATCGAAGGAGCGCCAGCCCCAACGACACCAGCACTGCCATTGCCGTGGCGTAACAAATCACGGGCCACGCTGTATCGCCGTTTAACAGCGTCACCGCCAATGTCCCGACGATACTGACTATCAGGCTTTGGATGCAGAAGTAGAACGCAACCGCTGATCCAGCGATGTCGTCGAACTGCGCAAGTGCGCCGTTGGCGGTAACGGACACCGTGAAGACAATGCCGACCGCGACAACCCACATCGGCAGGATGAAGCTGAAAAATGACGGCGATCCGAAAAGTTGGCCGATCCCCAACAGGATCGCGCCGGAAACGAGCAACGCCATCCCGCGCGCTACGCATCCCGCGATACCCCATTTGGCAACGAAGGACTTTGCGAAGCGGGTTGTCGTGACCATGACCAGCGCGACAGTCGCGAAGGCCAAGCTAAATCCGATCTCGGAATAGCCGGCTTGGCCTATGAGAACACGGGGGGCTGTCGAGAAGAAAACGAAGAATGTGCCCATGCCGGCACTAAATCCGACCGTGTAAACCCAAAAGGCCGGACTCGCGAAGATCGGCAAAACAGATCGTTGCGTTCTGGCCTGATCCAACGGTCGGGTTTCATGCCACCTGAAACTGGCGTTTAAGAGTGCGAGCGAAGCCAGTGCAGCCAGTGTGATGAAGATCGCCTGCCATCCCCAAAACTCGCCGATCAGCGCACCGGCTATAGGGCCGAGCGCAGGCACGAACGCCAGCATCGAACTGAAAAGGCCGTAGATGACGGCACCTTCGGGACGATTGGCATATACGTCGCGCACGGTCGCGAAGGTGGCCACCAGCATGGCCGATGCTCCAACAGCCTGAACCAGACGAAACGCAACAAAGGCTAATGCAGTTGAAGAACAAGCCGCTCCCAGAGACGCAGCAACGAAAGCCGTTGCGCCTACAAGCAGGATCGGCCGTCGCCCGACGCGATCGGAGAGTGGCCCAAAGATCACTTGGCCCACACCGAGCATCACCATGTAGAGGCTCAACGTGAGTTGGATTATGGATGGAGTCGTGTTCAGGACGCCCGGCATCGCCGGAACGACTGGAAGATAAATATCCATCGCCAGCGAGGCGAGGATGTCGAAGGGAGCCATAAGCAGCAAGGCTGCCGGCAGCGTATAGGCCCACGCGGGGCGTGTGGTGGTCATGACGAATCAACCTCTCGATTAAGGATACCGGGCAGCGTCTGCTCGTCAGCAATCAGATGGGATTGGTCTTACAGAGCGCCGCAACAACAATTCTGATGTTGCGGCTTACTTGTCTGCTGACTTGGAATTTCCCATGCTGATGGCTCCACGATTACGAAATTGAATAGCAGCTCTTATCGAATTAGTTGTTGCGTTGCAATGCGGTATCGTTGGCTCCTATAGCCCCAACCCCCGCTGCCGCCCTAACTGCCACGACACCGAACCGCCCTGCATGATACCCGCGACCTCGCGGCCGAGCTGGCGGTCGATGATCGGCCGCCACGGGACAAGGGTGAACTCGTGGCTCTTTTCCACGATGGCGAACTTGCCGCTCGTTAGCTGGACAGTCCCGGTGAACTTGCCGCTGACACTCTCACCATCCTTGGCGGCGCGGAACGGCAGCGCCTTGCCCTCGGCCATCTCCGCACCGGCGCGCGCAACTTCCCGCTCGCGCAGGGTGGCGAGAAGATTGCGCCGGTAGAAGATTCGGCCGTCCCTGTTGCGCGTGGCGTCGCGCTGTTCGATATGATGCTCGCGGCGCTGGTCCATGGCTTCGCGGACCTGTTGCCCGAAGCCGGTCGGCGCAAGGTCGGCCGTTTCGCCATGGACCAATCGCCGGTCCATCCCCGGATCGAGGATGAGCCGGTCGGCAGCGACCCCGCTCCGTCGCAAGGCGGAAACCCGCGCCTCGAAGAACCGCACAATCTCGTCGAGCGCGTCTTCGGGTCGAAGGTGACCGGTGCGGGTGGCGATGCCATCCCGCTGCGCTGAGTGCATAACCACCAGCCTGCAGTCCGCCTCAGCAATATCGGGATAGAGCGCAGGGTCAGGAAATCCTTGGATATCGTTCAGGTAGCCCACGCCGCGCTTGAGCGCATAGCGCTGGGTTTCCGGTTGGAAGCTGTCGATTGAAACACGGTGCATCTGATCGGACAGGGCGTCTAAGAGCGGCGCAATACGTCTGATCTCATCGGCCGGCGATACAGGCCTCGCGTCCGGATGGCTGGCGGCCGGTCCGACATCCACGACGTCTGATCCGACTCGCAGCATTTCGATCGCCGCGGTGACAGCGCCGGCGGGGTCTAGCCGCCGGCTCTCATCGAAGAAGGAGTCCTCGGTGAGATTCAGAATGCCGAACACCGTCACCCTGCTGCGTAACATCGTTGCTGCTCCATAACATCAAACATCGACCCACGGCGTAACGCGCTTGCTGCTTGGATGCCCGAGGCATAGACTGTACAAAAAAACAGTCATAACAAGCCATGAAAACCGCCACTGCGCCGTTACCACCGCTGCGTTCGGTCAAGGTTCTGGACCAGTTGCGTGAGCGCATACGCTACTTGCATTACAGTTTACGAACCGAACAGGCTTATGTCCACTGGGTTCGTGCCTTCATCCGTTTCCACGGTGTGCGTCACCCGGCAACCTTGGGCAGCAGCGAAGTCGAGGCATTTCTGTCCTGGCTGGCGAACGAGCGCAAGGTTTCGGTCTCCACGCATCGTCAGGCATTGGCGGCCTTGCTGTTCTTCTACGGCAAGGTGCTGTGCACGGATCTGCCCTGGCTTCAGGAGATCGGAAGACCTCGGCCGTCGCGGCGCTTGCCGGTGGTGCTGACCCCGGATGAAGTGGTTCGCATCCTCGGTTTTCTGGAAGGCGAGCATCGTTTGTTCGCCCAGCTTCTGTATGGAACGGGCATGCGGATCAGTGAGGGTTTGCAACTGCGGGTCAAGGATCTGGATTTCGATCACGGCACGATCATCGTGCGGGAGGGCAAGGGCTCCAAGGATCGGGCCTTGATGTTACCCGAGAGCTTGGCACCCAGCCTGCGCGAGCAGCTGTCGCGTGCACGGGCATGGTGGCTGAAGGACCAGGCCGAGGGCCGCAGCGGCGTTGCGCTTCCCGACGCCCTTGAGCGGAAGTATCCGCGCGCCGGGCATTCCTGGCCGTGGTTCTGGGTTTTTGCGCAGCACACGCATTCGACCGATCCACGGAGCGGTGTCGTGCGTCGCCATCACATGTATGACCAGACCTTTCAGCGCGCCTTCAAACGTGCCGTAGAACAAGCAGGCATCACGAAGCCCGCCACACCGCACACCCTCCGCCACTCGTTCGCGACGGCCTTGCTCCGCAGCGGTTACGACATTCGAACCGTGCAGGATCTGCTCGGCCATTCCGACGTCTCTACGACGATGATTTACACGCATGTGCTGAAAGTTGGCGGTGCCGGAGTGCGCTCACCGCTTGATGCGCTGCCGCCCCTCACTAGTGAGAGGTAGGGCAGCGCAAGTCAATCCTGGCGGATTCACTACCCCTGCGCGAAGGCCATCGGTGCCGCATCGAACGGCCGGTTGCGGAAAGTCCTCCCTGCGTCCGTTGATGGCCGGCAGCAGCCCGTCGTTGCCTGATGGATCCAACCCCTCCGCTGCTATAGTGCAGTCGGCTTCTGACGTTCAGTGCAGCCGTCTTCTGAAAACGACATTTGAACCGGGAACCTTCCCTTTTTGGCTAGGCGTGAAACAATGGTCATTTTCCCTATACCCAAAATGACCAGGAGGCCCGCATGAAAGTCGCACGCATCTACCTGCGCGTGATGTCATTTTCAGAAGACGACTGCACGGAATATCAGGAGTCGGCTGCACTGGTGGATTGCAGCGCGGTGTACAGGGCCGTCTTGCTCACCTTGAGCCGTGTAGCGGCCTCTCGGACATTAAGCCCGTTGGCGATGTGCTCCCGCGCTCGCTGCAACTTGTCGGCGGTGACAACCGGCTTTCGCCCGCCCTTCCTCCCACGAGCGGCGGCGGCAGTCAACCCGGCCTTGGTGCGCTCGCGGATCAAGTCGCGCTCGAACTGGCCCAGCGCGCCGAACACGTGGAAGATGAGCCGCCCGCCTGGCGTGGTGGTGTCGATGGCTTCCGTCAGAGAACGGAAGCCGACGCCTCGCGCTTCCAGCGCGCCTATCGTTTCGATTAGGTGCGGCATAGAGCGCCCGAGCCGATCCAGCCGCCAGACGGCCAGCACGTCGCCGTCGCGCAGGTAGGCCAGCGCATCAGCCAAGCCGGGGCGGTCGGCCTTGGCCCCGGAAGCCGTGTCCTCGAAAACGCGCTCGCAGCCTGCCTTGCGTAGCGCATCCGTCTGCAAGGCGGTGTCCTGTTCCGCCGTCGATACCCGCGCATAGCCGATCAGTGCCATTTGCCGCCTCTCTTGTCCGTCATTCCGTCCGCCTATCTTAATGTCCGACAACCCGTTGTGCAATAACTTTGCTGGACAGTGTCCGGCATGGCCGACTAATGATCGTTTGACGGACATTGACGGTAAGGCATTTTTGCATTACTATGTGAAGCATCAACCTTGATTGCGAGGGCAAACCACCATGACCACATTGACCGTTACCGCACGGGGACAAGTGACGTTTCGGAAGGACGTACTGCAACACCTCGGCATCAGGCCAGGCGACAAGATCGAGCTGGACTTGTTGCCAGACGGTCGGGGCGTGCTCAAGGCGGCACGGCCCGCAGGGACGATAGCCAGCTTTGTCGGCCTGCTCGCGGGCAAGACGCAGAAGGTTGCCACCATCGAAGAAATCAACGAGGCGGCGGCGCAAGGCTGGGCAGGTAAGCAATGAAGGTCGCAGTCGATACCAACGTCCTTGTGCGTGCGGTTGTGCGTGACGATCCCGCACAAGCGGACGTTGCCGCCGCAGTCTTGACCGACGCCGAGTTGATCGCGGTCGCGCTGCCGTGCCTATGCGAATTTGTTTGGGTGCTGCTGCGTGTCTACGGCTTCCAGCAAGCCGACGCGGCCAGCGCGATCCGGGCACTACTGGCCGCCGCGAATGTGGAAGTGAACCGGCCTGCCGTGGAGGCTGGCTTGCTGGTGCTCGACGCGGGCGGAGACTTTGCCGATGGCGTCATTGCCTACGAAGGCAACTGGCTTGGCGGGGAAACCTTCGTTTCCTTCGATAAGAAGGCGGTGGCACTTCTCACGGCGCAAGGGCAATCAACGCGCCTTTTGTGACGGACATGAGCATGAACGAATTCCGCCGACTGGCCGCGAAGATCGACCAACACATGCAGCAGCTTGCCGCCCAGGGTGTCAGCGAGGCCCATGCCATCATCAATCGCATGATGGGGTACGGGCCTGACCTGCACAGGATTTGGGTCGGCACATCCGATCAGCAGCTCATGGCGCTGTCCCGCGAGTTCCCAGGGTTCTACCGCTACGCCCGCATCATGGAAGAGGCATCCGAAGCCGAGCGCCGCAAGGCTTCGCGGCCCTATGACGGCATGGCCGAGTTCTCCGAACAGCACAAGCAAATGGGCGCGCAACTGCTGACCACGGCGGCCACGCTTGAGCGTGGCTACCAGGCGTTTCGTGCGAGCGGCAGTCTCCAAGACTTCCGGCCTCAGCTCGACGAGCTGGGCCGCCTGCATCGGCAATGGCTGTCCGACCTGGAAGCCTTCAAAGACTCGCTGCGCACGCAGGGCGCAGAACCCAAGGTGCTGGAATACGTGAACGAGGCTTTCGGCCGCCTGGCCGAGCGCATCAAGCAGCTTGCCGGTTGATCGCCGGAATTTTCGGCGGTTCCGGCTTTGTCGCGCCGTGCACAAGAGTTCTGAGCAATTCCGATCTCTCGCGGCGCTTCGTGCATAGAACTTCTGACCGTTCCCGGTCAGAAGTTCTATGCACACACGGCGGCCAGCCCAGTGAACTGGTGCAGTCGCCTTCTGAAAACGACACGTGAGCACGGAGGAACAAGACCTAAGCCGGCAGGATGCCATCGTGGAGAGCACGAAGGCGGCCGGCTTTTACGTCGCCGGCATCTACCGCGAGAAAGCCAGCGGCGCACGCGCCGATCGCGCCGAGCTGCTGCGCCTGATTGCCGACCTGCAACCTGGTGAAGTCGTGGTTGCGGAGAAGATCGACCGAATCAGCCGCTTGCCGCTGGCCGAGGCCGAACGCCTGGTGGCCTCGATCCGGGCCAAGGGCGCCAGGCTAGCCGTGCCTGGTGTGGTGGATTTGACGGAGCTGGCCGCCGAGGCGAAGGGCGTGGCCAAGGTTGTTCTGGAATCCGTCCAGGACATGCTTTTGAAGCTGGCGTTGCAGATCGCACGCGATGACTACGAGGATCGGCGCGAGCGTCAGCGGCAAGGCGTGGAGCTGGCCAAGCAGGCCGGCCGCTACACCGGCCGTAAGGCCGACACACTGGCGCATGATCGGATCATTGCGCTGCGCACTGCTGGGCATAGCATCGCGGAAACGGCGAAACTGGCCAGGTGCAGCGAAAGTCAGGTCAAAAGAGTGTGGGCATTGCACAAAGCCGTGGCTGTTGAGTTGCATCTAAAATTGACCCACTTAGGGTAAAGATTTGCGTCGAAATTTGACCCACGTATGACACTGTTTCCCGTCTGGATATGGCGGGAGAAATCAAGGAGTGATAAACGTGGCGATATTGAGCGCAATTCGACGCTGGCATTTTCGCGATGGTGCGTCGATTCGGGAAATAGCCCGACGAAGCGGCCTGTCCAGGAACACCGTTCGCAAGTATTTGCAAAGCAAGGTGGTTGAACCGCAGTACCCAGCGCGAGACAGCGTTGGCAAGTTAAGTTCTTTTGAGCCCAAGTTAAGGCAGTGGCTCTCCACCGAGCACAAAAAGACAAAGAAGCTGCGCAGAAACCTGCGCAGCATGTACCGGGATTTGGTCGCTTTGGGCTTTACCGGGTCTTATGACCGAGTGTGTGCCTTTGCCCGACAGTGGAAAGATTCCGAACAGTTCAAGGCGCAAACCTCGGGCAAGGGTTGTTTCATCCCCTTGCGCTTTGCTTGTGGCGAAGCCTTCCAATTCGATTGGAGTGAGGACTTTGCCCGCATAGCGGGCAAACAGGTCAAACTTCAGATTGCCCAGTTTAAGTTGGCCCACAGCCGGGCCTTTGTGCTTCGGGCTTACTACCAGCAAAAACATGAAATGCTGTTTGATGCCCACTGGCATGCCTTTCAAATCTTCGGTGGCATTCCCAAGCGCGGCATCTACGACAACATGAAGACCGCTGTGGATTCGGTGGGGCGTGGCAAAGAGCGCAGGGTCAATCAGCGGTTCACTGCCATGGTCAGCCACTACCTGTTAGATGCGCAGTTCTGTAATCCAGCATCGGGTTGGGAGAAAGGCCAGATTGAGAAGAACGTGCAGGATTCCCGCCAACGCCTGTGGCAAGGGGCACCAGACTTTCAAAGCCTTGCTGATTTGAATGTGTGGCTTGAGCATCGCTGCAAAGCGCTGTGGTCTGAGCTGCGCCACCCCGAATTGGACCAAACCGTGCAAGAGGCCTTTGCCGATGAACAAGGCGAGTTGATGGCGCTACCCAATGCCTTTGATGCATTCGTGGAGCAAACCAAGCGAGTCACTTCAACCTGCCTTGTTCACCACGAGGGCAATCGCTACAGCGTTCCTGCCAGTTACGCCAACAGGGCCATCAGCCTTCGGATTTATGCAGACAAGCTGGTGATGGCTGCCGAAGGCCAACACATTGCCGAGCATCCAAGATTGTTTGGCAGTGGCCACGCTCGGCGTGGCCACACACAATACGACTGGCACCATTACTTGTCTGTGCTTCAGAAGAAACCTGGGGCGTTGCGCAATGGTGCGCCATTTGCTGAATTGCCACCCGCGTTCAAGAAGCTTCAATCCATCTTGCTGCAACGCCCCGGCGGTGACCGTGACATGGTGGAAATTCTGGCCCTTGTATTGCACCACGATGAAGGTGCGGTACTCAGTGCTGTGGAATTGGCATTGGAGTGTGGCAAGCCATCGAAGGAGCATGTGCTTAATCTGTTGGGACGTTTGACCGAAGAACCTCCACCCAAACCGATTCCAATTCCCAAGGGGTTAAGGCTGACATTGGAACCACAGGCCAACGTGAACCGCTATGACAGTTTAAGGAGAGCCCATGATGCAGCATGAAGGCCATGTGAGAATCCTCAAATCCTTGAAACTCTTTGGCATGGCACACGCCATTGAGGAGTTGGGCAATCAGAATTCACCAGCATTTAATCAAGCCTTGCCCATGCTGGACAGCTTGATTAAAGCTGAAGTGGCAGAGCGTGAAGTACGTTCGGTGAACTATCAATTGCGGGTGGCCAAGTTCCCCGTGTATCGGGACTTGGTGGGCTTTGACTTCAGTCAAAGCCTGGTTAATGAGGCCACGGTCAAACAATTGCACCGGTGCGACTTCATGGAACAAGCCCAGAACGTGGTGCTGATTGGTGGGCCAGGCACAGGCAAGACTCACCTGGCCACAGCCATTGGTACACAAGCAGTGATGCACTTGAACCGACGGGTGCGTTTCTTCTCCACCGTGGATTTGGTCAATGCACTGGAGCAAGAGAAATCATCTGGGCGTCAGGGACAAATCGCAAACCGTCTGTTGTATGCCGATTTGGTGATTCTGGATGAGCTGGGATATTTGCCTTTTAGCCAAACCGGTGGGGCACTGCTGTTTCACCTGCTCTCAAAGCTGTACGAAAAAACCAGCGTGATACTGACCACCAACTTGAGCTTCTCGGAATGGAGCCGAGTGTTTGGCGATGAAAAGATGACAACAGCGTTGTTGGACCGACTAACCCACCACTGCCACATCCTGGAAACCGGCAATGAAAGTTACCGCTTCAAACACAGTTCAACTCAGAATAAGCAGGAGGAAAAACAGACCCGCAAACTGAAAATCGAGACATAATTCTGACAACAAGGGGTGGGTCAAAATTCAATGCAAATCCCGGGTCAAATTTGGGTGCAAATCAACAGATATCGACAACCTCTCGCGCAACCAAGACATCGCGGTCGGACTGCAAGTGATCTTGAAGCCACGGGCCCGTCCCACCCCGACATGGACCTCGATGCCCGAACGGACGTTAGATTTCGAGTTCTAGGCGTTCTGCGATGAAGGTTGGATCCCAGCCGGGATTGAAAGTGTCGACGTGGGTGAATCCGAGCCGCTCGTATAGGCCACGCAGGTTCGGGTGGCAGTCGAGCCGCAGCTTGGCGCACCCCTGCGTTCGCGCGGCATGGCGGCAAGCCTCGATCAGCGCGGAGCTGACACCCCGGCCCGCATGTGTCCGTCGCACCGCGAGCTTGTGCAGATATGCGGCCTCCCCCTTGAGGGCGTCGGGCCAGAACTCGGGATCCTCGGCCGACAAGGTGCAACAGCCGACGATGCCGTCGCTGCAACTCGCGACTAGGAGCTCGGATCTCAGGACGAAGGTCTCCGCGAATGTCCGGTCGATCCGCGCGACGTCCCAGGCGGGCGTTCCCTTGGCGGACATCCACGCCGCAGCGTCGTGCATCAGCCGCACAACCTCGTCGATATCACCCGAGCAGGCGACCCGAACGTTCGGAGGCTCCTCGCTGTCCATTCGCTCCCCTGGCGCGGTATGAACCGCCGCCTCATAGTGCAGTTTGATCCTGACGAGCCCAGCATGTCTGCGCCCACCTTCGCGGAACCTGACCAGGGTCCGCTAGCGGGCGGCCGGAAGGTGAATGCTAGGCATGATCTAACCCTCGGTCTCTGGCGTCGCGACTGCGAAATTTCGCGAGGGTTTCCGAGAAGGTGATTGCGCTTCGCAGATCTCCAGGCGCGTGGGTGCGGACGTAGTCAGCGCCATTGCCGATCGCGTGAAGTTCCGCCGCAAGGCTCGCTGGACCCAGATCCTTTACAGGAAGGCCAACGGTGGCGCCCAAGAAGGATTTCCGCGACACCGAGACCAATAGCGGAAGCCCCAACGCCGACTTCAGCTTTTGAAGGTTCGACAGCACGTGCAGCGATGTTTCCGGTGCGGGGCTCAAGAAAAATCCCATCCCCGGATCGAGGATGAGCCGGTCGGCAGCGACCCCGCTCCGTCGCAAGGCGGAAACCCGCGCCTCGAAGAACCGCACAATCTCGTCGAGCGCGTCTTCGGGTCGAAGGTGACCGGTGCGGGTGGCGATGCCATCCCGCTGCGCTGAGTGCATAACCACCAGCCTGCAGTCCGCCTCAGCAATATCGGGATAGAGCGCAGGGTCAGGAAATCCTTGGATATCGTTCAGGTAGCCCACGCCGCGCTTGAGCGCATAGCGCTGGGTTTCCGGTTGGAAGCTGTCGATTGAAACACGGTGCATCTGATCGGACAGGGCGTCTAAGAGCGGCGCAATACGTCTGATCTCATCGGCCGGCGATACAGGCCTCGCGTCCGGATGGCTGGCGGCCGGTCCGACATCCACGACGTCTGATCCGACTCGCAGCATTTCGATCGCCGCGGTGACAGCGCCGGCGGGGTCTAGCCGCCGGCTCTCATCGAAGAAGGAGTCCTCGGTGAGATTCAGAATGCCGAACACCGTCACCATGGCGTCGGCCTCCGCAGCGACTTCCACGATGGGGATCGGGCGAGCAAAAAGGCAGCAATTATCAGCCCCATACCTACAAAGCCCCACGCATCAAGCTTTTGCCCATGAAGCAACCAGGCAATGGCTGTAATTATGACGACGCCGAGTCCCGACCAGACTGCATAAGCAACACCGACAGGGATGGATTTCAGAACCAGAGAAAGAAAATAAAATGCGATGCCATAACCGATTATGACAACGGCGGAAGGGGCAAGCTTAGTAAAGCCCTCGCTAGATTTTAATGCGGATGTTGCGATTACTTCGCCAACTATTGCGATAACAAGAAAAAGCCAGCCTTTCATGATATATCTCCCAATTTGTGTAGGGCTTATTATGCACGCTTAAAAATAATAAAAGCAGACTTGACCTGATAGTTTGGCTGTGAGCAATTATGTGCTTAGTGCATCTAACACCTGAGTTAAGCCGCGCCGCGAAGCGGCGTCGGCTTGGACGAATTGTTAGGCCGCATATCGCGACCTGAAAGCGGCACGCAAGACCTCAACCTTTTCCGCCCCGAGTGAGGTGCATGCGAGCCTGTAGGACTCTATGTGCTTTGTAGGCCAGTCCACTGGTGGTACTTCATCGGCATAGTAAAAGTAATCCCAGATGATCGCCTCCCAGCTGTTACAACGGACTGGCCGCCCGGCGATGACGCCCTCAGCCGCCTCTGGGCACGAGCCCTGCGGAGCCTCCGCGATTTCATACGCTTCGTCTGCCCACCAAGCAGGTTCGCAGTCAAGTAACTCATCCCCGATCTCCGCTAAGAATCCATAGTCCAACTCCTCCATGACGCGCCCGCCGAGCATTTCAACTATTGCCTCGAGCTCGCCGCGCCTCTCGCCGGGAAACGTCAGATCAATATCATCGTGCTTGCGTGTTACACGCCCTAGCCGTGCATCGATCGCCCAGCCCCCACCGATCCAGAGCGGCAGATTTCGCTCATCTGCCGCAGCTAGAATTTTGTGTATCAATGTGACCTGCGTTGTGTCCATGCGGCCTAACTTTGTTTTAGGGCGACTGCCCTGCTGCGTAACATCGTTGCTGCTCCATAACATCAAACATCGACCCACGGCGTAACGCGCTTGCTGCTTGGATGCCCGAGGCATAGACTGTACAAAAAAACAGTCATAACAAGCCATGAAAACCGCCACTGCGCCGTTACCACCGCTGCGTTCGGTCAAGGTTCTGGACCAGTTGCGTGAGCGCATACGCTACTTGCATTACAGTTTACGAACCGAACAGGCTTATGTCCACTGGGTTCGTGCCTTCATCCGTTTCCACGGTGTGCGTCACCCGGCAACCTTGGGCAGCAGCGAAGTCGAGGCATTTCTGTCCTGGCTGGCGAACGAGCGCAAGGTTTCGGTCTCCACGCATCGTCAGGCATTGGCGGCCTTGCTGTTCTTCTACGGCAAGGTGCTGTGCACGGATCTGCCCTGGCTTCAGGAGATCGGAAGACCTCGGCCGTCGCGGCGCTTGCCGGTGGTGCTGACCCCGGATGAAGTGGTTCGCATCCTCGGTTTTCTGGAAGGCGAGCATCGTTTGTTCGCCCAGCTTCTGTATGGAACGGGCATGCGGATCAGTGAGGGTTTGCAACTGCGGGTCAAGGATCTGGATTTCGATCACGGCACGATCATCGTGCGGGAGGGCAAGGGCTCCAAGGATCGGGCCTTGATGTTACCCGAGAGCTTGGCACCCAGCCTGCGCGAGCAGCTGTCGCGTGCACGGGCATGGTGGCTGAAGGACCAGGCCGAGGGCCGCAGCGGCGTTGCGCTTCCCGACGCCCTTGAGCGGAAGTATCCGCGCGCCGGGCATTCCTGGCCGTGGTTCTGGGTTTTTGCGCAGCACACGCATTCGACCGATCCACGGAGCGGTGTCGTGCGTCGCCATCACATGTATGACCAGACCTTTCAGCGCGCCTTCAAACGTGCCGTAGAACAAGCAGGCATCACGAAGCCCGCCACACCGCACACCCTCCGCCACTCGTTCGCGACGGCCTTGCTCCGCAGCGGTTACGACATTCGAACCGTGCAGGATCTGCTCGGCCATTCCGACGTCTCTACGACGATGATTTACACGCATGTGCTGAAAGTTGGCGGTGCCGGAGTGCGCTCACCGCTTGATGCGCTGCCGCCCCTCACTAGTGAGAGGTAGGGCAGCGCAAGTCAATCCTGGCGGATTCACTACCCCTGCGCGAAGGCCATCGGTGCCGCATCGAACGGCCGGTTGCGGAAAGTCCTCCCTGCGTCCGCTGATGGCCGGCAGCAGCCCGTCGTTGCCTGATGGATCCAACCCCTCCGCTGCTATAGTGCAGTCGGCTTCTGACGTTCAGTGCAGCCGTCTTCTGAAAACGACAGACTCGACCACCACCAGTTGCTGCGTGTGCTGCAAGGAAATCCCGCTCGATGCCGCCTTCACCCCGGAAGGCGCGGAATACGTCGAGCACTTCTGCGGGTTGGAGTGTTATCAACGCTTCGAAGCGCGTGCCAAGACAGGGAACGAAACCGATGCCGATCCGAACGCCTGCGACTCGCTACCGTCAGATTGAGGCATACCCTAACTTGGCGTCAGACCATCCGGCGCTAAATCGTCAGAATAGAGTTGCCTTCCGAATTGATTGACATGCGCCGTCAAGGGTCATAGATTTCTTCCTGACACATTTCCCTCAGGAGGATACCTTGCACGGTCAGCGCATCGGTTACGTCCGCGTCAGCAGCTTCGACCAGAACCCAGAACGGCAGCTCGAACAGATCCAGGTGGATAAAGTGTTCACCGACAAGGCGTCGGGCAAGGACACACGGCGGCCCGAACTGGAACGGCTGCTCGCCTTCGTGCGCGAAGGCGACACGGTCGTGGTGCACAGCATGGATCGTCTGGCGCGCAACCTCGACGACCTGCGCCGCCTGGTGCAGGGCCTCACCCAGCGCGGCGTACGCATCGAGTTCCTTAAGGAGCATTTGACCTTCACCGGCGAGGACTCGCCGATGGCGAACCTGATGCTGTCGGTAATGGGCGCGTTCGCCGAGTTCGAACGCGCCTTGATCCGCGAGCGGCAGCGCGAGGGCATCGCGCTCGCCAAGCAGCGCGGGGCCTACCGTGGCAGGAAGAAATCCCTGTCGTCTGAGCGTATTGCCGAACTGCGCCAACGTGTCGAGGCTGGCGAGCAAAAGACCAAGCTGGCTCGTGAATTCGGAATCAGTCGCGAAACCCTGTATCAATACTTGAGAACGGATCAGTAAATATGCCACGTCGTTCAATCCTGTCCGCCGCCGAGCGCGAAAGCCTGCTGGCGTTGCCGGACACCAAGGATGAGTTGATCCGTCACTACACGTTCAGCGAAACCGACCTCTCCATCATCCGGCAGCGGCGCGGCCCGGCCAACCGGCTGGGCTTCGCCGTGCAGCTCTGTTACCTGCGCTTTCCTGGTGTCATCCTGGGCGTCGATGAGCCGCCGTTTCCGCCCTTGTTGAAACTGGTCGCCGACCAGCTCAAGGTCAGCGTCGAAAGCTGGGACGAATACGGGCAGCGGGAGCAGACCCGGCGCGAGCACCTGGTCGAACTGCAAACGGTGTTCGGCTTCCAGCCCTTTACCATGGGCCACTACCGGCAGGCCGTCCAGTTGCTGACCGAGATGGCCTTGCAGACCGACAAGGGCATCGTGCTGGCCAGCACCTTGATCGAGCACCTGCGGCAGCAGTCGGTCATTCTGCCTGCCCTCAACGCCGTCGAGCGGGCGAGCGCCGAAGCAATCACCCGCGCCAACCGGCGCATCTACGATGCCTTGGCCGAACCGCTGTCGGACGCGCATCGCCGCCGCCTCGACGATCTGCTCAAGCGTCGGGACAACGGCAAAACGACCTGGCTGGCCTGGCTGCGCCAATCGCCCGTCAAACCGAATTCGCGGCACATGCTGGAACACATCGAACGCCTCAAAGCGTGGCAGGCGCTCGACCTGCCTTCTGGCATCGAGCGGTCGGTGCACCAGAACCGCCTGCTCAAGATCGCCCGTGAGGGTGGCCAGATGACGCCCGCCGACCTGGCCAAGTTCGAGGCGCAGCGACGCTATGCCACCCTGGTGGCGCTTGCCATCGAGGGCATGGCCACCGTCACCGACGAAATCATCGACCTGCACGACCGCATCCTGGGCAAGCTGTTCAACGCCGCCAAGAACAAGCATCAGCAGCAATTCCAGGCGTCCGGCAAGGCGATCAACGCCAAGGTGCGGTTGTTCGGCCGCATCGGCCAGGCGCTGATCGAGGCCAAGCAGGCGGGCCGCGATCCGTTCGCCGCCATCGAGGCCGTCATGTCCTGGGATGCCTTCGCCGAGAGCGTCACCGAAGCGCAGAAGCTTGCGCAGCCCGAGGACTTCGATTTCCTGCACCGCATCGGCGAAAGCTACGCCACGCTGCGCCGCTACGCGCCGGAATTCCTTGCCGTGCTCAAGCTGCGGGCCGCTCCCGCCGCGAAGGACGTGCTCGACGCCATCGAGGTGCTGCGCGGCATGAACAGCGACAACGCCCGCAAGGTGCCCGCCGACGCGCCGACCGAGTTCATCAAGCCGCGCTGGCAGAAGCTGGTCATGACCGACACCGGCATCGACCGGCGCTACTACGAACTGTGCGCGCTGTCGGAGATGAAGAACGCGTTGCGTTCCGGCGACATCTGGGTGCAGGGGTCGCGCCAGTTCAAGGACTTCGAGGACTACCTGGTGCCGCCCGCGAAATTCGCCAGCCTCAAGCAGGCCAGCGAATTGCCGCTGGCCGTGGCCACCGACTGCAACCGGTACCTGAACGACCGGCTGACGCTGCTGGAAACACAGCTTGCCACCGTCAACCGTATGGCGACGGCCAACGAGCTGCCGGACGCCATCATCACCGAGTCAGGCTTGAAGATCACGCCGCTCGACGCGGCGGTACCCGACACCGCCCAAGCGCTGATCGACCAGACGGCAATGATCCTGCCGCACGTCAAGATCACCGAACTGCTGCTGGAGGTGGACGAATGGACGGGCTTCACTCGGCATTTCGCGCATCTGAAATCGGGCGACCCGGCCAAAGACAAGAACCTGTTGCTGACCACGATCCTCGCCGACGCGATCAACCTGGGCCTGACCAAGATGGCGGAGTCTTGCCCCGGCACGACCTACGCCAAGCTGGCTTGGCTGCAAGCCTGGCACATCCGCGACGAAACCTACGGGGCGGCGCTGGCCGATCTGGTCAACGCACAGTTCCGCCATCCCTTCGCCGAGCACTGGGGCGACGGCACCACCTCATCGTCGGACGGCCAGAACTTCCGCACCGGCAGCAAGGCCGAGAGCACCGGCCACATCAACCCGAAATACGGGAGCAGCCCAGGGCGGACGTTCTACACCCACATTTCTGACCAGTACGCGCCATTTCACACCAAGGTCGTGAACGTCGGCGTGCGCGATTCGACCTACGTGCTCGACGGCCTGCTGTACCACGAGTCCGACTTGCGGATCGAGGAGCATTACACCGACACGGCGGGCTTCACCGATCACGTCTTCGCCCTGATGCACCTCCTGGGCTTCCGCTTCGCGCCGCGCATCCGCGACCTGGGCGACACCAAGCTCTACATCCCGAAGGGCGACGCCGCCTATGACGCGCTGAAACCCATGATCGGCGGCACGCTCAACATCAAGCACGTCCGCGCCCATTGGGACGAAATCCTGCGGCTGGCCACCTCGATCAAGCAGGGCACGGTGACGGCCTCCCTGATGCTCCGAAAGCTCGGCAGCTACCCACGCCAGAACGGCCTGGCCGTGGCGCTCCGCGAGCTGGGCCGCATCGAGCGCACGCTGTTCATCCTGGACTGGCTGCAAAGCGTGGAACTGCGCCGCCGCGTGCATGCCGGCCTGAACAAGGGCGAGGCGCGCAATGCGCTGGCCAGGGCAGTGTTTTTCAACCGCCTGGGTGAAATCCGCGACCGCAGTTTCGAGCAGCAGCGCTACCGGGGGGTCTCCTCGTTTTCAGTGCAATAAGTGACGGTACGCAAAGCTAGCACTGGCGCGGGGGTGGTCTGGGTAGACCGTTGATTTCATTGACTTTCCTGTTCGCTTTGTAAACGGGTATGGTGGCCTCCCACTTTTGAGGTTCACGATGCAGGGTTGGCACACAACGTTTTTGGGGATGCGTGGGCTCCCCCGCGATATCAGCGACTTCGAGATGAAGGCATTTTTCACCTTCGATGGTGCCGAGCGCGACGCAATCAATGCACGCCGAGGTGATTCCCACAAGCTTGGTCTGGCGCTCCATATTGGTTTCCTGCGCATGAGTGGGCGTTTGCTCGGTGCCTTTCGGGTAATTCCAGTAGCCTTGTGGCGCCACCTTGGCAACGAGCTTGGCATTGCAGCACCAGAAGTCGCCTCGCTGAGAGCCATGTATGAACGCGGGCGCACGCTATTCGATCACCAACAAGTAGCCTGCACGGTCCTTGGATTCCAGTGGATGAGCGAGCACCAGCGCCGCTCACTGGTACGTGAACTGCGCGACGAAGTGGCGCGCTGCGCCGACCGCGATCAGCTACTCGTGCGGGCGCGTCAATGGCTGTACAAGAACAAGCTGGTGATCGTGCACGAGCGGGCAATTCGGACACTGATTGCGGCGGCACTTGCCCAGCTTGAAGTTGAAACAGGCACCGCCATCGCCGCCAGCGTTGATCCAGCAACACTTGATCGCTGGCGAGCCTCAGTTTCAGAGCTGCGCCCAGATGGACAAACCCAGCAGAGTTGGCTATGGGCTGCACCGGCGAAACACTCAACCCGCCAAATCAGCGAGGTACTGGAGCGCATCGACCTGCTTTACACGCTGGACGTTCATAAGCACCTGGCAGACATCCCCGATCTCATCTTGCGCCGCTACGCGCGCCGACTTGTCTCCAGGCCGCCCTCAGCCGGAGCCAAGATCAAAGAGCCAGCGCGCACCGTGGAGGTCGCATGCTTTCTTCGGTATTGCCTGTTCACCACCACAGACCAGTTGATCCTTATGGTGCAGCGCCGGATCGCCGATCTGTGGCGTCAGGCTGCCGCCGATGTCCCCGCTACCGTCAATTGGGCCGCAATGTACAAAACGCTGCTCGGCGAACTTGTTGCCTTGAGCGCGCAAGGTGCGGTGCCAGATGCTGAGTTGCGTGCCCGTCTTGAAGCCTTGATCACCGAAACCCAGAAACGCAAACCACCGAGCAGGGCCTCCCTGGTCCGCGAGGGATTGATTGATGGAATTCGCCCCGTGCGGTCGTTGCTCGTCGCCATTGCAAAGCTGCCCTGGCAGGCCACCGGCGAGCATCCTGCCATCGAGTACCTTGCCAAGCTGCAAGCTTTATATCTCAAAGGATCCAGAAAGCTGCCAGTTGAAGTGGTGGCACCAAGTCTGGGAATGATCTGGCAGGTTTCGATCTCCAGCCCAGACCGGGAACGGGCGTTTCAGGCGTTGGAGGTGGCCACCCTGTTTGCCCTGCGCCGCGCGGTGCGCAATGGCTCGGTCTGGATTGAGCACAGCCTGAGCTTTCGGGGTCGTGCGCGCTTGTTCTTCACGGACGAGCGTTGGCAGGCAGAGTCCAAGAAACACTATGCCCGTCTATCGTTACCCAGCAAGGCTGCCACTTTCTTGAAGCCTTTGCTGGCCAGAGTAACTGCCGGTGTCGATGCGGTGGCCGCTGCAGCCCGCAGTGGCGTACTGCGCGTGGATGATGAACTCCATTTGTCGCCATTGCCCGCAGAGGACGAAGACCCAGAAGTGACCAAGCTGCGCGCGGCTTTGGATCACCGCATCGGTGAGGTTCAATTGCCGGAAGTGATTCTGGCCGTTGACGCCCAGGTGCGCTTTAGCTGGATCATGCTCGGACGTGAGCCGCGCTCTACCGACGAGCTGCTGATGGTCTATGCCGGCATCATGGCCCACGGCACCAGTCTGACTGCGGTCGAATGCGCGCGCATGATTCCGCAATTGTCTGCCACCAGCATTCGCCAGGCCATGCGCTGGGCGCGGGACGAACGGCGTCTGAGCCAGGCCTGCCAGGCTGTGCTGGAATTCATGCAGCGACACCCGATTGCCGCCACCTGGGGGCGGTCCGATTTGGCATCTTCTGACATGATGACCATGGAGACCACCAAACGGGTGTGGCAAGCCCGGCTTGATCCTCGGCGCAACACACCTTCCATTGGAATCTACTCCCATGTAAAAGACCGGTGGGGCATCTTCCATGCGCAGCCCTTTGTGCTCAATGAGCGCCAGGCGGGCGTGGCCATTGAAGGTGTCATCCGCCAAGAAAAGCTGGAGACCAGCCAGCTTGCTGTGGATACCCATGGCTACACCGACTTTGCCATGTCACATGCCCGTTTGCTTGGTTTTGATCTTTGCCCGCGGTTGAAGGAACTCAAACAGCGCCACCTCTTTGTGCCACGCGGCACCAAAGTGCCCGCAGAAATCGCTGCGGTGTGCGAAGCCAATGTCGACGTCGCTTTGATCGAAAAGCATTGGGATAGTCTGGTGCACCTGGCAGCCTCGGTCATGAGCGGACATGCCAGTGCGGTGGCAGCTCTTGCGCGGTTCGGTTCTGCCGCCCAGGGCGATCCAATCTATGAGGCTGGCGTGCAATTGGGGCGGTTGCTGCGTACGGCGTTTTTGGCTGACTACTTTGTCAAGGACGCTTTCAGGAACGAGTTGCGCCGGGTGCTCAATCGGGGCGAGGCTGTTAACGCCCTCAAGCGCGCCATTTATACCGGCCGGATCAGCCCGGCGCAGGCCAAACGTGTCGATGAAATGCAGGCTGTGGCCGATGCGTTGAGCCTGATGGCCAACATCGTGATGGCGTGGAATACCTCACAGATGCAGGCGGTCCTGGATCGCTGGTCGAACCGCCGCCAGGTCATTCCACCGGAACTGATCGGGAAGATTGCGCCCACCAGGCTGGAGAGCATCAACTTGCGGGGTGTGTTTCGCTTCCCGGTTGACCGCTATGCTGACCAAATCCTGCCTTCGCGGCCAAATGCATCGATAACTGGCACCAATGGATGAAACCGACCACGGTTTGACGCCACGAATCGCAGATTTGAAAGTGAACAGGAAAGTCAATGAAATCAACGATCTACCAACACCACCTCCGCGCCAGTGCTAGCTTTTCGTACCGTCACTTATTGCACTGAAAACGAGGAGACCCCTACCGGGCTAGCGGCCTCAATCTGGTAACGGCTGCCGTCGTGTTGTGGAACACGGTCTATCTGGAACGGGCTGCGCACGCGCTGCGTGGCAACGGCCATGCCGTTGATGACGCGCTGTTGCAGTACCTGTCGCCGCTCGGTTGGGAGCACATCAACCTCACCGGCGATTACCTCTGGCGCAGCAGCGCCAAGATCGGCGCGGGCAAGTTCAGGCCGCTACGACCGCTGCAACCGGCTTAGCGTGCTTTATTTTCCGTTTTCTGAGGCGACCCCTTGAGCAACATTGCGAGACCGAGTTCAATCGAATTCGCGCCACCGCATTTCCGAGGGCGTATTTCGAGAAGGACAACGATGCGCGCAGCGGCAGCAAGGGAGACTACATCTTTCGCGACTCCGATGAAGCTGGCACCGAGATCGTCTCGATCATGTTCGAGATGAAGAACGAGAATGACGAAACTGCCACCAAGAAGAAGAACGAAGACTTCCTGAAGGAGCTCGACAAGGATCGCACCGAGAAGGGCTGTGAGTATGCGGTGCTAGTTTCTCTACTCGAACCGGACAGTGAGTTATATAACACTGGGATCATTGATATGTCCCACCGCCACCCGAAGATGTACATTGTTCGGCCGCAATTTTTCATTCCCATCATCACGCTGCTGCGAAATGCGGCGATGAATTCGCTCAAGTACAAATTGGAACTGGCGCTCGTGAAGGCGCAAAACATCGATATCACGAACTTCGAGACCCAGCTGGATACGTTCAAGACCGCATTCGCGAAAAACTACGACCTCGCCTCCAGGCGATTTCAGACAGCAATCGATGAAATTGACAAGTCGATCGACCACCTACAGAAGACGAAGGAGGCCCTGCTTGGCACCGACAGGAATCTTCGACTTGCGAACGACAAGGCGCAGGACGTGACGATCAAGAAGTTGACTCGGGGTAACCCAACAATGGCTGCGAAGTTCGCCGAACTCAAGGACGGCGGATCTTCTGATGCTGAATGAGTCTGGTCATTCACGTCGGAAGCACGGCCAAGTAGGGATTGTTTGGTGGCACGTCACCGAATACCGATTGCGGCTGAAGAAGCAGGTAGCCGTGTAGCTTGCGCGATTTTCGCGGCCCGGTGACTTCGCAAGTCCAAATATTCAGTCCGCTAGCTTGTTTGCGATGCAGTTGCAGCCGCTCGAAGCGTTTTTGCACCCACCGCCAATCTTGCTGGTTCTCCTGCTTGGCGAATGCGCCTACCTGTGGGTGCTCCTGCGCATAGCGCTGGAAGACGCCTGGGCTGACCAGGTAAGCGGTATCGCTCACCGTATGCACGAGCGCCTTCGCATCGTTGATGATAAGCCGGCGTGATGCGATGCCCTGTTGCAGCCATGTCATGAAGTGCTCGCCGGAGGGCCGCGCCGTTGAGGGCGATGTCGCAGCCGTGGGCATAGACGTCGGTGAAACCGTGACCATCGCTGGCATGGACGCCTCGGGGCGCGTGGCAGGCGTCATGCTCGAAACGACTTCCGCATCTTGCTGGGTGCCGCTCGAATCACCCATGCCAACCATCGTGAGCATGTCCTCCAGCGCGTCGGGCAAGGCCTGGTGGGCCGTGGGCGGCGGAGCCAAGGCAGCGGCGCTGCCGCCTTCCCAAGGTCGGGGCCCCTGGTCTTCCTGGGCGGGCTTCATCACGACCGCAGGCGGGGTAGCTGGCGCACTGGCGTCGTTTTCTGCGAGCGTCGCGTCGATCGCCACCGTACCGGCAAAAGGTGCTGGCCGCTCGCCGGATTCCCAGATCAGCGCCGGCGCCAGTCGCAACAAGGTGAATGAATGGGACCAGCCCGTCGTGCTGATCACGGTCGCGCGCCAGACTGCCTTCCCGTCCGGCGTGGGCTTCAACATGCCGTGATCCTGCAGCACGTTGAACACGGCGGTGTTGTTCGCAGGGATGCCGTCGATGCCCTGGGACAGCAGGTGTGCGCGCAGCTTGTCCGAGACCGTCTTGCTCACCAGCCACAAGCCGTCTTCGGTGAGCCAGCCATCGGAGGCCTCGGGTTGGTTCAGCTTCAGCTCCTCCTTGAGCAGGTAACGCAACCCGTCCAGCAGCTTGCGTTGCAGTGCGTGCTTGGGCGCGACCATGGCGCGGGCAGGATCGCCGCCCAGTTCCAGGGCGACCGAAGCGCGATCGGCCTGCACGACGAGTTCGCCAAGCACCCCAGCGTGTTCGTATTGGCCGGCAAGAACATAAAGCAGCGGTCCCCAGAGCGCGGGGTAGCCGCTGAGCCAGTCCAGGATTTGGCGATCGAGCAGTTGGTGGTGGAGCAATCCCGTCGCGGCGCTGTGCAGGCGGTACTCGCGATCATCGCGGTAGCGGAAGCGGTACGGCTGCTGCAACGGGCCGTGCCAAGGGTGCCAAGTGCTGCCGTCGGCCAGTTCGACATGCAGATCGACGGCGATCTTGCCGATGTCATGCAGCAGCGCAGCGTAGGCGACGGCGGCGGTCCAGGCCTCGGACTGCGCCGCTTGGTCTTCGGGGTTGGCGCCGATAGGTAGCAGATGGGACTGCCGTAGCTTCAGGCTGTAGGCGACGATCTCCAGGCCATGGTCGAGCATGCCGCCGGGGTACGCATGGTGATGGGCCTCCGATGCAGGGAACTGCTGGACCAACTCGGCGTAGCACTCCAGCGGAGCGCGATAGAGGATGGCGAACTGCTTGCGCGACAGCGATGTGCGCTGCCAGATGTGTTCCAGCAGCTTTTGCCGGCGCGGTATCGCCAGTAGGGATGCGGCCGACTCGGGCCGCAGCAGCCCTTTCGGAAGATCAGTGGCTGGCGTTGGCGACGGAGCGGCAGCGACCGAGGCCCGTTTTCGCTGGAACAGGGAGAGCATGAGGGTGTCCTGATGGCGGGCCGACCGGGAGGCCTTTTTGCTTTTTCGAGGTAGGGCCTTTCCCCTTGCACTCCATTCCCTTCCCCTTTCGGCCTTTTGGCCCTTAACAGCCTTTGGGTATAGGGCGCCAGGCGTTGATCGTCCACCACCAATGCGGGTTGCAGCGGGGCCGGATTGATGCGGGAAGGCGGGCTGTTCCCAGCCTACGATGGGCCGATTCTTGGACTCGGGAGGACGCCATGAGGCCCCACCGCATTGACGATGTAAGGAAGTTTCCTTACAATGCAGGCATTGCCTCCAGGAGAACCGCCATGCCTGCCATTCATGAAGTTGCCACGCTGACCTCCAAAGGCCAGATCACGCTACCCAAGTCAATCCGGCAGGCGCTTGGCGCCGATACCGGCAGCAAGCTCGCGTTCGAGCTGCGTGGCAGTGAAGTCGTCGTGACCCGTGCTGATGCCGAGCACGAAGACCCCGCCATTGCCGCGTTCCTGACCCTTCTGGCCCGCGATATTGAGGCTGGCCGGAACATTCGCGGGTTGCCGAAGGATCTGGCTCGCACGATGCTAGAGCATGCGGGCCACAAGGTGAGCCTGGCCGACGATTTCGATGAGGACGTGGAAATTTGATGCAACAGCATGGCTGGACGCTGCTGTTCCACGACAACTTGATCGAGCAGATGATGAAACTGCGCGCAGCTGTGCTGCGTGCGCAAGAGAGCGACCCGGAGCGCTTCGGGTCCAACGCCAACGTCAAGTTCTTCCGGGCCTTGGTCCAGTTGATGCAAGATGTGGTGCCGGGCGATCCAGCCCGCGACGAATATCGTCAGGGCAACACCATGGGGCCGGCTTATCGCCATTGGCGGCGGGCCAAACTTGGAAGACGGTACCGGCTGTTCTTCCGGTACGACTCGAAGGCGAAGGTCATCGTATATGCCTGGGTCAACGACGAGCAGACCTTGCGGTCATCGGGCAGCAAGTCAGATCCATACGCAGTGTTCGAGAAGATGCTCGGGCGGGGAAATCCGCCAGACGACTGGAACGCATTGGTACAGGTAAGCAGGCAGGATTGGAGCAAACTGGAGTAGGCATTCCTCACGTAGCAGGAGACGACCATGAACACGACGACCCGAATCAGCACCTCGGAGCGCCTCGGCCGCACCGTCGGTCGTGGATGGCGCACTTATGTGCGTGGCGAGCGACGGTTGTCGAACTGGCTCGCCTCCAAGGGGGTGCCGGTCGTTGGTGCCGCTATGGGATTGTGGGTGGTCAAGCTGGTCGCACTTGGTGTGCTGCTGTACACCGCGTCTTGGCTGGCGCTGCTGCTGGTGGCCGCGGTGGTGGCTGCATGGGTGGCGCGCAATGCGGGCCTGGACGACGACCCGACCGAGCCGGAATGGCGCAACGGGCCTGCTGGATTCGGTCTGTACACCTACGATGGTTTCCGAATCGATCCGCACATCGAGGACGACGAGTAGCGCTGCTCACTTTTTTGAGATGGCATTGATCGCAATGCCTCCGCCCTTGCCTCCGGCAGCCTTGGCGTCCCCCGTTGCCCCGGCGAGGCCTTGCAGGACATTCCCGGCGCGAACACCCGCCCAAGCCAAGGCCATGATCCAGAACGTGGGCAGCACGATGAACATCGTGCCCATGACGAACATCAGAAGCATGTCGCCGAAGGCATTGTTCAGCCCCACCAACGGGTCGAAGTTGGTGTGCGGCCGGTTCCAGCCGAACCCCCAGCCATAGAGCGCATCCAAGATCGTTGAATCGACCCAGCGTGCGAGCTGGAACCAGAAATCCACGAAGAACAGCGCGAACTGCACGACGCTCACGGTGACGACCGTCTTCAGGTCATAGGTGCCCACGACCAGCACCAGCGGGATGCAGATCACGAGCGCCATCTTGAGCAGCGCGAGCACCATGGGCAGCGCCTGGCGCACCACGTCCATCGCCGGGAACGCGGCGACCGCCCCCACGGCCATCCCGACGTCGCCAGCCGCGCGCGTCACGATGTTCGGCAAGGTCTTGTCGATCTGGCCGCCGTAGTCGGTATAGACCGAACCCTGGTTGAGCTTCTGCTGCCGTGGCGAGGCAATCGCGCGGATCACGGAATCGTCCACCTCGGCACGGCTCAGGAATCCGGCCCAGCCCGCCAGGCGATTCAACAGGCTCGGGTCCACCTGCCCCAGCAGCCGCGCACGCAGGCCGTTGCTGCCGTCGGCCCACCACTGCCTGCAGTTCGGGTAGCCGCCACCGCTGGCCACTTGCGCAAGCCCCGCATCGCGGGTGCTGTCGTAGGGCCAGTCGTCGCGCGGCGTGCTGGAGCGGTAGGTGTCGTAGTAGCCGCTCGTGTCCGTGAAGAAGTGCGAACCGATCCAGGTCACGTCGTGCATCTGCGTCTCATCGAGGTTCGGGCGCTGCATGAACAGCTTGGCGCGCGCCGGCCCGTAGCAGTCGCGCGAGAAATCCGCCACCTCCTGAGCCAGCACCGGATCGTCGATGCGCGTGGCGTCGATCTCCATGCGCATCTGCCGCAGATCGGTGCCGCACGGGATTGCGGCCACCGAGGCCCCCGTGACGGCGCGCGAGAGCGCGTGCATGAAACCCCACCAGACCGGCACCTTGGCACTCTGGTTGTTGATGGTGCTGAAGGACTGCGACCAGCCGGTATCCGTGGGCTGCGGCACGCTGACCTGGCACTGGGCCGAGCGCGAGCTGTCGTACTGGATGGTGTTGAGATCCACGTCGATGAACGGGATGCCCGCAAACATCACCACCACGATGGCGACGAACACCCGGTTCTCGATGCGCGCAGCCGAGAGCACACCCTTGTTGCCTTCGTCGGCTCCCTCCGAGCGGGCCTTCAACCATTCCTGCACGATGATCGCAACGAACGGCAGCGCGAAGACACCGCTGGAGACCAGCACCGCCCAGATGCCGTTATGGACGATCCAGGACACGAGGGTCAGGTAGTACTCCAGGTAGTCGGTCGTGAAAAGCGTCATGGCCCGAATCTCCCTTCAGCCCTGCATCAGCAGGCTGGCTTCCAGCACCACGATGGCGAAGACGCCGGCGATCTCGCTGCGCACCAGGCGGCGCCGTGCCTGCCCATCTGTCCCGTTTTGTTCCTCGCGTGCCAGCAGCCGGCGGCGCATCCAGACCCAGCCATAGGCCGTCGCCCCATACAGGCACAACCGCCACACCAGGAAGTAGCCCGCGGCAGCCACCAGCCACTGCTCCCATCCAGCAACGCTGCCGACGAGGTAGATACCGACGATGTTGGCGCCCACGGCCGCGGCGACGAGCATCACCGCCCACAGCAGTGCCTGCCCCACGCGCCGGCTGAACAGCCAGCGCGGGCGCCACGAGGTCGTGCTCATGGCCGGCTCCCTGGGTTGCCCTTCTGCAACTGGTCGAGGCGGTCGGGCACCGGGTCGCCTTCGTAGATGCCGCGCGAGCCGGCCGCGCGCGTGCCGTGGCGCTGGATGATGGCCATCGGCGAGTTGTTGGCCAGCTCGCGGCGCAGTTCCAGTTCGGTCTTAAGGTTGCGGATCTCCTGGTCGAGCGTGTCGCTTTCGTGGTTCACCGCCGCGACCGCCAGCTGGTTCGCCGCCACGTTGGGTTCCTTCTTGCCGGTCAGCAGCGTGCGCTGGAGCAGCAACGCTTTCTCCAACACCGACGACAGCGCGACCTCCGATGCCAGGCGCCGCGCCAGCAGCTCCTTGTCCGGCTCGTCACGCAGCGCCTCGATCACGCCCCGCGTAATGGGCAGCGAGGTGCTGCCGGCCGCACGCAAGTGCTCGAACGTCGTGTTGCGCGTCCCCGAGACCAGTTCCTGCAGGGCTTCCAGTTTCTCCTCGTACTCCTCCTGGATCAGCGGCGTCAGTCCGACGCCGGGCACCGTCTCGGTCTTGGTGCAGGCATCGCAGGTGCGCTGCACCTGTTCCCCAAGCACCCGTGTCGCCCATTCGGTGGCCTGCTGCGGCGACGTCCAGGTCTGGCAGGACAGGCTTGCGCAACTGGTGGGCGCGATGGAGGACGTGTCAGTCACGCCGCGGCCGTTGACGAGGTTGTAACCCGCGCGGGTCACGTCGCCGACCACCCGGACGGCGGGCTGGCCCGCGCCACCGGCATTGCTGCCGCCGACCCAGGGCACGCCATCGTTGCCACGGCGCGTTTCGGCCTGCTCGATCGCCGACACGGCATCCGTGCTCGACACCGCATCGCGCAACGCCATGCCTTCGGCCATCTGACTCCAGCCCAACTGGCCGCCCGCCGTGTCGGCCATCCTCTCGGCCATGGCGCGGCACGTCAGCTTCGAGCGGTCGAAATCCAGCCGCGCCTGCAGCACGCCGTTGGTCAGCAGGTTGTACAGACCGGGATCGGCGCGCTGGATGATCAGCGCAGGCAGGGATGCCACGGCGCTCGTGGCGCTCTGGATCACGTTGCTCATGATCTGCTGGAAGCCGTTCGTGATGCCGTTGAGCTGGTTGCGCAGCGTGGTCTGGATGCTCATGTCGCCGCAGATGAGATTGCTGTTCCAGCCCACGCCGACCCCGATCGAGCGCATGCCGGCGGCGCGGCCCATGGATACCGCGCTGCCGCCGCCGATCGAGTACATGACTTCATCGCCGATGACGGGGCCGCTGGTCTGGAAGCCAGCCTGCGCCCACGCGAGGCCGCAGCCCAGGGCGAGCGCGCCGGCCAGCACTGTGGGGCGCAGCAGGCGGCATGCCTTGGTGGAGAGGTTCATCAGTTCAGGACGCTTCATCGCCGTACCCTCATTGGAAATCGACGCTGCCGAGGAACACCTGGCCCCGGCGTTCGCAGCACGAATAAGGCCGCCACAGCGCCCAGGCGTAGTCGCCTTGCTGGGCCTGGGTCAGGAAGCCGCTGCGCGGGAAGACCGTGCAGGACGAGGACAGGACGGGCGTGAGTTCCTGCCACTTGCCGGTCGAGGCATCGCCTTCCATCAGCGCGCCGGCAGGCCAGTAGCCGGGCCGCGAGTTCGCGAGCAGCGGCTGGTAGACGTGGATCTGCCCGCGGCGCGTGACGACATCGCCGGCGCGCTGGGCCACCACGGCGCCAGCCTTGTGGTCGTCGGCCTGGTGCAGGAAGCCGCCGCGCGGATACACGTTGCCCCACAGGTTCAGCGTGGTGCGCGCGCCGACCTCGCGCCTGCCCGGAATCAGCGCCTCCGGGTAGGCCATCTCGGGCACGTTGTAGCGCCAGGCCAGCGTGTCCAGGGTGCTGAGCAGGTATGGCATGAACGCCGTACCCGCACCCTCGCAGAAGTAGCCCGACGATGAGACGAACTGGTTGAACACCTCGACGCCGGGGTGGCCGATGACGTCCGCGTTCTTGAACTTGGCGAGATTGTTCTCGTGGTCTTCGTTGGTGGTGCCGTCTCCGCCGGCCTGGGCCGAAGGGTTGGGCGTGCTCATCGGACGAACTTCGACCCAGGGGTTCTCGCCGGTGTTGCTGTAGCTGGAGACGACCGCATCCGGGATGTAGTGGCGAACTTTGATGGACGTGCGCACCGTGCAGCCCGTCCAGGTGCAGTAGAGCCAGTAGCAGATGCCGACGACGCGGTATTCGAGGCAGTCTGGCGATGCCACTGAGCCAACGATGGTTGCGGTGTTGAGGGCGTAGCTGCCCGTGGCGCTGAGCAGCAGCACTGAGGCCACGCCAGCACGCAGGAGGCGCATCCGCTCGAAGGGGCGGGTCATGGCTGCGGCCTCCGGTGTTGCGCAACGCGCGCGACGGCACGGGCCACGTCCGGCTCGCCATAGACCACGTAACGCTGATCCACCACGACTGCCGGAATGCTGGTGACGCCCAGGCTCCAGGCGTCGGCGACGCCCTGGTATGCGGAAGCGATGCGGCGCTGGAGGCCGGCACCGCCGTTGTTCAGGCGGCGCTTGACGATGGCCGTGGCCTGCTCGGGATCGGCGGGCAGCTGTGCGGAAAGCTCGGCTTCGATGCGCTGGCCTTCATCCAGCTCGATCAGCCGCTCTCCACCCATAGTCTTGACCGGGTGGCGGCTGTCGGTGACGACCACCACATCGGCGGCGAAGGTGGCTGGGCTGAAAACGGCCAAGGATGCCGGCAGTGCAACGGCCAGGCCAAGGGTTCGCCAGCCGGATGCGAAGCGGAATAAAGATGCTGGCATGTCGCGTGCCCTGGAAGTTGATCAGAGCCATAGTCGAACGCGAACCCGCTGCCGCCCCAACAAACAATGCGCATCGCGGGCACCCCGCATACCTTTTCGGTGCTGTCGCATGGAAAAAGCGGAGGCCGAAGCCTCCGCTGTGATTACAAAAGACCAGACTCGGCGAACGAGTACGGTGCGCCTTGACCAATCACGAAATGGTCGAGTACCCGCACGTCGATAAGCGCCAAGGCCGTCTTCAACTGCTCGGTCAGCAACCGATCCGCATTGGATGGCTCGGTGGTGCCCGAGGGGTGCTGATGCGCGAAGATGACCGCAGCGGCGTTCAGTTGCAACGCTCGCTGCAGCACGACACGTGGATAAACCGAGGTCGCATTGATCGTTCCATGGAACATCGGCTCCACGGCCAGCACGGCGTGCATGCTGTTCATGAACACGACGACGAATATTTCGTTGGGCTCGGCGACCAGCTTCAAACGAAGGTAGTCCCTGACCGCTGCGGGCCGCTCAAGACGTGGCCCTGCTTTGAAAACCCGCCGCTCCAGCAACACGATGGCTTGCTGAACGATCCAGTCCTCGTTCTGAATAGAAATATCGGAAAGCGACTCCAGGCAGGAGTCATTGATGACGACAGACATGGCGAACCTCCAGGCAGGGAAATCGGAGAGCGCACATGCCCCTGGAGGGCAGGCCCTCCAGGGAATGGAACAACGGAACAAGGTGCATCCATCACCGCTGCTGCGGTGATCGTTCGCGCCCAGGATGCGAGGCGAACGGGTGACGGTCAGCGCAGCGTGCTGCGCCGTAGCCTCAAAGACCGCAGGCTACCTGGGCATGTCGCCGACAACGTCGGCAGGCATTTCGGTGGTCGGTGGAGCGGCGGCATCCTCAGCCACCAGCATGTCCATGGCCGACAGCAGTGCATCGCCTTCGATCGGCCCCTGCAACACGACTGCCTGATCGGTTTGGCGATCCTGCAGACGAATCGAAGGCGTCGCGGTCACGCCGCCCTTGGTGGCTTCCTCGGCCTGAGCGCGAATCACCCTATCCGGTCGCTCGCTGGCCAAACACTGCTCGACGGCTGGGTTGAGGCCGGGATAGCGCAGACCCTCGGGCAAGCCCAAGCCGTCGCTACGTGTGTGCGCATAGATCCATTCAATGGCCTGCCAGAACGCAGCATGCCCGCCACTTTCGGCGGCGCACTCGGCCAGGCGTGCCTCGGCGGAGGCGGCCGGTTCGTGCGCGGCCAGCGGCTGGTGGTGCCATTGCAGAGCTACGTCCGCGTTGGCACCCACCCAGCGCTTGAGCTGCGGGAAGTACGCTCGGCAGAACGGACATTCGAGGTCGGCATAGAGCGTCAGCGTGAAACGGCCCTGCGCGTTGCCCATCTGCCAGGGAGGCCCGGCCACCTGCGCGGTGCTGACCTGCGCGGGAGCCTGCAACGCGGGTTCACTGGGTGCGCGGGACACGAGCCAGATCAACAGCAGTGTGATCAGTCCAATCGCCACGAACCAGGGCCAGCGCCGATGGCGGAGCGCCTGTACCGGCATAGGAATGGAAGGACGTTTCGGTTTCACGGCATTCTCCGGCTGCTATTGCGGCAGGCCCAAGGCTGGCGACTCGATGCCACGCGCCTGGTCGATCTTCTCGGCCACCTTGAAGGCCGCGTCGAGTTCACTGATGCCGTGTTGCTGCATGAGCTGGTAACGCTCGGCTTTTTCCTCGGGTTCGGTCTGCGCGAGCGCGAGATAGAGGCTCGGTGGCACGGCCCGAAACAGCACTTCAAGGCTCTTGGAGAGGATGACGCCCTCGGTGAACTTCCCTGCTTCCTTGCGCGCGGAAAGCATCAGCGCCTTCTGCGCAGGCGAGAGTTCGCGGAACCGCGCGATCTTCTCCACCTCATCGGGCGGCATCGACAGGCAGATCCACCACTCGATCATGTTGAGCATGGGCTCTGCAGCGCGCGGCAAGTCGTCGATGTTTTGTGTGGCGAGCCAGAACCAGGCCCCCAGCTTGCGCCACATCTTGGTGATCTTCACCACGTAGGGGGCGAGCAGCGGGTTCTTGGTGATGATGTGTCCTTCGTCGGTGACGTTGATGATCGGGCGGCCCAGGTACTGATCGCGCTCGGCAATGTTGTTCACCGTGCTGATCAGGCTGATGTAGGCAATGGAGAGCTGCGCGTTGTAGCCCTCGCGGGCATAGGTCGCCAGATCGACCAGGGTGATGTCGGCTTCGGGCCACGGCGAACCGTCGCGGTCGAACATTTCGCCGTCCGTGCCTTGACAGAACATGTCCATGGCATCTGCCATCTCCAGCAGCCGCACGCGCCGCATCTCTGGCAGCGTTGGGTCCTGGCCGCGCTCGCGCAGCGCGTTGCGCACGTCGCGCGTGAGCACCGTGCGCTTCTCGGCCACGCAATGCTCGGCGGCGTCGAGGATGCACTGGCGGATGAGCGAGCGATCGGCCCGCGTCATCCGGGCCTCTTCTTTATCCTCGCCGCCGGTGATCATCAGCCGTGCGGTGATTTCCAACTCGCCGAGTACGTCGCGCTGCTCGTCCGCTTCCATGGCCGATGCATCGGGTGGCATGTCCTCGTCCAGCACATCGGCATCCAGCGTCTGCACGTCGCTCGGCGTTTCGATCAGCCGACGCGCGTCGGCGAACGGCGCCAGGCTGATGCCCGAGCCGGGGGCCAGCTTGACCCGGTTCACAGTCAGGCCCAGGCGCTTGGCGAAATCGCTGAACAAGCCGAAGCTGTTGCCGGCTTCCACGATGAAGAGGCGCGGCCGGTAGATGGCCGTGACCTGGTTCAAGAGGTTGTTGAGCGTTGCGCTTTTGCCGGAGCCGGTGGGGCCGAACAGGAACAGGTGCGCGTTCATCTGCCGATCCAGGCGGTTGAGCGGGTCAAAGGTGATCGGCCCGCCGCCTCGATTGAAGAACGTATTGCCCGGATGGCCCGTGCCCTGGCTGCGGCCCCAGGCCGGTGAGAGGTTCGCCACGTGCTGGGCGAACATCAGTTGGGTGAACCAGTTCCGTCGATCCTGGCTCGGGTTGTAGCAGCACGGCAGCCAGCGCAGATAACTGTTCAAAGGCGCGACTTCATCGTCCTCGCGCACGGGCTGCAAACCGGCGTTAAGCATCACGTTCGCCAGATCAAGGCCGCGCCGGTCCAGTTCGGCTTCATCCCGGCCGCGCAAATAGAACGCCAGTGTTCCCCGGTACAGCTTGTGCGCGCTGCCGATCAGCGAGCGGGCCTCCTGCACATCCTTGAGCGTCTGCTCCGATGCCAGTGTTTCGCCGACTGCCTTCTTCGCCAGGTGGTTCAGGTGCGATTCGAGGATGTCCTGGGGTGTCGCCACCATGGTCAGACACATCGTCGTGTCCTCGGGCATCTGATCGAACAGCGTATTGATCGCATCGCCTTTGCGGGTTTCGCCAGTCAAATGCCCCGTGCCGGGCGGCATGCGCAGCCGGTCAGTGACCAGCACACGATGCGGCATGCCGTCGAAGTGCCAGGTGCCGTGATCCGCGTCCGAGCGTGGCTGGCTGAAGAAAAGCCGCTGGCTGAAATCCCGCCCGCTCGCCAGCTCGATCTCGCCGTCTTCTGTCTCGTCGGGGTAGCGTGCCAGCGCATAGAAGCGTTCGCGGTCCTCGATCCCAGGGCCGAGCAGCGTGGGACGCGGGTTGAACCACCGCAGCAGCCAGTCATGGACGTCGGCCGCGGCCATGCGCCGGGCCTGGATGCCGGCGTTCGCCAGCCCGCCACACAAGCGATCGCAGACGATGTTCAGCATCTGCTCGGGCGTCTGGCCGCGGCGGTTCGCCTGCCCGGTGGCCCGGCGATAGACGACCATGCGCACGCGCCGCGTCTGGCCGCGCCAGCGCAGCCGTGTGACCACCGTGTCCTCGAACAGCCCGCCGGGCTTCGCTACCGCGCGCAGGTGGTGTCCGAAGAAGCGAAGGTAGAACTCGGTGAAAGCCGTATTGCGGGCGCGCGGCTGCACGTAGTCGCGCAGGGTCTGCATGTACTGGTCGAAGCTGGGTTCGTCCTGGGCGTAGAGCTGGAGTACCCAGGGGTTCTCGTCCAGTTCATCGAACGAGTCCTGGAGCGCGTTCTCCAAGGCGTCGCGGGCATGCGCGAGCCAGCCGGGTTCCCGGCCCTCGGTGCCCAGCGGCACCAGCTCGTAGAACGCCGCGACCGATTGCCCGTCTTCCAGCAGCATCGACTTCGACTGGGGCAGGAACTCCACCCAGGGCAGGAATTCCGCGAACGACGGCGCAACGTCGTACAGCGCCTGCTCGTCGGCCACGGTCGCCGGCCTGTGGCCATGGACCGCCGTGCCGGGTTCGGGGATGCCGGCCTGACGCAGGGCCTCGACGTGGCGCTGCCAGCCGTCCGGCTGCTCGTCATCGTCTGCGTCGGATGCAGTCAGCTTCGGCCAGGGGAGTTTCCAGCGCATCAGTAGTCCTCCACGCGCTCGCCGGGCATGGCGTACTGCACGCGCTGGTACAAGGGAAAAACCGTCGTATAGCCCGGCACGGGCACCGGGTCCGTGCCTGCCAGGTGCGGGTACACGTACATCACCAGGTCGGGATTCGGCAGGCGCTGGAACTGGCGATAGACCTCGTTGCGCGCTGTGCGCGTGTAGCGCATCTGCTCGGCGGGCGCGGCCTGTACATCCATCTCGGTCAGCGGCCGGCGCAGGCTCTGGCGCGCGTCGAGCAATTGCCTGCGTGCCACCTGGCCGGCGCCACCGCCGCCGTCACCGGCGTTCTGCTGCCAGATGTCCATCATCGTGCTGTCGCCGTGGGGCAGCAGCTTTTCCTTGCTGGTGGCGCAGCCGCCGAGCACCGCGACGGCAAGGGCCAGCGCCAGGCCCTTATTCAAGTTCGAGAGCATGGCTTTCTCCTGCACGGTGATCGACCTTGCGACCTTCGGGATCGAAATCGATGGCGAGCGGCTTTTCGAGGTGGACGGCGACCTTTGCGCCGGGTTGGACATAGACGGCGGCGAAGGCCTGGCCGTACAACTTGTTCACCCAATCGGCCATGTCCCGAACGCCGCCGGCCAGGATGCGGCCCACGGCTTCGTTGCCCGAGATGCCGACGCTTCCGATGGAGCCATCGGCGCCCACGTAGGACATCTGACCGCTGTCGCTGTCGATGAGCGAGGCGACGCCGGCACCCGCCGCGGTGATCAGCGCCTGTGAGCCGAGGTACTGCTGGGCGTTGCTGCGCCGCTCTCCGCTGACGCAGGGAATGCCATAGGGGTCGCTGATCCAGCCCAGGCCGTCGCGCTGCTGGTTGTTCTGCTGGTTGCCCTCGCGGTCTTCGGGAATCGTCCGAATGGTCCCGTCATGGAACACAAAGGTGATGCTGCGCACCTGGCCGCGCACGCAAGAGAGCGTCCAGTCACCCGAGGCCGTGCCGGAAAACACGGCGCCCGCCACGTCGGGAATGTCAATTCCGTTTGCCGTGAGGTTGTCGGGACCGACCAGGACTTTGAACGGATACGGATCGTTGACCGTACCGTCGATCGGCACGCGGCCGATCAGCGCCGTCATTGCCACCGATCCCATCAGCGTCGAGTTGGTCGGCACCGTATAGACCGGCTTGGCGCTCTTGACGCCTGCGGCGCGGGCGCCCGCGTTCGCCACGGTTTGTGCCGTGGTTTCCAGCGTGCTCTGCGCGGGGCCGAAGCTCGTCGGAAAGCTCATGCCGCCACCCGTGCCACGACTGCCGTTACGCCCATCAGTGGGCTTCGCGTCGTCCGGCTCGACCCAGCGCACGCCGCCTTCCATGCCTGCCTCGTCGCCGTTACGCAGCCCCAGGCCCACGGGTAGATCGGCGTGGCCGCCGCCGCGCCCGCCGATGCCTTCCAGGCGCCGCTGCAGGTCGGCGAGCAGTCCCTCGGTCTGCTGGCGCTCGCTGGCTGCCTGCTGCTGGTCGCGGCGCAGGTTGGAGCGCTCGGTCTCCAGCGCCGAATTGATGCGCTGGTCGATGGCGTTCTCGCGCTGGCGCAGGCGCTGGTTCTCTTCGCGCTGAGACTTGTTGTCCAAGAGCGTGGTCTGAAGCTCGGTGCGCAATTGCTTCACCTGCGCCACCAGGGTCGCCACGGTATCGCGGGGGGTATCGCCCTCGATGCCCAGCGCCTTCATCTCCTCGGGCGTGAGCTGGGCGCCGGCATCGGCTGCGGGCTGTGTCGACGTGCTCCCACCGGAGAACAGCCGGATGGCGACGAACAGCACCAACAGGGCCACGGGGATCATCAGCCACTTCAGGAGTCCGTTACTGCGCATGGCGAGTCTCCTTGCCATCCGCGGCCTCGTTGTCCCGTGTCTCGATTTGCGGCTGCGGCAGATGCGCAGCCGGGTCGAAGCGGTGGATAGCGGGCAGCAGCGACTGCGCGAGGCCACGCCCGCGCGTCACCAGGTACAGAACGGTGGTGTCCTCGGGCGTTCCGCGTGGACCCAGCGCCTCGTGCTGGAAGCTGGCCGTGAGGAAATCGCCTTGCAGCACACGCGGGTCGAGGGTGATCCAGCCGCTGCTGCCGTTGGTGAGACGCACGGCGGTGACCCACTGGTCTTCCAGCCGCCACGACGCGAGCGCGACCGCGCGCACCGGCAGCGTCGGCATCAGCGTGGTCAGGTCCATGTCGCGGCGCAGATTGACCCGCATGACACCCGGCAGCGCCTCGACCGTACGCAGCGGCGCATAGAGGTTCTGCGCGGCGAAGCGCGTCAGCGCGACCGAGACCGGGGTTTCGCGCCGCGCCGTCCGCGCGCCTGCCTGATTCTGGGTGTGCGCCGGGGGCGCGTCGGCACCCTCCGGCTGATCGCCATAGCGCGCCGGGGTGCTGTTGCCCTCGACGATGCGCACCGGCTCCAGCTCGGCTTCGCCGTCCTTGGCCGGCTCGGCGGCGATGTCCAGCAGGATCAATGCGCCCGTGTCGGCGTCCTGCAGTTGCAGCCGTGTTGGTTCGATCGGCGCACTGGCGCGCAGGTACACCGCACCGCCCGCGCTCTGCACGCGCAGACGTTCGCCCACGCCGGCAGGCACGCCCACGCGGACGTTCCTGTCGATGAACACGATGCGCTCCTGGCCGACACGCAACGGCACGGCCAGCGGCAGACGTTCCCAGCGCAGGATCTCCACCGCATGGGCGACAGGTGCTGCGACTACGACCAGCAGCCCCAGCAGTGCGAGTACAGGATGCTTCATGGGGTTTCTCCTTGGGGCGCTTGCGGAGCCAAACCACCGGGCGCCGGGCGCGTCGGCTCCGGGGCGCCGATGCGCTGCGGCGCCCCTTCGTAGCAGTCGAGTACCAGGCCGAACGGGTTGCGGGCGGGATCGATGTCCACGCGCGTGACCTTGATGGGGTAGCGCACCAGGGCGCGCTTGACCTGTTCCGCGCCGTAGTACTCGTCGGCGCTGATGTCCAGTGTCACCACCCAGTCGCGGTCGGAGACCACGCGCACGCGCGTCGTAGGGTCGTCGCCGTAGCCACGGCCCGGGATTTCGTAGATGCCGCGCACGCGCTGGCGCAACTCACCCGTGCTGCGGCGGTAGTCGTAGTCGGCTCGCAGGAAAGCCTGGCAGGACGGCGTGAGATACGGCGAGAGTGTGTGAAGGTTGCGTGCGTAGTCCTCTTCGCCATTCGTGGGCCAACGGTGGAGGGTCTGAAACACGTAGAACGTGAACGCATAGACCGATTCGGGCGGCACTTCCCACCACTTGCGGGTACTGCCGGAGCGCAGATCAGGCGGGACGTGGATGGTCAGGTCGCGCGGAGCGCTCCACCAGCCGCCGCCCATCACCAGGGCGACGATGACCAGCGCGCCAGCACCCAGGCGAAGCGTCTTGATGTGCGCCTGCAGATGGGTGATCTCGTTCTTGAAGCGGCTCATCGTGCCCCCCTTGCAGCAGACCTTCGGGTGGTCCAGAAGCCGGAGCGTGAGATCAGCACATGGCCGCCCACCCAGCCCGCCACCAGCGGATAGCGCGTGGCGATGCGCCACTGGAGTTGCCGATACAGCCAGGTGTCGGGACGCCCACGCTTGAGGCGACGCAGGATGCCGCCCCCGATGAACACGCCGAAGGCCACGCCCAGCACGACGAACGTGGGCGCGAGCGCGATCGTGCGGAACACCCAGGACAGCGGCGCACCGACCAGCAGGCCGGCGGCACCGGACAGGCCGCAGCAGATCCACAGCTCGTCGGCGGTGAGGCCGCGCACGACAACGGGATGGCGGTTGAGCCGGTGCGGAAGGAACGTGACCGTCCCGTCAGCACGGACGTGCTGCTGCTCGGACATACCGGCCTCGCCTTACAGGATGCCGGTGGCTTCGGTGAGCAGCCAAATGCCGATCACGAGCAGCACCGCGCCGATGGCGACCGTGAGGCCGAATTGGCCCCAGGTTTTGCGACCAGTGTGGATTTCCGCGTAGGTGCCGTAGGCGTGGTAGCACACGCCAATGAACATCGACGCCACAACCAGCAGGGCCACGAGCATGATGATGTCGTAGCCGTAGTTCCTGATCGTCTCCATGATGCCGCTGCCGGCGCCCCGGGTCGGGTTCTCCAACTGCGGCAGGCCTTGCGCGAACGACAGCGCCGGCAGCGCGGCGGCGCCCAGAGCCACGGTGGTGCGCTGGACAAAACGGGAAGTGAGGATGCGGTTTTGCATGGTCAGGCCTTTCAGGTCAGGAGAGGAGGAAGAAACTCAGGACGAGGTACATCGCGACGAAGCGGATGCAGACGCCGAGGAACTGGCGCTGGTTGAGGCGGCTCTCGGACCACCCTACGTAAGCCGTTCGGATGGCCCAGACGCCCCAGACGAGCAGGACCGCGAACACGACGCCGACCAGGACGGTCGCCATCGCGGAAGGCGCGATGCCGCTGTTGGCTTGAAATGCCGAGACTTGGGCGCCGTTCATGGCTTGGCCTCCGCGGTCGTCGGCGATGGCTCGACGGCCCGCTCGGTGCGGTAGTCGCCGGCCAGCTCGGCGGGGTCGCGCGGCTGAGCACGCGAAGGAGAGAGGTGCGCCTGGATGCCGGCGCGCACGCGCGCTAGGTCAGCCAGCAGCCGCGGGTAATCGAAGTGGTAGCGCTCGCCCGGCTGGACGGGAGCATGCGCGGCGCTGTCGGCGACGGTGCGCTCCAGCGCGTCGAGCTGGCGCAGCGCCGCGACCAATTCCTGACGCTGCGCGGGGGGCTCGGCCAACGCCATCGGGGACTGGCCCAGCAGGAGGGCCGTCACGAGAAAAGTGGGCACGCCGCGATGCGCGGCACGCAGCCAGGTTGAAGCCACCATCGCGCCATTCCTGTGTGATCAGCAATGGCTCGATCGTGGAGATCAGGGCTGCTTTAGGCCGCAAACAATAGGAACCCGCGGATGACCGGATTGATGGATGCCGAGGCTGTTGGTGTCAGCCTGGGCTATCCTGCGGTCAGAAGTAGATCGAGGAGGAATTTATGGGGCTAAAGACCGAGCTGAAAGCTCTGGTGGATGAGTTAGATCGCGTGCACAAGGGGGCCACTCCATGGTCCGAAGAGGCCGGCATTCCTGATTTCATCACCGCTGAGAACGGTATGCAGCGGTACTTCACCAAGAAGGCAAGAGAGGCGCTTGGGCAGTTCTCCAGCACCCTCCATCAGAATCGGACTCTGAACTCAGTGAAGATCGAACCCGAGGCCTTTCAGAAAATTGCCCGCCAAGCCGTTGCCGATATGCACGCCTCGGGTGAGCTTTCGGGGTTTGATGAATGCGATCAGGGCGGGCTGCTTCCCAAACTGAAATTGCTTATCGAGGAACGACTCGCAAGCATCACCAACGAACACACGCACTATTTCCCTGCCTGGACCCTGGGCATGGAGAGGAAGTCTCCGTTCTCCCTCGGCCCGGTGACATTCTTGAATAGGTCGGACTGGATAGATTCTGTAGATTTCCCTCAGCAGGGAAAGGATCACTATCTGAACCAACCAGAGGCGAACCACCGCTGGAAGGAAATTCTCAAGGATGCCTTGCAGAAGGCCAATGATGGCTCCTCCATCGAAGGGCTGGCCAACGCCGTCTACAGTGCGATAGTCGGATGTCCAGCCTTGGTCAAGGTAACAGTCCGTGGCTATGAGCGTGAATTCTCACGCAAGCTGGCGAGATTGGTTGGCAAGACAGCGCTTGACGCTATCTCTCTGGGCTTTGGAGCCCCCGAGTGCTTCCTGCAACAGGCGCTTCAAGACGAGCGCCTACCGCCTGCGGGTAGCGATCGCCTGGTCGAAACCAAAGGGTTTCTGTGGTTGCCTGGAAGCTCGCTCGGGAAGCGGATTCCTTCGCAACCTCCTGAACGAGTAAGGCAAGCGTTGGATGACATGACATCTATTCTTCCGGCATTCGCGGCGATCCTTGATGGGCTGCTTGATCCATCGAGTCACCCGCATCCCAAGCTTGCCAATCGATGGGCTACTGCGCTGGATTGGTTCGGCGAAGGAAACCGTGAGTTAAGCGATGCTATAGCGTTGGCGAAGCTCGGAACCTGCCTGGATGTACTGAGCTGCGGCGGCAGGAACGGCGGTATCTGTAAAATGGTCGTGCATCTGACCGGAACGAGTGACGACACGCAGGTAATACGAGGCAACCGTCCTCGCACGCTGAAGCAATTGGTCAAGGACATCTATGACCATGGTCGATCGCAGATACTGCATGGCACGCACTACGACAGACTGGAATCATTCGCGGCAGAGCGGCAGTATGCAGCCTACCTCGCACGGATCGTATTGATTGAGTGCGCAGTGCGACTACAGCGTTATGGTGGTCCAGATGATGACGGGGCGTTCAGCACAATATAGCTAGAGGTACTTTTTGAAGCTCCCCGCAGTCAGGGATATACCCAGTCCAAGCAAGGCGGTGCTCGGCAGCAGGATCAGCAGCGGATGCACCGATACCGGCAGCGCCAGGTACGTCACCCAAGGCAGCACGGCCAGCGGCATCAGGCTCGCCTTTGCGCGGTGGTAGATGAAGCCGGATTCCCGGCCCGCGCCGAAGCGCCGCACGTCACGGCGCACCAGGCCATCGATCAGACCTACGAATGCCGCCGTGAAGATCAGTGGCAGGGTGAGCACCAGGACCAACAGACGCACGAGAAAGGTCAGCGTCGTGAACGCTGCCGCAATCAGGTAGCTCTCGGTCCAAACATAGACTTGGCTGATGAAATAGCGGAAGTTGCGCGTCTGGCCCTGGCTCGACGCACGGGCGCGCTCGGCGGTCTGGCTCATGCGCTCCAGCAGCCCCGAACGCACGAACACCCATTCGTAGCCGGTATCTACCAACTCGTGCGCTGTGCGCCCCGGCTCCTGCACGATCACGCTGCGCGTGAAATGGCTAGACAGGTGCCCCAGCTCGTACTGCAGCATCTGCTGGGAGTGCCGCCAGCTTTGATCCTTCCAGAACAAGTGCATGCCCACGCACTCCATGACGATGGAGAACAGCAGCGAGCCGATCAGTACCCCAAGCAGCCGAAAAGGCAGCGTGATCGTGCCGATGACCAGACCCTGGCGGCGGCCTTGCTCCCTTCGTGTGGTGCCGGCGGCATCGCTCATGGTGCGGCCTCGTCTCTGGCCATATCGCCCGTGCCGGAGGCAGGAGCGTCGGCGGTGGCCACCTCATCGAGCAGGTCATCGGGCAAGGCCGTGTCCTGCAAGACCGGGGAACTGGTGAACTCCCACCACTGCGTGGCCTCACTGTAGCTCTGGCGCATGTAGCCCGCGAGTTGTTGCAGATCCTGCGGCATGACCTCATCGGGGTCCGGTGCCGGCAGCGGCATGCGAACCTTCCAAAGCTGGCCGCCCTGCAACAACGCGAAACACTGACCCTTGGGTAAGGCGACGACGTGCGACGGCTCGATCATCGGCACGCTGGACATGCTGATGCGGTCCTGCGTGTTGCTGGTGAAATCCGTCGCCCCGCGGATGTCGGAGCTGTCGGTCGCGCCGGAGACGATGGTGGTCGTATAGACCTCGACCTTCGGCAATTGCCGGGTCAGCAGTTCAGCGGTGGCCGTCTCGCGCACGCGCAGCATGAACAGGTTGTTGAAGTTGCCGATCACCTGACCGGCCTTCGCGCGGTTGCCGATGCGAGCCTCGATGTCCGAAAGGGTCTGGGTGTACGCGGTGACTTGCAGACCGGCGCCGCCGCCTTTGTTGATCAGCGGCACGAACTCGTCACCCATGAGTTCATTGAATTCATCCGCGTGGACGTTGATCGGCACGCGCGTGCCAGCCGATGCGCCCGGCAGGCCGTCATCGATCCCGTGCTTGTAGATATGGCCTGCCACCGAAACGAGATCGCTGAACATCGAGTTGCCGACCGCTGCGGCGACCTCGGCATCGGATAGCGCGTCCAGGCCCACATAGACGACGGCGCGCTTTCGGATGACCTGCATCCAATCGAAGATCGGGCGGGGGTCGGCCAGGTCGGAATAGTTCGGCGCCAGAAGCTGGGAAATCTTCCCGCTGGTGAGTTTCTCCAGCAGCGGCAGCAGCGATGCGACGATCTTGTCGAAATACGTCTTGTCGTAGCGAACCGCCGAGCGCAGGCCGTCGAGCACCGGGTCATAGTTACGGGCCTGGGAGAGGTACTGCTCCAGCGCCACCACGCGCTTCTCGCGCCCAATCATGTTGCGCGGGATGTTCTTCTCGTTGAGCTTGGCCTCGATCTGGACGATCACCTCCCAGGCCTTGGGCTCGGTCTTGGCGAAGTAGTGCTGGGCGTACTCGATGAACAGCGCGTCGATGTTGATGACGTGGCGCTGGATCAGCATGTAGTCCGGGCGCTGGCCCAGTTCCACCAGGGCGCGGGCGATGATATTGACGAAGCGCCACGCAAACTCGCGAAATGCCGCGCTGTTGCCTTCCCCGGAGAGCTGCCCTGCAACACGGGTGGCCACCTCGCTGATGCGCCCAAAGCGGCCCACAGCGTTGTAGCGCGCGGAAATGTCGGGCCAGCCCAAATGGAAGACATAGAACTCACCCTCACGACCCGCGCGTTTGGCCTCGACGTACACCCGCTTCAAAAGATCGGCATCGCCCTTGGGGTCTATGACGATGACGACCTCGTGCTCGCCGTCGGCGTTCTTGCGCCGAATGTCCTGGGTCACAAACAACTCGGCCAACCGCGTCTTGCCCACGCGCGTGGTGCCCAGCACCAGCGAATGCCCGACGCGCTCACCCAGCGGCAGGCTGACGTCCACCTCATCGGGTTCGATGCCGTGCAGGCGCGGCAGGCCGCCCACAGGCGGCAGCGGGCGCACCGGGTTGAAAGACACATCCCAGCCCGTGAGCGCGGGCAGCCGAGACAGCGGGAACGGCGCGAACTCCAGCCGTTCCTCCAGCCTGCGCGCCAGCCGGTAGGCCGGCGTCAACTCGACGTAGCGGCGAAATTCCGGTCGGTACGTCTGCATGAGCCGATGGGTGTGTTTCTGCTCCCACAGAAACCCGCGCCCCACGAACAGACGCTGCTGGCTGACCGGTACGTCCTTGCTGGTCATCACGTAGCGCGGCAAGCGGCGAATGTTGCGCCGGTAGCGCAGGATGACGCGGGCATCGCGGTAGCGGATGGCACCGTAGGCGCAGAACGCCAGCGCACTGCCGACGCCCATGGCCGGACTCAGCGCGAGCGACCACGGGGCCACCAGGGACAGAAACGCGGCGCCTGCACACGCCGCGACGGTATAGAACTCCACCGCTGGGCGCAGCAAAACCTCGACCGGCTGTTTCCCCGACATGGCTTCATTGCTCGATGCCGGTGGCTGTGATCAGCACCGGGTAATGTCGCAGAGCCAGGCGCTCGGCCAGGTCGTCACCGGCCACAGGCGCGAGGGCTACGCCCGGCACCAGGGCGCGCAGCCGTGCCAGGCCCTGCACGGTCTCGACGTTAACCACCAGGCCCACCGCGCCGCGCTGGCGCAGCGAGGCCGCCTGACGACGAAGCCAGGCGCGGGACGCCTCGTCGTCGCCGATGACCACAAAGGGCCGCAGGCCCGGCGCCTCTATCACCCGCCGCGCGACGGTGCCAGGTGTGAGCTTGGCACTGCGCACCGGCAACATCGCGGCCTCGTCCATGGGCGTGGCGGGCACCGGGAGCATTGGGATGGGCGGTCGGGCCGGCGCATCGGCGCGCGGCTGAAGGTTCAGAGCCTCGTAGTACGGCAGCGCCGACGCGCCGCCACGGTCTTCGACCACGATCAGCGGCTCGCCGGCACGCGAGGCCAGCGGCAGAGCCGCCAGCAGCACGAGCAGACCCTTCAGCGTGAAGTTGCTCAGAGGGAGGTTCGTCATGGGGATGTCTCCTGGCGCGCAGCGAGGGCCGCGGTGGTTGGGTGCGTGCCCTGCACACGGGCAAGGTGGCGCGACACGCTCCGCCTGTAACGGGCGGCAGGTTCTCCGCCCGCAGGACGGTGGTAGCGACCGATTGCCAGCAACCAGTCCTCGCCAGTGGTGTGCTGCTCTTTCAGGATTTCAGCGGCGATGGAAAGATTGCGGTACGGGTCGAGCAGGTCGCACGCGCTGGCGTAGCGCTGTTGGTGGTAGCCGAGGTTGATCTGGCCAAGGCCCGCGTCGATGCGCGTGTGCGGCGTGGCGCGCATCGCCTGCTGCAAACCGGCGCAGGCGTCGGCGCGTGTTGCGTAACGACGCGACTGGCCAGCGACGTTGAGCGACCACGGCCACGGGACGATGCGTCCATTGCGTCGGATGCCGCTCTCTTGCAAGGCTACGGCGTAGAGCACCGTCGAGGGGATGCCTGCGCGCTGTGCGGCAAGCTGGTAAGCCGGTGGCGGAAGCTCCTGGGCATGGGCGGCGCAGGCGCACAGGCCCGCCGCGATCACCAGTGCGCGCAAGCACTGCGAAACGGAGGTGGCCACTATGGCTGGCGCTGCCATTGACCGTTCACCTCGCGCACGACCGCAGGAAGGTCTCCGGGCAAGCTCAGCGACAGCCACCGCCCGCCATCATGGTTGAGCGTGATGCCACCGCTGCGCACGCGCGCCGGATCGACGTTCGCCCGCTTGGCCCAGTCGCGGATACGTGTGTCGTCCTGGCGGCTGCCGACCATGTACAGGTCGAACTCGGTACCAGAGGATTGCAGGCGCTGCACGAGCTGCCCGCAGGCCGCGCAGCCGTCCTTGATGAACACTGCCGTGCGGCCTGAACCGCGCAAGGGATTGGCGCTTGTGCCGGTGTCGGGCTTGTCGTCAGGCAGGTTCACCCGCTGCATGCCGGGATTCAGGCGCTGCCAGGCCTCGTCGTAGGCACGCTGGTAGGCGAGCAGCTTCTCGACACGGCGTGCCTCGATCTGTACCTGCAGCTCTGCGTAGCGGAGCCGTTCCTCGTCGGTGCGCGCCTCGATGCCCAGGGCGGACAGCGGGTCCAGGTTGGGTGAGTAGATACCCAGCGGCCCATCCATCAGTTCGCGATAGCGCGCCCACTCCTGCGGTTGCAAGCCCCAGTCGCTTGCCACCCGGTCGTCCAAGGCGCGAGTGACCAGCGGACGCTCCTGGCTCTGGGCATTGCCGGCGGGGGCCGTGGTCGGTTGCTGCGCCCAAGCGGACAACTGGGCAGACACCAGCAGAAGCGCGGAAAGGATAATGGCAGGCTTCATGTCATGTCCTCAGCTCAAGGGATCGCCACGCGACGGGTCTGGTCGCCGGCCTGAAACACGGCGGAGTTGCCCTCGACCGCCTGAAAGCGCCATGGGCCGAGCGAATCGCCGGGCAGCAGTACCTCAAGCTGGTCGGGCGTGAAGTCCCCGCTGCTCGGCGCGACGGACAGGCTGCGCTGGCCGGCGCGAAGTTCGGCGCCGACGATGCGGAACGGCAGTGGCAGCGGTTCCGGCTTGGCGTTAGGCCTGCGCGGTGTGCGCGGCTGAGCGGGTGCTGCGGTGCGCGCAACGGTCTGGCGCGTCTTGATTTGCTCGACCTCCGTGCGCAGCGCCTGAAGGTCGTCAGCAGCGGCATAGCCGCTCAGCGTTGTCTCGACCTGGGCAGCGCGTGCTTCCAGGAGTTCGCGGGTGTCTTTAAGGTCTGCCGCCGTTGCGACGGTTGGACGCTGCTGGATGGCCTCAATGGCCTCGGCCAGACCTACCGCCTGCGCTTCGAGACGTTGCAGGCGGGAATTAAGCAGCTCCTGGTCGACCTGCTCGTTCACCGCCTGGTAGCCGAGAGCGACGAAAACGCTGAGGCCGATCAGCCAGAGCCACATCAGGCTCTGCAACATCATGGCGGTGATCGGGCGACGGGGAGACTGCGCGGCATTCATGGCTGGCCTCCCGAAACCGAAGGCATCAGCGGAAACGTCTGCACCGCCTCGGCAGCAGGCGGTTCGTGTTCGTGCTCGGCGGTCGCACTGCCTCCAGCCTGCTCAAAGCAAATCTGCCGTGCCCGGTCATTCGCGTGCAGTTCCCAGGCCGGGCCAGCCAGGGTAAGCAGCGCATCGCGCAAGGTCATGGGGCCAAGATGCAGGTGCGCCGCCGGCAGCGGCAGCGCATACAACTCGGTCACGGCGTGGGCCATCTCGCAAAGCTGGTAACCACTGCGTTTGAGCACATGCCGCAGGCCATCGCCCACCGTGGCACGGGCATCCTCCGGCATGGACACATCGATGGTCTGCAACAGCAAGTCACGCTGCGCTGCCGAGGGTGCCAGCTCAACCAGCGTGTAGCGGCCATAGCGCACGACGGGAATGAACTCGGGTGCCTCGGGTTGGGGAACGGAGGCGATTTCCTCTATGGCGTCTGGTGCCAGTGGCGCGGTCGTGGTGGCGCAGCCGCTGGCCAGGGCAGCGGCCAGGAGACCAGCGCCGACCAGACGCCGGGATACATGGATGGCGGGCATGGCATCGGCTCTTCTGTTGCGATGCCGATACATTGGCGGCGCGATGCCGTGCGGTCAGCCAGGAATGCGAACTGGGTGGTGCCCGGTTTGCTGCCTTGGGCAAGCGCTCGGCCTTCACGGGAACACTTTGGAATGAGAGAAAAACGCAGCCCCGCCCACGAAGAACGCGGACGGGGCTGCAAGGTGGGAAGAACAGAAAGCCGGCGGCGCTAGGCCGGCTTGTGGCGTGGAAATCAGGCGGTGACCAATTGCCGGGCCAGCGCCACTTCGACGGAATCACCGTCCTGGTTCAGGACATCCAGCCCCGATTCGGGCACATCGCCCGAGGTGGACTGCGAGACCATGATCTTCTTGGCCATCAGTTCCAGGCAGGTCATCTGCGAGGAACCGGCATAGCCGAGGTAGATCACGCGCACGGGTTGCTTCTGCCCGATGCGCCAGGAGCGGCGTGCTGCCTGTTGGAGCGAGTACACGTTGTAGCCACTTTGCATGAACACAATCGTCGGGAACTCCAGCAGGTCCAGCCCCGTCTTGACCAGCTCGGGATTGGTGACGAGCACGTCGATGCCACGGTCCAGTTGCTCGGCGATCCAGTCTTCTCTGCGGCTGGCATCCACGCTTGCGCGCAGCACCGCCACCTTGAAGCCTTCCTGCTCCAGCAGCCCCTTCAGGCGCGACGTGGTATCGCGCGTGCCGGTATAGACCGTGTAGGCCAGAACCTTGCGGCCCTGTGTCTTCTCCTGCCTGCAGATCTCGATCAGCTCACGCTCCTTGGGGCTGATCTCGAACTCATTGAACTGAGCCGGGACAAACGCCAAGGTGTTGCGCGTGCGTGGATGCACCACGGTCTCCGACCGGAAGCAGCAATCCGGCCAGGCCAGCAGCACGTTGAGCACCACCCCCAGCAAGGTCGTATCGCGTCGCGCCAGAGCCTGTTTCAGCTCTGCGGTCAGCCGACCCGCCAAATCGCGGTAGGCCGCAGCTTGCGCCACGTCCATCTGGACTTCACGAAACTCCTCGTCATACGGTGGCAGGACGTTGCCACCGATGTCCTTGAGCTTGAGAAATATGGTGAACGGCAGGATGCAACGCAAGACCCCTTTCGGGCCGAAGCCGGGAGCCTTGACCGTGCGCACCGATACCTTGGTGCCCTTGGCCGTCTTGTGCGCCGTGCCGGCGCTCTCGGAGTAGATGTCCTTGAGGACGCCGTGATCGCGCATGAACGCCATCGCAGCCGAGGTCATGCTGCCGCTCGTGGTCGGGCGGTAGCCGTCTTCGATCATCCGCCCTGGCAGTGCCCGGAACAGCAGGTAGAACAGATCATCGCCGTAGCCGCCCATCAGCGTGCCGGTCAGCAGCAAGGTCTTGCGAGCCTTCGCCGCCAGCACGCCCATGGCCTGGCCCTGGGCACTGCCACCGTTCTTGTACTCGTGCGCCTCGTCGGCGATGAGCAGGTCGAACGTGCCTTGCGGCAGGTAGCGTTTGATGAACTCGGACGGTTGGTAGCCGCCCTCGCCAAAGCCAAACTCCATGTTGGCCATCGCACGTTCCATGCGCGTGGCCTGACGGTCGGAAAACACCAGCTCGCCATTGCCGTCCATCAGGTTGATGAACTCGTGGATGTTGTCACCCAGCATCGAGGCCAGGAAGCCGTCACCAAACTTCTGCATCAACTTCTGCGCGGTGACTTCCCCGATGGTCGGGATGCGCTTCAAGGCTTTGAGGACGACAGAGGACTGGTCACTGCCGGACAGACTACGCGGGCGGATCAGCGTCCACAGGGGCGCGGCGCAGTGGCTGCACTTCCTGCGGGACTCCTCGGCTTCGAGCGAGATCGGGTTGACCGGTTCGCCGTCGAGGTCCGTAATGACCGTGCCGCAGTTCGGGCATGCTGCCACGTCGCCGTGGCGGGTGCGCCGCTGGGTGAAGACCGGCTTCCAGTGGAACCCCATCCGCATCCGCACGCGCCCCAGGACGAAAAACTCCTGGCCCGTGGGCTGCACACCCAACTGCTCGCGCAGCTTGATGAGCTTGACCAGCGTATCCGGGCCATTGAGCACCCAGACCTTGGCGCCGGCCACCGTCTCCTGGATCTCGCGCCGCCACTTGTAGACCAGGTGGGGAGGCGAAAGTACCAGCGTGCGGCGGTAGCCTTCGGCGTTGAGCACCGCGGCCGTGGCGATGCCGACGGTCGTTTTGCCGCAGCCCATTTCGCCATTGACGATCGCAGCGCGTTCGCCTTGATCGACCAGCAGCTCGGCGGCAGCATGGACAACGTCGGCCTGGGCCTGGAACAGCTTGCGCTTGAGGCTGGCAACGACGAGTTGCCGCTGTGCTTGCGCTTGGCCGGTATAGACCGGCGGGTTGGCGCGGTTGAGAGAATCAAGCAGTTCGTCGCCGAACTCGCCGACAAAATCCTGAAGGCTCAGGGTCAGAGGGGATGATTCCGCTTCGAGCAGTTCGCCCGGTACGGGCGCTGCATTGCTGGCGGTGGTGTCGAGATCAACGGGCATGGTGATGCTCCATAAAAAGAATGGGGCATGCACCACCCCAGCGGGGCGATGACATGCCCCGTGGTGGGAAGAGAGACGGCGAACCGTCGGTGGTTGGACAGTACAGGCACTCCTTGGCCTGCGGTGACAACTCGCGGTCAGTACTCGTTGGGCAGCAACAGCGTGGTGACGCTGCGATCCCATTCGGTGATGATCCAAATCTTCAGGCCGGGTGTGACCTCGTAAGAAGAAAACAGACGATCCTCGCCGGACTTCAGCGCGGCATCGTTCTGCCGCCTGTCGCTGTCGTCGAGGTCGCCCCAATCGCCGCCGAGGTGGCGACGCAGGTAGGGAGTCGGGTTGAGCCGGCCCTGTCGGACCAGGTCATCGACGCCGCAGGTCATGACCACCTGGCCTGGCGAGAAGCGCAGGCTCGGTGTTTGGCTGATGGAAAGTGCTTGGGCTGCCATGGAAGGCTCCTGGATATGGAGGGGCCACGGCACCCCATCGGGGCGACTGGACCCCGGTAGGTGGAAAAATCGACGGCGAACCGTCGGCGGTGAAAAACAATCAGCGAATGGTCAACACCTCGCCCCGTGTCGGGGAATCAGGCGTCATGTCCCACGCGCGGATGACGGGAACAAACTTGTCGGTGAGGATGCGCGTCTCGGCGATCGAGCCGTCTTCGCGCTCGGTGAATTCCCGCTGGAGCGTCTTGTCCTTGTGGGTGTCACCTTTGACGACGAGCACGCGCCCCGTCTTGGATTGCACGACTCCCGAGATCGCGCCTGCGGCCAGAGCCAGGGCGAGATGCCAGTGGGACAAGGCCCGCGCCGGTGGACGTAGCGTCTGCTGCGCGGCCCCCAACTGCGTATCCCGCGACGGCCAGAGGCCTTGCAGTCTGCCAACCTCATCGGCGAACTGCTCCGGCTCCATCGTCACGCGGAAGAAATGCCCCGGCTCCGCCGGGCTGGCGGGGACGATGTACGGCAGGAACGGCCATTCGCTCGGCAGCTCCTCGGCTTCGATTTCGCCAAGCCCAATCTGCAGCAACAGACTGCGCACGGCCTTGACGGCATCGGGTGTCTGCTCACGCTGACGCACCCGTCGCCCGAAGATCACCACCTGCTTAAACTGCGTTTCCACCGCTCGATAGATCCGCAGGTCGGTGTAGTGGCGTGTCAGCCAGCCGACCAGCTCGGCATCGAGCACGTAGCCGGGGACGATGAAGACCAGCACGCCGCCGTACTGCAACAGGGGCAGCGTGCGCTGGTAGAACAGCTTTTCGAGGCGGGCTCGGCCCTGACCTTGATAGCCAATGTTGCCGTTGACGTCCTTGGACAGGTCGCCATACGGCGGATTGAGCCAGAGCAGACCGAAGGACTGCTTGGAGATCATCGTGTCCATCAGGTCCGCGTGCAGACAGTGATCGACCAGACCACGGGCATGGCGCGCCCGCTCTGCGTCGAACTCGACGGCGAACGCCTTGGCATGCTCGCGCCCCAGGGCATGAGCCGCTTCAGCGATTGCCACGCCTTCGCCGGCGCAGGGATCGAGGATGCACATCGGCCCATTGGATTCAGAGTTACTGGGCATCAATGCGTTGAGCGCTCTTTCGAGCGTGGGTTCGTCGGTCGGGAAGTACCCGTTTTTCACGAAATTGCGGGCGAGCCGCGGGAACATGAGAGCCATGGAAGTCTCCTGGTTGGCGGGGATGATTGGCGCAGGCACGCCTTGGCGTGCCTGCGCAGGTGGGTCAAGCCGCTACCGTTTCCGGCGTCCAAATCTTGGCCGGATAGGGATAGGCGGTGAGCACGTCACTGCGGATCAGCGAGCCGAGCGCCTGGGTCAGCGCCGGCACGTCGATGGCGAGCCGATGGCCCACCAAAGGCCCGAGGGCGAACGGCAGGCGGGTCAGCATCTCGCGGCTTTGCAGCAGTTCCAGCACGGTTTCGCGCCAGTGGTCGAGCAATGGCAGTGGGCAGGTGTCCTGCACCAACGTCCACAGGCGGTCAAGCCGGTGGTCGCTATCGCGGGGCAGCAATGCCAGTGCGCTGGCGTTGGCCTTGTCGGGCTTGACGCAGCGCCGATCGAACAGCCACACGTTGGACAGCGAACCGAACAGCGTTCGCCGGTAGGCGCGGGTCATGCGCTTTTCCAGGCGATCGACGTTGCCGACGAACACCGGGACGCTGCCGCCCTGGTCGGTGATGACGTGGAACTGCTCCAGGCCTTGCTCGTCACGCCCGAGGGTCAGGCGAGCAAGGAACTGCTGGACGGCGGTGTCCCGCGCCCAGATCGACAGGAAGATCAGATTGCCCTGGTCATCGCCGACGCAAGCGTCGGCCATCACGTCCGGGCATTCGTCGATGCGATACAGCGTGGTGGAAGAAGGGTTTGCGGGCATAGTGGTGTCCTCGGATAAGCGGGAACAGCAGCGCCGCTGGGGCAAGTGCTGCCCCTTGGGGTGGTAGGGCAAACGCCCTGGCTCAGGCCGTCAGCGTCGTAGCCGGGGCTGCTTTGGGTATGCGCCTCTGCGCGTGGTAGGCGCGAACGCCTGCACGCCAGTCGGCGGATTGCTCCGGTGCGAGATCCAGATAGGACAGCGGGCACGAGTAGTAGTACGGGTGCATGGATTCGTCCAGCGGCTTGTAGCCCCACTGGCCGCCGCTGCGTTGCAGCAGATCGCAGCGGATATAGCGCAGGGACTGACCTGGCGCGAGATCACGATGTACGCCGTCGGCTTTGGCCGTCACTTGCGTAACAGACCAGAGGACGTTGCCACGCAGTGCGTGGGCGATGACCTTCACGCTGGTGCGCTCGGTCTCTTGCGGTGTGATCAGTTCCGCGATCAGTTCAGACCGCGATTGGGGGGAGAAATACCAGCCCATGAGAGGCCTCCGGGAGAAATGAAGCCGGAGGCTTCCCCCGAGGGGAAGGCCCCCGGCGGGTGGGTGAGGAACACCGCAGATGCAGCGTTCCGTACTACGCGGGTTGCAGTTCGGCCTGGCGGCTCCACTCTTGCGTCTTGAAGTCCAGCGCATAACCCAGTTCGCTCAAGCGAGCGATCTGCGCGCGCAGGGTGCGGCGGTCGATGGTCGAATCCAGTTTCACGGACTCATCCAGCGGCCACAGCAGGCCGAACAGCGCGGCATCGCCCTCTTCGGTACTGCCGGAGGCAGTCGCCGTAGCGGGCGTCGGCGCATCCACACCAAAGGGGGTGGTATCGACCAGCGGGTCTGCGGATGCCTGCACAGGTGCGGGCTTGGCGGGCCTGGACGTTTTGGCTGGTTTGGCTGGTTTGGCCGGCGTTACCGCAGGCTGTTCGCCCAGCTCTTCATCAAGTGGATCGAGGTCCTGAGTGGCGAAGCTGCGTGCCTCGTCACGGCTCAGTTTGTCGATGTCGTAGAGCGTCATTCCGTCCAGACTGGCGCGGATTTCGAAACGCATGCCACCACCGACCGGGTAGGACTTCGGGAAGATGTACCTGATGATGAACTCCCCGTCGTACTTGCCTTCGGGGTATTGCTCCAGCTCCGGGTCCTTGACCTCGAACGTACCGAGGTGCGTGGCGAGGCGACCGACGGTGAAGGGGCCGTTCTTGCCGCGAATGGTGCGCAGCGTGAGTTGGCCGGGGACGACAATGGGCGAAACCGATTTATCGGATGCCGATGTGGCTGCCATGATGGTTCTCCTTAGCGATTGGGAAAACGACAAGGCCCGCGAGGGCCTTGCCGATCAGAACGAATCAGCCAATGCCGGCTCCTGCTTCTCGACTTCACCTTCGGGCTCGCGCTCGGCGGGCTCGGCAGGCTGATCGGCAGCGGGGCCGGCGTCCTCGGCTTCGGACGCGGATGCGTCCTGGGCTGGCGGCGTCTCGGCTTGCGCGGGGCTCGTCGGATAGACCTTGGTGCCGTCGATCTTGATCAGGCCGATGTGGATCAGCGTCGATTCCAGGCTTGCGGCCGGTTCCCCAGCGCGTTCACCCTTGGTGCGGATGTACGGATCGATCTTCATGTCGTTGAGACGGAAGGCGATCAGCACCTTGCAGTCCCCTTCGATGGCCTGCACGCACCGGCGAACCAGATGCTCGGCTTCAGGGGTGGTAACGATGGTGTCGAAGTACCGATACTCCGGTTCATCGACAGGCCCGGCCAGCGCGGCGACGGTGCAAGAGAGGAACGGGTCGCCATCTTTGGGCGTGACGTCCTTCGGACGGCTGAGGTAGCCGATGCCGCGGGTGATCAGCTCGTGATGCCTGATCGAAGCCAGTTCGGCTCGGTCAAGTGGCTCGGCCTTGAGCAGTCGCGCCTTGAGGGACGCGGCGGCTTGGCCTTTCTGCTCGCCCTTGTCGCGGATGTACGCATCGCCCCACAGGTCGCCGAGGCGAAAGCGCACCAGCGGGCGCTGCTTGGGATCGTCAACGCCGATGCAGCGCTCGACCAGCTTCTTGGCCTCGGCACCCGAGACCTTGACATCGAAATAGCGATAGCTGGGGTCCTTTGCGGAACCGACCAGCGCGGCGATGGTGCATGCCAGAAAAGGCTGCGCACGGCGGCCGCCCCGAACAGGCACTTCACGGACACGCTGGATGTAACCGATGCCCGAGGTGTGGAGGTCGAAATACGATTTCTCGTTGGACGTGGTGCTCATGGTGAATCTCCATAGGGATGAAGCGGAGACACGCCAGTCCCACGCTGCGGGGAAAGGTGCGTAACCCCGCGATGGGTTGATAAGGCGAAAGCATCCACCACCAGAGACTGGTGGCCGCTCGCGGATGGATGCGGTGCGAGCTGGCTCGGTCACGCAGTGGGAGCTGCGCCGCAACCTCGAAGACCGATGGTTGCCTGGCATGTCGCTGACAACGTCAGCAGGCATGGGCTCAGCATGGCCTCGCCTCGCGCGCGAGGCAGCCATCAATCGGCATCCGGGCGATTCCCTTTGATGAATCTCCCAGGCAGAAAAAAGGCCCTCCTTCCGAATGGAGGGAGAGCCTGTGGGGGCATGTCGCCTGGTTTTTTTCGTGGTGTCACGCAGGTACAGCGCGGCGCCGTCGGGACGTCTCCGCGCCGATCACGCTCACATCGATCAGACGCCAGCGTCCGTCGTCGATGAGCCGCTCCAGCACTTCGCCGAGCATGTCGAAGTACACCTCGTCGTGCCGATCGACCAACTCGCCGTCGCGGCGCAGCTCCACCGCATAGGTATCGCTGCCGCGCTGGTAGAGGATCGTCACCTGGCCGGCGAACTTCGCGGTCGAAACCGTGAAACTGATCGCCGGGGGCGTTTCGATGATCCTGGACGGCTTCGGATCGACCCAGGTGAAGTCGTGGGCGCCCGCATCGACCAGCATGTGGGTGATGCGCCGGAACCTGTCGGGCGCCGGCATTTCCTCCAACTGCTCGATGAGCTGACCCAGTTCCATGCACTGCGGCTCGGGAATGGGCAGCTTGGCCGGCGCGGAGCCGAGGATGTGTGTCTTGACGGTGTAGGGAGTGCCGTCGGACATCATCTCGGTGCGCTCTTCTGGCGTGTCCGCACGCAGGCCGTCGAAACGGCGACGGGCATAGGGTTGGACATGCACCTTGGTGCCCTCGCTGGGAACGGTGGTCACCAGGTTGGGATCGAGTACCGCGAACTCGCTGGGCTTGAGCTTGACGACGATGGCGTCTTTGCTGGCTGCTACCACCTTGCCGTCGAAGGGCTGGGGATCAATGACGAAGCCCAGTGTCGAGGACTGTGGTTGATCATCGAACACGCGGTACTTGAACGATCGCACGTTGCGCGGCACATGGCCTGCGACCAGCGAAGGCATCAGGGTCTTGATGAGAGAGCGATCCATGTGAATCTCCTTGAGGAAGAACAAGGGATTCCCGCCCGCAAGGGAGAGGTCCCTTGTGGGTGAATGGGCGCGATGCGTCCGTAGGAAGAAACAACCAGCACGGTTTCCCGCGCTTGCAGCCTTGAAGGTCTTGGCTGCCTGGGCATGTGTCGGCAACGCCGACGAACATGGGGTAAGGATGGCCCTTGAGTGAGCGGCCTGCGCTCAGCAAACCGCACCGCGCCGCACCCGCTTTCCTGCGCCGGGACAAGAAAAGGCCCCTCGAAAGGGGCTGGGTGGTCAGGCTTGGTACACGAAGTAGTGTTCGCGCTGACGTGGAAAGAACACGTGCTTCCACGTGTCGCCGCCGGTGTTGCCACCGTCGAAAACGACCATTTCGTAGTCGTCAATGTCGGTGTCGGCCAGATCGGCGCTGGCGATATGGCGCATGTGCAGCGTGCCACTCAAGCGCTCGAATACCAGGATCTGGCCGATGGCGTCGTCCTGGCCCATGGCGTTGACGCAGGCTCCAAGCTGATGCTCGAAGTCGCGTGCGGGCGAGATGAGGTCGGGGAACATAAAGTGCTCCTATGAAATTGGACCAGCCCGGCTCCTAGAAAGGAGACGGGCTGGCATGGAGGGCAAAGAGGAAGGTGGGCTCGTGGTGTGTTTGCTAGGACTCGGCCAGCGGCAAGCCCGGCAACACGGGCGCGTCGGCGTCGAGGATGAGGATGCGCACATCGGCCTGGCCAGCCAGTTCCAGGATGTTCGCCAGGTCGTCTGGCATGCCCTTGCTGCGGTGCTCCTGCCGAAGCTGCTCGGCGGTGATGCCATCGGCGTGCTCCAGGTTCTGGTCCGTCCAGGGCGTTGAGATCAGCTTGACGCCGATCGCCGGGCTGTACGGAACCCGAAAGGCGATGAACAAAAAGGCCTCCGGCGTGGCGAGGTCCGCCAGATTGGCGAGGTACTGGCCGGTTTCCTGGCTGATGTGCGCGCTGCTGATTTCCCAGCAGCGGCTGTAGTAGCCGGTCTCGAAACTCAGGCGCTGCACGATTTCCCGCGCGGCCTCGACCGAATAGCTGTCACCGACGTGGATCAGGCGATCGTCGAAGTCCTCGCCATGAATGGCATAGACCACGGCACCGATCACGCCTTCGCCGTTAACGCCCTCATCGGCATCGCATTCGGCCAGCACCTCGGCGCTTATAGGTTCAGAGCCGTTCGTGACCACCGCGAAATCGCTGGTGACGATGCAGGAAGATGAAATCAGTTCCTGGTCGGAAAGATGTTGCTGGCTCGGGTGGATATTTCGCCAGACATGCGGGCTTCCGTCCTCGTAGCTGATGGACAGCGTGCGGACGATTTTCAAGTTCCAGTAGCCGCGAACAAAGGGATTGGGATTCTGAGACATGGGAACGCTCCAGATTGAATAATGGAGCCAATTCCCGCCACCGGGAATTGGACCCAGTGGGTTGAAAAGGGAAAATGCGTCAGTCGGCGCTGATCGTTGGCTTTGATTCAGCCGCTTTACGCTGGGCTACGGAAAGGAAATCGAGGGACATGGCCGTGTGGACGCATGTCCCTCGTGGGGAACGAAAAGACGGGGGTGTGCCCGAAACGGGCTCACCAGCCGCTGTAGTTCACCATCAAGTCGGCGATGACCTTGCGGCGTTGCAGATCGAGGCCGTCGAAGTCCGACAGCCCGTCGAAGTGGCAGCGCTTGAGCATGGCACCGCCCTCGCGCGCGTTGTAGAAGCTGACCATGGCGGACAGGAACATGCGTTCGCCGCTGCTCAGGACGCCGAGGGCATCATTGAGCAGCAGCATGTTGGGACGCAGATCCCACTTGCTCTTGGCCTGGTTCAGACCTTCACGGGTGCCGTCGCCGAACCATTCGGGGCCAGCGATCTCGGCACCACGCTTCCATGCCTCGAAGAAGGCTTGGGGCGCGGCAGCGAAATGCTGCTCTTCCCGCATGATCTGATCGACGACTTCCTGCGGCAGCAGTTGATTCATGGCGTGATTCCTCCAGTTGGATCAGGGAATGGCGAGCTGGGACCAGCCGCCTCTTTCGAGGGCACGTTGAGCCGCCGCATGGCTGCGGAAGTACTCGTGCGATTCCCGCGAAACGGGACCTTCGGTATCGCGCGTGCCGATGTAGTGGCCGGCGGCGCTTTGCAGGACTTCGAGCGGCAGGAACTTGCCGCAATAGGTCAAGGCCAACTGGCCGAAAGAGGCTTTGTGGGACATGGGTAGGCTCCTTGGAAAAGCGAGGCCTTGTCCCTCACGGGATGGCAGCTCCCGCACGTGGTGGATAAAAAGCATCGGCGTCACGGGGACGCGCGTCCGCAGACTTGATGCGATACGGACTGGCGGGTTACGCGGGAAGAACCCACGGCAGCCTGGAACCCATGGCTGCTGGCATGTGCTGACGAATCAGCGAACATGCGGGCAGCTTCGTCCGGGAGCCTCGCTGCGTCAGTTGGAAAACGGCAATCGGCCCAGCCCGGATTGATGGCGCGGAGACAGAAAACCCGCATCGAGTGCGGGCTGTCAGGGGGGGCGTGGGTGCGTTGGCTCACTCGGTCTTGTCGCCCAGGACATACTGCTTCCACAGGGCGAATGCCTCGTCCTGTCCCAGTTCGGCCAGGACCACAATGGGTTGCGTTTGCCGCGCACGCAGCGAAGCGAAATACGCCTTACGGTCGGCGATGGCCTTGAGGTTGATGCCATCGATAAACAGCAGCTTGCCGTCCTTGATGAACAGCACCTTGTTGCCAAGGTCGCGCTCGAACGCGGCTCGTACTTTCTCCGGTTGTTGCATGCGTCGGTTTCCTGTTGCTGTGGCCGGCCCTTGGATCGGAACGTTGATCGACGAGACAAAGGAGCCGAAGGCTCGCTGACCTTCGGCTCGGGAGGAAATAACCACCCGTGGGCTGTTGCAGGCCCGGTCGTCGCTCGAACCGTCTGCTCATCAGCAATCACACCCGGCCCATGTCGTGGCTGGGGCCGGCATCGTCTGGCGCACATCCGCGCACAAAGGGAGCCCGTTTTTGCGCCGGTGGGCACCGGCACTGAATACCGCTGACCACAAAGGGTCTCCGGGTGGCTCGCGCTGCCAGGCAAGCCATCGGGGGACCACTTCGCAGTGGGCGGGAGAAACACAGACCAGCAGAACACGCGGGAGGCGGTTCGCGGAAAAACTACCTTCAGGTCCCGCAGCCGGGGACGGCTCGACGGGACGCGCACACGGACAAGAAGGCGTTGCGCGCTGGGCGACCCGCAGGGGCGTGCGGGACACGGGCCACGCCTTTGAAACAGGGTGCGGCCCACGGGAAACGGAGTCGGTTAGGCGCCTTTGCGGCCGCTGCTACGCGAGCGCGAAGCGCCACGCTTGGGCGGACCAGATTCGACCGGCAGCGTGCCTTTGCAGTCGGGGTAGCGACTGCACGACCAGAATGGACCGCTCTTGCCGGTGCGTTGGCGCGTCGATGCGCCGCACTGCGGGCATGCTGGTCCATGGGCAAGCTTGATGGACAGGGACATGCTGCCGTACTGCGCGATCAACTGCGAAATCCAGGCGGCCTGCTTGCCAATGAACACGTCCAGCGTGAGCTGACCAGCCTCGATCATGTCGAGTGCCTGTTCCCACACGGCGGTGGTGCCGGGGTCAGCAATCGCCGCAGGCACGGCATCGATCAGCGTGAACGCCGCATCCGATGCACGGATGGAGCGTCCCTTTTTCACGATGTAGCCGCGAGTGATCAACCCGCTGATGATGTTGGCCCGCGTCGCCTCGGTGCCGATGCCCGTCGTGTCCTTCAGCTTCTGCTTCAGGCGCGGGTCGGTCACGAAACGCGCAACACCCTTCATCGCCTTGACCAGTTCGCCCTGCGTATAGGGCTTGGGTGGCATCGTTTTGAGTGCCTTGATGTCGGCCCCAGCGATCTGACATGCCATCGCTTCGCGCAACGCGGGTAGCACCTGGCTGCGTGCAGAGGCGTCGGCGTCCTCATCAGCGCTGCCTTCACGTTCGGGCTCGTCCAGCACCAGGCGCCAGCCCTTGACGACGACCTGCTTGCCCGTAGCCACCAGCTTCTGCTGGCCGCAGGAAAGCTCGGCCACGGTGCGGTCGAACTCGTGGTGAGGGAGGAACTGGGCCAGGTAATGCGCCCGGATTAGCCGGTACACGGCCCGTTCCTTCTCGCTCATGACGGAAAGATTCGCCGGTTCGAGCGTCGGGATGATGCCGTGGTGCGCTGTGACCTTGCCGTCGTTCCATGCACGCGAACGCTGGGTGCGGTCGAGCTGACCCATGATCGGGCGCAGCGACGGGTCGGTCTTGAGCAGGCTGTCCAGGACGGTGGGCACCTCGGCGAACATGCTTTCGGGCAGGTAGCCGGAGTCCGAGCGCGGGTAGGTTGTGGCCTTGTGCGTCTCGTACAGGGCCTGGGCTATCTGCAATGTCTCCTGTACGTCCAGCCCGAGCTGCCTGGAACAGACCTCCTGAAGCGTCCCCAGGTCGAACAGCAGGGGCGGGCCTTCGCGCACGCGCTCGGTCTCGACCGACACCACCTGGGCGCTGCCCGCAGCGCGAATCTGCTGCGCCGCCTGCTGGGCGACCGGCTGTTGCAGGCAACGACCGGCGTCGTCGGTGCAGCCGTCGGGCGCAACCCACTGCGCGGAGAAAGCCTGACCCTCTGTGGACAAAGACACGTCGATGGCCCAGAACGGCGCCGACTTGAAAGCCGCGATTTCGCGGTCGCGATCAACGACCAGCTTCAGGGTCGGGGTCTGGACACGTCCGACCGACAGCACGCCGTCGTAGCCCGCCTGCCGCCCGAGCAGCGTGAACAGACGGCTGAGGTTCATGCCGACGAGCCAGTCTGCCCGCGAACGCGCCAGCGCCGAGTAGTACATCGGCAGCGTATCGGATGATGGTCGCAGCTTGCCGAGCGCAGTGCGGATCGACGCATCGTTGAGCGCCGACAGCCACAAGCGCTCGATGGGGCCACGGTAGCCGCACAGGTCGATGATCTCGCGGGCGATCAGCTCGCCCTCGCGGTCGGCATCGGTGGCGATGACGAGATGGGTCGCCTTCGCCAGAAGCGCCTTGACGACCTTGAATTGCGTGGCGGTCTTGGGTTTGACCTCGACCCGCCACTGCTGGGGAATGATGGGCAACTGCTCCAGCGACCAGCGCTTGAGCGCCGCGTCATAGACCTCGGGTGCTGCCGCTTCTACGAGATGGCCGATGCACCAGGTAATCGTGACGCCGGAGCCGTTGAGGCAGCCTTCACCGCGCTGTGTCGCGCCGAGAATCCGACCAATATCCTTGCCCTGGGAGGGCTTCTCGCACAAGAACAGCCGCATATCCGTCCATCCGATTTCCGTGGTTCATTGAGTTGCTGGAATCGAGGATGCCGGTCCCCACCAGGGGCAACAGCAAACAAGTCGCAAGCGGTGGCGACCACTTTCACGGGATGGAATGGCTGGGGCGGAGATGGTATGCAGCCGGGGTGTGCGGGCCGGGAGCCGCGATTTTCGGGAGCACGTGGAATCCGGTGGACGTAGATGGAGCTATCCCCTGGGGATAGCTCGCGGGTGCATGGAGCGGCGAACAGTGGCCGACCCATGCCGGGTCACTTCCTACGCCGCGGCTCTTTTGGCGCAGCCGGTTCCTGGGCGGCCTGGGGCTTTGCCTCCGCATCCTGCGGCTTCGGGCTGAGGGTCACGGACTCGATGCGAAACGGCAGGATGCCGACGCTGCGCGCGTTGATCTGCCAGGTTTCGCGCGGCTGATCTTCGTTGTCCGTCCAGGGCTCGCGCTCCATGCGGCCGACGACCAGGATGCGCATGCCTTTCTGGTAGAGGCTTTTCCAGTGCGCGGCGTCGCGGTGCCAGATTTCCACGGGCGCCCAGAAGCCGCCGCGATCCTCGAAGTCGCCGCCTTTGGTGGGAACGGGGTTGTCGAAATACACGTTCAGCCGCAGCAAGCGCCGCGGCTCGTCGTTGCCGTTGGGGAACTCCCGGTATTCGGGCGGGGAGCCAATGTTGCCTTCGCCCCAAAAGTGCGTGCTCATGTTGCAATCTCCATGGTGGTTGAAATACCCGTGCCGCGTCGGCGTCGGGTGTGTGCTGGGGTGTCCGGTGCCATCACCGATCACGCATTCCAGGTGGGATGGACTTGAGCCGGCGCAGGTAGGCGTCTTCCGCCACAGCCGCCTTGCTGGCGCATTCCTGGGCCTGCCTGCCCAGGGTGTGCAACAGGCTGATCTGCATGTTCAGCGTGATGCGCTGAAGCTCGATCGCGTGCAGCTCGGCCAGTAAGTTGACCGGCGTGCCGGTGCTCGCCATCAATTCCTGCCACAGGGCTACGCCCATGGCTGAGCGGTCGTGCTTGCGCCAGCGCAAAAACGCCGTTCCTGCGCCAGTGGTTTGTTGGGCCAACTCCACGGGCAGCAGGTGGAAGGGATGCCCGACTGCCTGTTGCAGCACCTGCCGCTGAGCCAAGCCAATCAACTCGTCGCGCATGGCGAAGCACTGGCTGGCCCAGGCCTCAAGATCCCCCTTACCCTTAAAAGGCTTTAAAAGGCCTTTTAGAGAGGCCGCGTGTTCCAGCTTCACGAAGGCAGCCTGTTGCAGGCCCTGGAAGTAGCGGGGTTCGCGGTTCGGATCGCTCATGCCTGCTCGCCCTTGATCTCGCCGACGCCGACCTCGGGCACCGCGCCGGTGGCGGCCTCGTCGTTGGGGGCAGGCGCTGCAGCAGGACTCTCGACACGCTGTTGCAGGCCACGGCGCACGATGGGCGGCGCGAACTTCGAGCGGTGCGTGCCTTCCAGCACGTCCTGCGGCAGTTCGCCGAATTTCTCCAGCGCCGCCCGTGCTGCGGCGTTCTTTGACACGAAGTCGTCGCGCGTACAGCCCGAATAGCGGTATTGCTGGGCCAGCGAGAACAGGCTGCGCAGTGCATGGGCGCCCTCGTTGAGCCAGCGCTCCAAGGTGCTGCGGTCGATGAGCGCCGTGTGATGGGCGAGGATCAGTTTGCGGGCGATGTCGTCGTAGTCGGCCAGCAGATAGACGGCGGCAAAGCCGAGCTGCGCATTGACGAACAGCGGCAACTTGACGGGTTGCACGTTGAGGTTCTCGCCCAGGCTGAGTGCCGGCGGTACGCTTGCCAGCGCCTGATCCACCTGCTCGCGCAGCGCTTGCAGCGTGGTCTTGGTCTGGTCGAGCTTGACCTCGATGCGCAGCATCCACCAATCCGAGTACGGGTCGTCCTGCTCCGAACCGCGCCGCATCTTGTTCATTTGGGCGATGTAGCCGTTCAGGCCGACGATGCCCGGTCGCCCCTCGGCGGCGGCACGGCCATGCCAGATGCGCGAAGCGTGGTGGGTGTGAAGCGTCAGCGACATCGCGCTGCGCAGGGAGCCGAGATTCAGTTGCAGAGATTCATTGGTTGCCATGGTGTCCGCTCGTTGTGGGGAAAGGAGCGGTCAGCTTCGGCAGGAAGCGGAAGGCCGTCAGTCAACAAACCGAAACCTGCCAGACCCCGGTTCAGCGCGTGGTGGCCGCCTGCGGCGCGAGCTATCCCCAGGGGATAGCTCCAAGGAGCGCCAGCGAACGCTGCACGTCAGGATCAGGACGGACAAGGCCGATGCTGCGGCAGATGTTCGAGGCGAGGCCTGCGACTGCACGGCATCCGCCCCAACGGTGGAACTATCCCCAGGGGATAGCTCTACTGGCATCCATGGGCGTCCACTTCACCGCCTTGCCGGCCTGCTCACTTGCTGGCGAGCAGATTTCGCAGCCGCTCGATGTGCTGCCTGGCGACTTCTGGTGGCACCGGCTTACCCTGCGTTTGGGTCGGCGGTGCGGGTGGTGGCCGTTCGTTTGGTTGAGTGGGTGCCGGTGGCGGGTCTTTCTTTGCCCAGGCATTGAACTCACCGTGGATGGCCCGCTGGATGATGCCGAACAGATACCCTGCGGGATTGCGGATGCCGGGGTTGCTACAACGCGCGGCCCATTCGTCCAGCACGTCCTGCCTCAGCGAGGGATCAACTTGCTGCAATGCCACCTTGGCACCCGCCTGCTGTTCCGCCTTCAGTTGTGCAAAGCGCTTGGGCCATTGCAGATCGCCCAGCGCGCGCGCCTGCGCAGTAGTACGTATTTCATTAATACAACTACTACGTACTGTACGGGCCTGCTTCGGATTCCGAAGAGAGACGTCTGGCGCGGGTTTCAGCCCTGCTTCGGAATCCGTAGCGGGTCGTTCACGATTCCGAAGAAGGCTCGGAGCCCCTTCTTCGGAATCGTGAATGGCGTCTTCCTGTGGATAACTTTCGCAGGCCGTGGGGTTCTGGTTGGCGAGACGTTCGGCCATCACCTGCAACCGTGACGGGAGGGTGCGTCCGGCCAGTAATGGGTCTTCGCCGATTTCCTTGAGCGTGTGCAGGCCCACGATCTGCACGGCCTTGGCAGAATGGCCGAGCGCCTGGCTGACGAGTTGCAGGTAGTCCGGGTCGAGCTGCATGGCCTCGAACGGTGTCAGGGGTTCGTCGTGCAGCACGTACAGATTGCCGAGGATGCGGCCGGTCTTGGGGTCGCGCCGTCGCCGAACCAGGCTCAGCCAGCGGGTCAGGCGCATCAGTGTCAGCGCCCGTGCCACGGTTTCATGCGAGGCCTGGCCTGCGCAGGGCATGGACGCTAGCCAGGGGCGCAACTGCTCGTAGGTGGGAAATGCGGTCACGCCATCGTCGTTGAGCATCAGTCGGAACACTTGCCAGGCGTTTCGTTCCAGCGGCGTCAGGCGGCGGTCGAGGAACAACTTGCGTGGCACCGTCTCGTGCCGGTTGCCACTGAACAGGAAAGCATCGCCGGAGGTGGGCGTGGGCGACTGTGCAGGTGTAGACGCAGGTGCGCTGGGGGCGGGCTTGGGCGCAAGGTCTTTCAGCGCAGCATCGAACAGTTCTGCCAGTGCGATGGGGCCTTGGCGTAGGGCTCGTGGTGCGGTGTCGTCCACGGCCATGACTCACGCCAATCCCTGATCGACCCAGCTCTTGATCGAGGCCCAGACCACCGACAGAGGCAGCGACATTCCTTCGGCCAAGTCCATGGCGGCATCGAGGATGGAAGTGTCATCTTCGAGATCGACGGTTCTGCTGTTGGTCACGGCCTTCCATTGCCGCCACAGCTCCGTGTCCTGCTCCTCGTCCAGCACGGGGTGCCGGCCCTTGCGCTTGGGCAGACCGAGGATTTCACGGCGAAGCGCTACTTCCTGATGCGTCAAGCCATAGAACTTGCTGACCATCTCCGTGCTCGCGCCCAGCCTGAGCATGCGATCGACCGTGGCGATTTCCTTCTCCACGTCCTGCGCCTGCTGGAGCAGCCGCCGCAGCACTTCGCGGTTGACCGTCACTGAGCACCAGGAGACGTTGGCGTTGGCCAGCACGCTGATCAGCGCAGGATGCTTGAGGGCGTCCAGCTCTGCCTCGCCAAACCCCATCAGTTTGCAGCGGCGCAGTTGCCCATTGCGCAGGTCATAGAGGGCCTGGGCGATGACAGCCTGGTTGAGCGGGTGTGCTGTGGACATGCTGGCCTCCCTCGCTTAGGTTCCAGAGTCCGCAGCGCCGGCTTCGAGATCGAGCAGGCGGCGGGCCAGTCGCAGCAGGCGGAACAGCTTGACCAGCGCGGTGTCGCTCAATCGTCGGGTTACGTCGCCCTGGCCGTGCAGCAGCGCCGGCAGGTCGATGACGAGTTGCCCGTTGTCCAGACCGACGTCGGCGGGCTGCTGACCGGCCAGGCAAGCCAACAGCGCATGGACGGCACGGCCCTTTGGCGCCAGGCTTGAGGTATGGGCACGGCAGGCGAAGCCGATGCCTTCTGGACGGTCATCGATGCACTCGCCCAGGTGTGCCTCGCCCGCAATCTCGCGGGCAAACTGCGCGACGTGGATGCGCAGGTGCTCGGGTGTGTCCAGGCCGGGGGCGATGTACCAGACATCCGAGATCGGATAGAGCCCACCAGCCTGCACCGGGATGGACTGCAAGACATTCGCCGAGAAGTCGTGCGGCAGTGCATCGCCCAACTGGTCGGCGACCATGCGCTGGATGGACTCAAGCCGTTCCGTTGTCGGCGCCGGCGAGACGATGTGCTCCTGAAGCCGGTCGCCATCTGTCGCCGGGCTGACCGCGTCCGAATGACTGGCTTCCGCGTCGCTCTCGCCCGTCGAGGGAGTTGCCGTCGGCCTCGCAGCAGGTGGCGCAGTATCGGCAGGTGGGCGCGCAATGGCCTCTGGCTCTGGCAGGGCAGGCGGCGTCGAGGGCGGCGTCGGCTCGCTGACCAAGGCGCGCTGGCGGCTCTCGGATTCGGTCATGTCCAGAGCGAGCACGTCGTAATCAACACCCAGCAATTCGGTCATCTGGCCGATCAGCTCGTCCTGTATGCGCTGCGCAGAGAACTCGTCGGCCTGGACATCGAATTGCGACAGCACTTCCTGAAAGAACTCGTCGAAGTCCTGAACCAGTGAGCGGCCTTTGGCGTAATGCGCCCAGGTGCGCTCGCAGGCCTTGCGCATGACCGACAACCGCTCGACCTGGTGACGCCCCAGGCCGGCGTAGAGCACGGTCGGGATTGCGGGCAGCAGGTAGCGTACTGCGTCGGCCATCCGGCTGATGTGCGACTGCTGCACGGGGTATCCGTCGGCGGCCAGGCGGCGGGCCAGCTCGGACTGGCTCAGGGTGGAGCCGCTTTCCAGTTCGTAGAATTCGCGCGCTTTCTCGACGCCCAAAGCCCGCTCGATGAAGGTGAGGCCACCGCGCAGTTCGTTTTCCGCAAGATGCCCGGTGAGCGCGACGATCTCGCCACGCTCGGGCCACGGGCGGAACAGGCATGAGACCCGAAAAAATCGTTCGTCCTTGGTCTCCGACCAGAGTTCGCGCAGGATTGCCAGTCGCGTGTTGCCGCCATTACGGATGATGTAGTGATCGTCGCCGGGCCGCCGGGTGATGGCCGGAGCCGCGTCCAGACCACGCTCGCGGATGGATGCCTTGATTTCCTCGTACACCGGATTGCGCTTCTTGCGCGGGTCGTGGTCGTAGGGGCGCAATTGGTCGAGCGTCACGACCATGGGCGTGTCGGCGATCGGGTCGCTCAAGGTCGTTGCTGACGGGCCGCTGCGCTCGAACCCGGACGCAAGCAGTTTGCCGGCCATCTGCTGGGAAGTGATCTCAGTCATGGCCGCCCCCCTGCGCTTGGGATCGGGTCTCGCGCTCGGCGCGACGGATCTGCGCACGGGCGTTGAGGGCTGCCCGGTGATCGCTGGCCGTCGAACTGGTGTAGATCGCGGCGCAGCCTGACTTGGTGAACTTGAGGTGACCGCCCGCCGTGCGCTTGACGTGCCAGCCTTCGCCCACGGCGAACTCGATCAGGGCGCGCAGCCGGCTGTGACCTCGGGCCAGTTCATGTGCGTTGGCCATGGGGCCTCCTGGTATCAAGAGGCTGTGGCGGACGGCCGGACACTGCGGCAAATCGATCCTGCCACTGCGGGAGCAATTCGCCGGCAAGATCGCGCATGGTGGCGAGCGCGGCGGGAGCGACTCTGCCCACTGGCTGGCGGTACTCGACCCGATGCACCGGCAGGCCGCGCGTAGCAGCACGCGGATAAGCCTCAATGGCCGGCACGTCGGTAGCCAACACACGGATGTCAGCATGGTCCTGGAACAGATCGCGCAGCGCCTGCTGGATCAGGCGGGCGTTGGCGGACACCGGATGGACGCGGTTGATGAGCAGATGCAGCGGCGGCGGCGCGATGCCCAGCTGCCGGTACGGTGCAATGTCCTCCAGCAACTGCATGGTGCCGCGCCGCAGCTCGCGGGCGGCGAGAATTTCCGGGGTCACGGGTGACAGTGCGAGGTCGGAGGCCAGCACCGCCATCTCCAGCAGCACCGAGCGCGCGCCCTGGGTGTCGATCAGCACCAGGTCGTAGAGGGGATTGAGCGCCGGAAGCAGATGCCGCAGCCGCAAGCGCCCGTCCGGCGCGTGCAGCAGCAAAGTGTTCAGTTCGCCTCGGTGGTCGTTGGAGAGCACCAAGTCCAGGCCCGCGATGATCGTGCGGGACACAAGCTGGTCGAGGTCGCGCTCGTTGAAGGCCAGCAATTCATAGATACCGCCCGGCGCGCGGTGAGCCAGCTCATAGTATGAGGACAAGGTGGGCTGCACATCGAGGTCGAGCAGCAGCACGCGCAGTCCGGCGTCCGCAGCGAGACCGCCGAGGTTCGCAGCGGTGGTAGTCTTGCCGACCCCACCTTTGGTTGAAATGATGGATACGACCTGCATGGCGTTCTCCGTGTCAAGATGAAAAGTCCGCGGGAGAACGGGTCAGGCCCGGTTGTTGACGCGCTCGTCGATCCACTGATCGATTTCGATGGAGTCCCAGCCCACGGCGCGCACGCCCAGACGCAGGGCCTGCGGGAACTGGCGTTTCTTCATCAGGTTGTAGATGTGGGCGCGCTTGAAACCTGATTTCGCTTCGACTTCTTCCAAGCGCAGGATGCGGCGCTCGTTTGGCTGCAGTACAGATGTTTGCGACATGGCAGTCACTCCTGAACGCTCAGCGGCGTTTGTTGGCGTGACCTCTATTCAATAGACACGGCTGCGAAAAGACATTGCAAATGCAATCTCCGCGACTGCACATACAAGCTGGCAAATCTCAGCGGGAGGCGCTACGCAGCCGGCGCCTGGCGGTGGCAAACTTACCGTTCAATGTCCGCTCCGCGATGCCCATGGCGCCGCTGTGATGGGCGACCAGCGCGCTGACCACGGCCTCCTGCGTCTTGAAGCTGGAGTACGGCGTGCCCGATGGCGACTGGCCGAGCATCAGCTCCAACAGGCCGCCAACGATGTTCAGGTAGGTGGCCTCGGCTCGATCACTGATCGGACACTGCGCGCATGCCGGAATCACCGTGGGCTGCTTGAGCAGCGCGTCATGCTTGTCCTGCAACTCGCGAAGCTGACGTTTGGTCTGTTCCAGGACGGATTTCAAAGCCTGGCGTTCGACCAGCATGGCTTGCCCTGTTTCCAGAGAGATGAAGGGATGGGTGATGCGCTCGCTGCGGGAGAAGAGAAAGCCGGGCCGCTGCTCGGGGTAGTGCTGGCGCATCCAGCACTTCAGATCGACATGGCGCACCGTCAGATCAGGCGATTCGATCAACGTGGTGTCGCGCGTCGTGATGCCGTGCTGCCCGAAGGGCAGTTCCCCGTTGAGGATGCCGTCATAGATGCGGTCGGTGTACAGCCGCAGTTCGCCCAAACGTGGGCAGTCCAGCGACTGCGGCAGATTCATCGGCGACGAGACCGAAGCCAGAATCACCTGCTCGTATCGCAGCAGTCCGGCCCAGCGGATGGACGCTTCGAGCGGGCGGTAGAACACCTTTGATGTTGGTGCATCATTTTTGTTCTCGTGCATGCTCCGTCTCCTTCCAGGAGAAGAACTACAGGGCCGACTGCTTTTGCAGCCGTCCCCATGGTCGGCCTGTTGTCCGCGCAAGACGCGAGTGATGACGCCCGCTTTTGATTACTTCTGATCAGTTCGCGCAACGAGTAGGCGTTGTGTGCTCGATGTACAAAAATCCATTGAGCACAAGAAAAGCGAGCGTCCGTCGCGGCTCGACAGTGACGCTTGCGCTATCAGGATCGTGAGAAGTGGCGGTTCACGCAAAACCGTATCGGTATGGTCTGATACGGCAGCGGTTTGAAAAAGCTGCGAGCGGTCGGAATCTATTGATCGGGGCTTGGGATTGGCTGCGGAAATCCGCTGGCGTCATATCCGATCAGGATACTGATATAGCGAGATAGCATCACAGAGAAGTCGCCTATGGTGACTGCCAAGCGCAGATTCGACGCTAAACACTGCCTGCCAATACTTGGAAATCGCGAGTTGGCGGGTGGTCATGCAACGATCGACCTATTGGTTCCCTGCTTGGACCTTGACCGGACGGGCTGCCGTCCGGCCTCAGCTCAACGGGCGACCAGATCTTCGGGCGTATCAACCAACATTGCCGTTTTTACCAGGCGCTCTACAGTCTGCCTGGCCAGCACCGGAGATACTTCCGATTGCTCTGCAAGCTCATCGGTTTCTATGGCATGTGCGGCGACCAGTCGAGCTGCAAGATGCAGGTTGGTCGGATCGACTGCCTCGATGACTGGACACTTGCCCAGGGCATCGTATGGCCGCAGCAGTGCGTGATAGATGTGCCAGGTGTCGATGCCGCGCGGCACCAGCTTCAGGACAGCCTGAATCAGCTTGCGTTTGATGGGGTCGAGTTGCCAGTCCGGGACGCGCTGTCCACGGTGACCCAGATGGATCGACAGGAGATTGCCAGCCTGAATCTCGTAAGTGATCCAGCGGCGGGACTTGCCAACCAGCTTGGCGTAGTCGGCCACCGACAGGTTGTGGGATGCCTCGAACATCTCCAGCAATTGCAAGCGCTCGCGCTGCACCTCTGACAGCGTGGGTCGCGCGTACTCGGGCAGATGCACCGCCGAAAGTCGATAGACGGAAGCTGGAACCGCTGGCGCATCCGGTGCAGGCGCAACGATCAACTGAGGGGCGTTTGGATTCAGGGCGGGCGGCTGCGCTGCCGCCTGTCCGGCAATCGTGGGCAGACCCTGCAGCGTGATGGTCAGGTGCGTGCTGGCAACTTCGAGCTGATTCTGCTCGAACAAGTCCAGGCGGTCGGCCCAGTCTTGCATCATGACGCGGCGCTGCTCGACGTACTCGGCGTGGTTGTAGGTCGCGCTGATCCGATCCGGATCGGCATGCGAGAGTTGGGCGTCTACCCACTTGGGCGGATAGCCCAATTCATTGAGCGCGGTCGATACGGTGGCGCGAACGCCGTGCCCAGTGAGCTGATCTTCATAGCCCATGCGCTTGAGCGCGCCATTGAGCGTGTTCTCGCTGAGAGGTTTTTTCAGGCACCAATCACCGGGGATGAGATAGACCTGCGCTGGCTTCAGATTTCCCAGCAGATGACGAACGACTTCTTGTGCCTGCAACGACAGTGGCACGATGTACGGCGGGATGTCGGCGAAACGCTGGCGCTTCTTCTTGGTGAGCTGCTTGCGTTGCTTGAGCCTGACAACCGGGATGATCCACAGACCGCGCTCCAGATCGAACTGATCGGGCGTGGCGTAGCGCAATTCACCGGTGCGCACGCCCGTGAGCAGCAGCAGACGTAGACCCAGTTGCGTATTCAGGCGGCCGCTGTACTTGCGCAACGTCTGCAGCATGGCCGGCAGTTCGGGCATGCGCAAAAAGGGGTTGTTCTCCACCGGCGGCAGCGGCATCGCCACCACATCCAAATCCTTGGCCGGGTTGTCGCCCATGTTGGGCACCACCACCGAGGCGTAGGTGAATAGCTGGCTGAACCAGGTGCGCAGCTTCTCGGCGACCGACAGCGAGCCACGTTTTTCCACTCTGCCGATGATGTCCAGCAGGTGGGCGCGAGTGACGTCGTAGACGGTCAGGTGGCGCAATACGGGAAACACATCCTTGGCGAAGACGCGCCCGATCTGTTTGGGCGTGCTCTGGCGGCCCTCATTTTCCAGAGAGAGGCTGCGGTGGGCCAGCCATTTGTCGTAGATGGCCTGGAAGGTGTGCTCGCCCGCCAGGACAATCACGTGGCGTTTGCGCTTGCGTTCCGAATGCGGGTTGATGTCCTTGGCCAGCATGGCCCGGGCCTCGTCGCGCAGATGACGGGCATCTTTCAGGGAAAGCGCGGGATAGCCGCCGAAGGACATGCGCTCGCGCTTGCCGCCCCAAGTGAAGCGGAAGTGCCAGGCCTTGAAGCCGGTGGCTGAGATATGGAAGTAGAGACCGTCGAAATCGACAAGCGAATACGCCTTGCCGGTCACCTTGGCCTGTCGAACCTGGAGGTCTGAAAGCATGAGCCCAACTCCTGCGAAACGAGTTGGATGCCATGTTCCCGACGGAACCCCGGCTCCTCCAGCAACAATACGGTTTTGGGAACCTCCGCATTGCCAATGTACCACTCAACGTACCAGTTGGAACCGGCTGTGAGTGGATTTCGCTGGATGTCAGTGGATCGATATTGGGTGAAAATCCTCAATCCTGACAATGACTTACGACGTTCCCTGGCGTTCGGCGGAAGACCCTGGAAAGTCGAAGTGGAGCGGGTAGAGGGAATCGAACCCTCAACTAAAGCTTGGGAAGCTTTCGTTTTGCCACTAAACTATACCCGCATCTGAGCTCGACTTTTTACCAGAACCTTCAGCGAATTAGAAGCCCAAGTTATAAAAAAGCTTGTCGGCGCCCCGTGGCCTGCGGGTATTGGCTACAAGGCGCCGAGCCGCTCAGATGGCAAATGCATGCTGCCCCTGCTGCACGGGTTGGTAACGTTGGCGGGGTTCACGCACGGTTGGCTTGAGGAAGCCCAGCATGACATTGCGGGTGTTCTCGCAGGCGGTCTTGTTCTCCATGTCCAGGAAGTGGCCCGCATCGCGGATCACGCTGAACTGGCTTCTGCCCACATGCTTGCTGAACTGCCGCGCATCCTCGACTGTGGTGTACTCGTCGCGCTCGCCGTTGATGAACAGCACCGGGATGTTGATATTGCGCGCGCCTTGCAGCGCACGTTCCAGGTCGTGCTCCAGCACCTGGTTGATGTGGAAGTGCATCTGTGCGTACTCGTGGCTGTCCAGGCTGCTCACATGGCGGTAGTTGAAGCGTTTGAACAGCGACGGCAAGTGCTTGCCGATGGTGTCATTGACCAGGTTGCCGACCTGATAACGGTCGCAGGCGGCCAGGTACTGGCAGCCACGGTCCAGATAGTCGCGCATCGGCTCGTTGATCACTGGCGAGAACGAACTCACCACTGCCTTCTTCACGTACCGCGGCTGGTGCGCCAGCGCCAGCAGCGTGCTTGCGCCACCCCACGAAAAAGACATCACGTGGTCTGCCTGGAAGTGCTCGATCAGCTCAAGGAGGATATGCGCCTCGGTCTCCTTGCTGATCAGCCGTTCCTGACGGTTGTGCGGCTTGGACTTGCCTGAATACGGCTGGTCGAACAGAACCACGTTGAACTGTGGGTGCAGGTTACGTACCGTCTGGGCGAACGAGGCCGTGGTGGCCAGCGAGCCGTTGATCAGGATGATCGTGTTTTCGGCCGCATCCGCGCGATAGAACTCCGTGTAAACCCGATACTGACCTTGGATATCAAGTACAGCGATTTCTGGCCTCATGTCATCGACTCCTGGCGCAAAAAGGGTATTCGCGTCACCTAGGGTGCACGTTCTTTATGACAGGTAGGCATTTGCCTGAAGATAATCCGGGGGCCCTGTGTCGATCCTTGGCACTTGCGTCGACGGTATTGTTTTTGGCGGGCAATTTGCCGTGCCCCAAGGCATCTAGGCTTTGGGTGGCCGGCAAAAAGTGTCATCGGCTGCAGGTGTGACTTGGTAGTCACATGCAGACTGACGATTTGGATTCAAGCAGTGGGTTGGGGATCGCGCAAGTGCCGTTCGGTAAGTAATGTGACTTTTGTCGCTGAGCGGTCGTATGACGACACGGGCTGTCTGTCACGGCCTAGACAGTGGCTATCTCATTGGCCGTCAGTTCACGATACTCCCCCGGCGCCAACCCCGGATCCAGCCGGATCGCCCCCATGCTCTCCCGATGCAGCCCGATCACCTTGTTGTTGAAATGCCCGAACATGCGCTTGACCTGGTGGTAACGCCCCTCGACGATCGCCAGCCGGGCTCGGTGGGGGCCGAGGATGTCCAGCTGGGCAGGTTGGGTGGTGAGGTCTTCGAAGGCAAAATAGAAACCCTCGCGAAACTTGGCCACATAGTGCTCGCCAATCTCGTCCTCGGTGTCCACCAGATAATGCTTGGGCAGCTTGGTGGCAGGCTGGGTCAGGCGCCGTGACCATTGGCCATCGTTGGTCAGGATCATCAGGCCGGTGGTGTTGAAGTCCAGGCGCCCGGCTATGTGCAGGTCATCTCGCAACGCCGCTGGCAGCAGGTCGAGAACGGTACGGTGTTGCGGATCGTGGGTGGCGCTTACGCAGCCAGTGGGCTTGTACAGCATCAGGTAGCGGGCCGGGCGGCCGGCCTGCAGCAGTTGCTCGTCCAGCTCTACGCGGCTGAATTCACGCACGTCGGTCAGCGGGTCGCTGACTACCTGGCCATCCACTCGCACGCGGCGTTGCGCCAGCATCAGGCGAACGTTCTGGCGGTTGTAGCTGGGCAGGTTGGCGAGGAAACGGTCAAGGCGCATGGCAACGATCAGTGGGCAGCGGATGGACGGAGCTGTTCTTCAACGGCGGCGCAGCGCGGGCACAGACAGGCCTTGTTGCGCAGCTCGTCGGGCAAGGCCTGGAGCACGGCCGGGTCGATGGTCACGCTGTAGCACCAACACGCCTGGGTGGCACGGCGTGGGTCGGCCAGGCTGCAATGGTTGAGGGCACCGCAAGCGGGGCAGTGTTGCTTGTCATTCATGGCGGGTTTCACTGCAGACACGGTTGCGGCCAGCCTGCTTGGCACGATAAAGCGCGCGGTCGGCGCGGGTCAGCAGGGCGTGCAGGGTATCCCCCGGTTGCAGGCTGCTCAGGCCGATGCTGGTGGTCAGCCGCAGCGGCTGGTTGTCGTAACTGAAGGTCAGCTGCTCGGTGCGTCGGCGGATTTTTTCTGCCACCTCGATGGCCTGGCGGCCTTCAGCTTCGCGCAGCAGCACGATGAATTCCTCACCGCCCCACCGGCACAGTATATCTGACTGACGCAGGCTGCCTTGCAGCACATTGGCGAATTGGCGTAGCACTTCGTCACCTGCCAGGTGGCCGTGGTTGTCGTTCAGCGCCTTGAAGTGGTCCAGATCGATCAGCAAGGCCACCAGTGGGCTACTGTCGCGCCTGGCTTCTCGCAGCGCCTGGGCGGCGAGCAGGTCGAAGCTGCGCCGGTTGTACAAGCCGGTGAGGCTGTCGAGCGTGGCCAAGGCTTCGGTGCTGGCCTGGTGGCGGCGGACCATGGCATGCACCAGTGCCAGCACCACCAGGGTGATCATCGTACAGATCGCCAGGTTCAGGTACAGCGCGTGGCGAATGCGGTCGAGGACGCCGGTTTCGCGTTTGTCCACCAACAGGTACCAGTCCAGTTCGGGCAGGTGGCGAACGTTGAGAAAGTGGCTGTGGTTTTCGCTGTCATGGTACTCGTGGCTGCCTTCGCCCGGCACCCACTGCTCGGCCAGCATGGCCTTCAGCTCAGGGTTGTCCTTAAGTAACTGGCCGACTTGCAAGCCATGCGGGCCACCCTCGGAGCCGGTCAACAGCACCTTGCCCTTGGCATCCGTGAAGAGCACCGCGCGCTGGTAGCGGCGTTGGTACTGATCGATCAGCTTGACCACCGACGATACGCTCAGCCCTACGCCTGCCGCGCCGATGAAGCGCTGCTGGTAGTCGTGCACCTGGTAGTTGATGAACACGGTCAGGCTGTCCTGGTTGGCCATGTCCAGGTCGACGTTGATCTCATAAGGGGCCTTGAGTTCACGCAGACGGAAATACCAGGCATCACGCCAGGTGCCCGGTTGGACGTGCTTGAGCACGCCTTTGGCCTGGTAGTAGGTCAGCGTGCGATCGGACACGAAAAAGGACGTGAAGATGTCCTGCTTGCCCAGGACCTCGCTCAGGTAGCGGGTCATGCGTTCGGTATGCTGCTCGCCGGACAGCACCCAGTCGCGCAGGAAGGTGTCCTGGGCCATCATCGAGGCGATCAGCACCGGGCGGATCAGGTCTTTCTGGATTTCCGAGTAGACAGTGTCGGAGGTCAGCGGCAATTCGGTATTGATGATGCCGTCGCGGATGGCGCTGCGAGAGGAGGAGTAGCTGAGCAGCGAGGTGGCCAGGAAGCCGCAGGCCAGTAACACGAGCAGGGTAACGATCAGCGAGCGCTGCGAGAACAGAGCGGAACGTAAGGGCATGATCTTCCCGTGATGTGTGCCGAGCCGCTTATTCTAGTGAGATGGCCAGCAAATGACTGCAAGTTTTTCAGGGTTATTTCAGCTGTATCAAGTTATTGCAGAAATGGCACTGCACCTGCGCGCCGCTGTCTTAGTCAATGTCGATTGACGCATCTCGTATCGACGCTCGCCAGCGCCGCTGTTCGGGCACTCCAGCGGTCCAGGAGGCCGCCATGTCCTATCGAATCCTGTTGATCGCCCTGCTGGGGCTGATGACTTCGGCCTGCGCCCCGTACTATGAACGCGGGGGCTACTACCGTTCGGACTACTACTCCACCGACCGCTATGTGGCGCCGGGGTATTACCGCTATGACCGGTACTATGTAGCGCCTGCGCCGCGCTACTACTATCAGCCTGCTCCCCGTTACTACAATCGGTCGGCCCCTTTGCCCCATTACCGGCCCTATCCGCAGCCGAGGATGAACCAGTGGCATGGCAACCCGCGCTATGACTACGGCAATCGCCAGCGGCAAGACTACCGGCAGGACCGGGATCGCCATGACTATCGCAATGACAGCCAGCGTTACCGGCAGGGCGACCGGCACTCCAATCGGCAGGTTGACCACCGCGGGCGCTGGGACGTGCGGGGCGGGCAGGGGCGAGGAGGATACTGGCAGCGCTAGCTGAGCGGAGGCGGGGGCTGAAAAGCAGCCCCCGGACCAGCAGGCTAACCCACATCCGCCAACGGGTGCCGCCCTTCCCACGCCTTGGCAAAATGCGCCTCGACTACCGCCGTCGGCACTTGCGCCACATCAGGCCAGTGCCAGCGCGGCTGGTTGTCTTTGTCCAGCAGGCGAGCGCGCACGCCTTCACTGAATTCAGGGTGGCGGCAACAGTTCAGGCTCATGCTGTATTCCATCTGGAACACCTGCGCCAACGACAGGTACCGCGCCCGGCGGATCTGCTCCCAGACCAGATGCGCCGTCAGCGGGCAACCCTCATGCAGACGGTGGCCGGCATCTGCCAGCAATGGGTCGTCATGCTGCTTGAGCCTTTCCAGCGCGCGCCAGGCTGAAGCCGCATCCGCCACGTCGAGTAACTGATCGATCTCATGCCGTCGTGGCAGCCACTGGGCATCAGGCAGCTCGGCGCAGGCACGATGCTGCTCGGCCTTGAGCAGGCTGTTCAGTTGTATGGCGGTCTGCTCCTGCCAGTTCAGTTGCAGCAACTCCTCGATCAAGGCCTCTTGCTGGTGCTCGCCCAGAAAACGGTCAGCCAGGCCCAGGTCAAGGGCATCGCGGGCATTGATCGGCGCACCTGTCAGGCCGAAGAACAAACCGAGCTTGCCCGGCAGTCGGGCCAGGAACCAACTGGCGCCTACGTCAGGGTACAGGCCGATGCTGATTTCCGGCATGGCCAGCCGGCTGCTGGGGGTGACGATACGTACATTGGCGCCTTGCAGCAGCCCCATGCCACCACCCAGCACATGCCCATGGCCCCAGCACAACAACGGTTTGGGGTAGGTGTGCAGGGCAAAGTCCAGGCGGTATTCGGCGGCGAAGAAGGAGGCCGCCAGCGGTGGGACACTGCCGGGGTGGTCGCGGCAGGCTTGCGCCAGCGCACGGACATCGCCGCCTGCGCAAAAGGCTTTTGCCCCGTTGCCGCGCAGCAGCACGCAGACGATACCCGGGTCGCGGGCCCAGGCATGCAGTTGTTCGCCCAGCACCTCGATCATCGGCAGGTTCAGGGCATTGAGCGCCTTGGGCGCATCCAGGGTGGCGATGCCGATGCGGGCGCCATCGACGCCGGTGAGTACCTCGCAGTGAATGGTCATGGACTACCTCTCGCAAGTCATCGCTCAAGTATGGCTTGCCTGGCCGATCATGCCGGTCGTCGGTCGGATCGTTTGACAAGCGCGAAGGGCTTACCTAGTGTCGCGCCATTGTTTATGGAAGGCCCCATGACTGACGACGATCGCATCAAACTCGAACCCAGCTGGAAGGCCGCATTGCGCGGTGAATTCGACCAGCCTTACATGCACCAGCTGCGCGAGTTCCTGCGTGGCGAGTACGCTGCCGGCAAGGAGATCTACCCGCCAGGGCCGCTGATCTTCAATGCGCTCAATTCGACACCGCTGGACCAGGTGAAGGTGGTCATCCTCGGTCAGGACCCGTACCACGGGCCGGGCCAGGCACATGGCTTGTGCTTCTCGGTGCAACCGGGCGTGGCCACGCCACCGTCGCTGGTCAATATCTACAAGGAGCTGCAGCGCGACCTGAACATCCCGATCCCCAGCCACGGCTACCTCCAGAGCTGGGCGGAACAAGGCGTTCTGTTGCTCAACACGACCATGACCGTCGAGCGCGCCAATGCCGCGTCGCATGCCAAGAAAGGCTGGGAATTGTTTACCGACAGGATTATCCAGGTGGTCAGTGAGCAATGCCCGAACGTGGTGTTCCTGCTATGGGGGGCGCATGCACAGAGCAAGCAGAAGCTGATCGACGGTACCAAGCATCTGGTTTTGAAGTCGGTCCATCCTTCGCCGCTGTCGGCGTATCGCGGGTTCATCGGTTGCGGGCATTTCAGCCGTGCCAACAGCTTCCTCGAGCAGCGGGGGCTCGGGCCCATCGACTGGGCACTGCCCCCGCTGTGAGAAACCGCGGTGGGGTACGCAATCGCTCAGGGCGTCATGCTCATGCGCGGCTCGCTGCGCTGGCCAATGGCAATCCCCCGCTCATGGTTCTGGCGCACGTACTCCACCAAGGCTTCAAGGTCGGTGATGCCGGTGTCCTGGCGTCGCCTTCCTTCTTTGAAAGTGGCCAAGCCACCGCCACCATCGGCCAGGAAAAGGTTGCTGACGACGCGATAATGGGTCAACGGCTCAACGGGTTTGCCGTGAAGACGCACACTCCCCTCGACGACACGGCTGCCGACAGGCCGTGAACCATCCCACTCATAATGAAAACCCTTCGATACTTGCAGCGGATTGAAACTGCCCCTGTTCCATTGAAGGTTGAGCAGTTCGGTAATCTGCTTGCCTGTCAGTTCCTGAACCACCAGTGGGTTATTGAACGGTTGTACGGCGAATAATTGTTCGTAGGTCAGGTCGCTATCGGCAGGCTGGATAAGATCACTGCGCAGCCCTCCCAGGTTGAGAAAGGCAACCTGGGTATTGAACGCCTGGGTCATGGCCAATTGTGCATCCGTGACCAGATTCCCCAAGGTTGTTTCACCGGCGGCATTTTCTTTGCGGTCAAGTTCTGCCGTCGAGATGCGTCCTATGGGTTCGAGCAATTTTTCCCCGGACCGCTGACGCACTTCCTCTAGCAAACCCGCCAACTGGGCATTGGGCAGGTAGTTCTGTGGGTCAGCAGGAATATTGCGGGCGGTGATGTTCGTGACGTGATGGGTGCCTGGCGTTACCTGCAACTTCAACTGAGTCAGGAAGTGGCCGTACTTGCCAGCCTGAGTGATGCTCAAGTCACCCACCTTGCATTGATAGCTGGCATGCGAGTGGCCGCTGATGACGGCATCTACCGCAGGATCCAGCCGCTTCGCCACGTCGACGATCGTGCCACTTAGCTGGCTGCAATCCTGCGTGTCGAACGGCTCGGCGGTATCCCCTCCCTGGTGCATGACCGCAATGATTGCATTCACACCCTTGGCCTTGAGCTCCGGAATCACGTCATTGATGGCTTGCGCTTCATCCGTGGCCTTGAGCCCTGCGAATGCTCTGGCCGAGACCACTTTTTCCATGTTGCGCGGCACTGCACCGACGAACGCTATCTTCACCCCTTTTACCTGCTCAATGTGATAGGCCGGTAGCAAGCGCTTGCCCGTAGTGGTATCGATCAGGTTGGACGCTATGTAAGGGAAGCCACTTCCTGGATAGTTGCCGCGAAACTTGCAAGCCTTTTCAGGGCGCGTCGACTCGCATCCTCCGTGGATCTGACGAAGAAACTCGGCCTTGCCTGCATCCAGTTCGTGGTTCCCGGATGCGCTGACGACCATGCCCATCGCGTTCAAGGCCTCAAGCACAGGCTCGTCAGCCCACAGCGCAGAAATGGCGGGGCTGCCCCCTATCAAGTCGCCAGCCCCGATGAACAGCAGATCGGGGTCCTGCGTTCGCAGTTCATCGAGCATGGCACCGAGTGTGGCGATGCCGCCGTAGGTCAGGCGGGTAGCGCCTTGCGCGCCAGCGTAGTCCTGGGGGTTGGGTTCCAGGTAGCCGTGGAGATCATTGATAGCCACGACGTTGATCTGGACGGGGGCAGGTGACTCTGCGGCAAGGCTGCCTGCGCTGATGGCAAGGCATGCCCAGGCAATAGCCGAGCGATAGTTGCAAGAAAGACGAACTTTCATCATTACCTCTTGAATGCCGGGAAGTGTGGGTTTGCTGGCGATCAGGGCAGCAATCCGACTCTATTCACCCGGGCATTGGGCAAGTGGTAACTATCTATCTTCAGGGTACTTGCAGCTCGAATGCCTGTTGTCCCACAACCGGAAGAGCGGTTCTGCAAGAAACAACACCAGGATCAGGCGCATCACCTGCAGCGCCGTCACCAGCGGCACTGACAATTGCAGCGTTTCGGCCGTGAGGCTCATTTCGGCGATCCCGCCAGGCATCATCCCCAGTGTCAGCGAACGCAAGTCCAGTGCAGTCATCATGCTCAGCAGCCACGCGGCACTGGCGGCAATCGCCATGCACAACGCCGTGGCCATCAAGGTGCGCCCCAGGAACGACGGTGCGCGACGGAAGAACGCGCGGTTGAAGTGACAGGCCAGGCCGCTGCCGATGAGCCACTGGCCGATCTGGCTGGCGCCATTGGGCAGGGCGATCTGCAGGTTGCCGGCCAGGCTGACCGTAGCCGCTACCAGCAATGGCCCGAACAGCCAGGGGTTGGGCTGGCGCAAGCGCTGCCAGAGCAAGGCAACGGCAACACCCAAGGGCGCAATCAATGCCAGCCAGCCCCAGCTCACGCTACCGGTGTGGTTCAGTGGTACCCCGTCACCCAGCAGAAACTTGAACAGCGCCGGCACGCAAAGCACCACTGCCAGCACACGCAAGCTCTGCGCTGCCGCCACCTGGCTGAGCACCGCGCCATTGCGCGCCCCAAGGTTGACCATCTCTCCCGAACCGCCTGGCATGCTGGCAAAGAACGCGGTGGCGCGGTCTTCGCCGGTTCGCCGCAGCAGCCATACGCTGATCACGCTGGACAGGGTGGTGAACAACGCACCGAAGAAAATCAGCGCGAAATGGCTGGCCACCTGCTCGATCACCGCGGGGGTGAAGTGCAGGCCAATACCGATGCCGATGATCCACTGCCCGCACTTGCGGCCGTTGGGGATTTCCGAAAGCTGCCAACGCGTCAGGCAGCGCACCAGGATGATCGCCAGCAATGAACCGACCATCCATGGCAAAGGCCAGCCGACCTTGCTGGCGGCAAAACCGCCAGCAAGGCCGACCAGCCCGGTCGCGACGAACAATGGCAACGACCGATCAGGCATCGGCCAGGGCCCGGCGCTGCAGGCTGCGTTTGCGCCAGATGCGCAGCAGCGGCAGGGCGAGCATTACCACTACCAGCGCCCAGATGCCCATGCTGATCGGGCTCGACCAGAGGATGCCCAGTTCGCCGTTGGAGATCGACAGCGCCCGACGCAGGTTCTGCTCCATCAGCCCGCCGAGGATGAAGCCCAGCAGAATCGGCGACAGTGGGAAGTCCAGCTTGCGCATGATGTAGCCCATGATGCCGATGCCGACCATCAGGAACAGGTCGAAGGTAGTGGCATGCACGGCGTAAACGCCGATCGCGGTGATGATGGCGATCACCGGCACCAGCGCCCAGTTTGGCACGGCGAGGATGCGGGTGAAGATGCGGATCATCGGGATGTTGAGGATTACCAACATGATGTTGGCGACGAACAGCGAGGCGATCAGGCCCCAGACGATATCTGGCTGCTGTTCGAACAGCAGTGGGCCAGGGGTGATGTTGTACAGGGTCAGGGCGCCGATCATCACGGCCGTGGTGCCAGAGCCCGGGACACCCAGGGTCAGCATCGGGACCAGGGCGCCACAGCAGGACGCACCAATGGCAGTTTCCGGGGCTGCCAGGCCACGGGCATCGCCTTTGCCGAACTTGCCGCTTTCCCCGGCCATGCGTTTCTCGGTCATGTAGGCCACGGCGCTGGCCAGCGTTGCGCCGGCGCCGGGTAGAACACCCATGATGAAACCAAGCAGGCCGCAACGGATGTTGACCAGGAACACCGAGGCCGCTTCCTTGAAGTTGAACAGCATACGGCCGGTAGCCTTGACCGCCTGGTGGCCATGGTGGGTCTTTTCCAGCAGCAGGAGGATTTCGCTGATGGAGAACAGGCCCAGCACGAGGACCACGAACTGAATGCCGTCGGCCAGGTGCACGCTGTCACCGGTGAAGCGGTACACGCCGCTGTTGGCGTCGATGCCGACCGCCGAGAGGAACAGGCCGATGAGAGCGGCAATGAAGGTTTTCAGTGGTTTGTCACCGGCCATGCCACCCAACGCGACGATGGCGAACACCATCAGCACAAAGTACTCCGCCGGGCCGAAGGCGATGGCCCATTTCGCCAGCAGCGGGGCGAACAGCACCATGCCGCAGGTGGCGATGAAGGCGCCGATGAACGAACTCCAGGCCGACAGCGACAGGGCAACACCGGCCAGGCCCTGGCGGGCCATCGGGTAACCATCGAGGGTGGTCATGACGGTCGAGGCTTCGCCCGGGATGTTCAGCAGGATCGAGCTGATACGCCCGCCATATTCGCAGCCCAGGTACACTGCGGCCAGCAGGATCAGCGCCGATTCCGGCGGCAGGCCGAGGGCAAAGGCGATGGGGATCAGCAGGGCCACGCCGTTGATCGGGCCCAGGCCCGGTAGCAGGCCGACCACGGTGCCGATCAAGGTGCCGGAGAGGGCGGTGACCAGGTTGTAGGGGGACAGGGCAATGCCGAAGCCCTGGCCCAGGTAGCTCAAGGTATCCATTTCAGTTCTCCAGTACGCTCAGCAGGCCAAGTGGCAGGGGCACGTCCATCACGCGGTCGAACAGCCAGTAGAGGAAAATGCTCATGCCGGCCACCACAATGGCGCTTTGCAGCCAGCGGCCACCGTACAGCCGAGCCATGGGCAGGCCGACCAGGATGGCGCTGAGGATGAAGCCGAGCGCTTCGAAAGTGGCGGCGAAGACGATCAGCAGGCCGACACAGGCGGTGATCTTGATCAGGGTCTCGCGGTCCAGTTCCGGTTCGTCATCCTTGCGCACGATGGGCGTTGGGCGGAACACCAGGTACAGCAGGCCCAGCCCCATCAGGCCGAGCACCAGCAGCGGGTAAGCGCGCGGGCCCACCGGTTCATAGGAGAATGCAGCCTGATAGGGCCAGGCCATCACGGCCAGGGCGGCACACATCGCCAGCAGGGCCAAGGCGAAAATGCGTTGAAGGATCATTGGGGAATCCTCGTTGGGATTGCTCAAGTGAAATGCAAATCCTGTGGGAGCGGCCTTGCGTCGCGATCGGGCGCGAAGCTGCCGCTAAACCTGCCGATGCGATCTGTACGAAGCATCGTATCGGCTGTGCCAGGGGCCGCTTCGCGCCCGATCCCGACACAAGGCCGCTCCCACAGGAGTGGTGGTGAGTCCGACAGGCTTACTGGATCAGGCCGAATTCCTTGGCCAGCGCCTTGTAGTCAGCCACTTGCTTCTTCACATAGCCGTCCAGCTCTTCGCCGGTCATGGCGAACGGGAACAGCTCGCGCTGGTCTCGCAGCTTGGCGAAGTCCTCGGAGGCCAGCATCTTGTCGAACGAGGCCTTCCACCAGGCGTAGTCCTCGTCGCTCACTTTTGGCCCCAGGTAGAAGCCGCGCACCACCGGCCAGACGATGTCGTAGCCCTGTTCCTTGGCAGTAGGGATGTCTTTCATTTCCGGCTCGTTCAGCCGGTTTTCAGAGAACACCGCGAGGATGCGCATGTTGCCGCTCTGGATGTGCGGCATGGAGTCGGAAATGTCGGTAGAGCCGACCTGGATGTGGCCGCCCAGCAATGCCGTGGCGATTTCGCCGCCGCCCTCCAGGGCCACGTAGCGCAGGTCGCGCGGGTTGATGCCAGCGGCCTTGGCGATCAACGCAGTCTGCATCCAGTCCTGGCTGCCGACGGTACCGCCGGAACCGATCACGACCTTGCTCGGGTCTTTCTTCAGCGCTGCGACCAGGTCATCAAGGGTCTTGTAGGGCGAGTCGCTCTTCACTGCGATGGCACCGTAGCTGGTGCCGACGGCAGCCAGCCATTTCACCGCGTTTTCGTCGAAACGACCGAACTTGCCCTGGGCCAGGTTAAGCAGCGAGCCGCTGGACCAGGCCACCAGCGTGCCGGCGTCTGCCGGGCGCTGGGCGACCACGGCGTTGTAGGCGACCGCGCCGACCCCGCCGGGCATGTAGGTGACGCGCATCGGCTTGCTGAGGATCTTTTCTTGTACCAGTGCGCTTTGCACCAGCTTGCAGGTCAGGTCGAAGCCACCGCCAGGGGAGGCGGGTGCGATGCATTCGGGGCGTTTCGGTTCTGCAGCGAGGGCGTTGCCGGCCAACAGCAGGCAGCCGGTAGCGAGGACGAGGCGGCGCAGTGAAAAGGTCATCGTCGATCTCCGTGAGTGTTGTTGTTATCGGATTACCGCTATGGGGTTACCACAGCGCCACGCTGTAGCTGACCAACAGCCTCACTTCATCCGCGTCACGGGCGAAGTTGGAGCGGAAGGTGGCGTTGCGCAGACGCACGGCGACGTTCTTCAACGGGCCGCTTTGTACCACGTACTTCAGTTCGGTGTTGCGTTCCCACTCTTTGCCTTCGCCACCGGCAGCCCGGCTGACGTTGTCACCGCTGATGTAACGGGTCATGAAGGTCAGGCCCGGTACGCCGAGCGCGGCGAAGTTGTAGTCGTAGCGCGCCTGCCAGGAGCGTTCGTCGGCACCGGCGAAGTCATTGATCTGGACGAAGTTGACCAGGTACGGGTCGGCGCCATCCACATACGGGAAGGCACTTTCGCCGGACAACTGCTGCCAGGCGGCGCTGACCTTGTGCCCGCCCAGGGCATAGCTGAGCATGCCGTTGACGGTGGTGTTGTCGATGTTGCCGGCCTTGGCTGCACCGGCGTCGTCGCTCATGGCAAGGCGCAGGTCGGCACCCAGGGTGCCCGGGCCCCAGGGTTGGGTGGCGACCATGCCGATGAAGTGCTGGCGGTAGATATCGTCGAGCTGGGCGAAGTGGTAGCTGCCGGTGATGCGGTCGGTGAACTGGTAGTCGAGCCCGCCCAGGGCCAGGTTGTCAGCGCTGAAGGTGCCACCGAAGCGGCCGTTCTTGTTGTTCAGCGCCAGGTCTTCCCAGTTGGTGTCGTTGCGGTCCTTGGCTTTGTCTATGCGGCCACCGGTGAAGGTCAGGCCCTTGATCTCTTTGGAGGTGAGCAGGCCGCCCTCGAAGGTTTGCGGCAGGATACGCCCGTCGTTGGGCTGCAGGGTCGGCAGTTCGGGGATCAGGGTGCCGATCTTGAGTTCAGTCTGGGAGATCTTCACCTTGCCGGTCAGGCCCAGCTTGGAGTATTCGTCGGCAGCCTTGCCGTCATCGTGGGTGGGCAGCAGGCCGCTGTCGGTACGGTCGGGGCTGGAGTCGAGCTTGATGCCGAGCATGCCCAACGCGTCCAGGCCAAAGCCCACGGTGCCATCGGTGTAGCCAGACTCGAAATTGAGGATGAAGCCCTGGGCCCATTCATCGCGCTTGGATTGCTGCGCGCTGGTGCCGTCGCGGAAGTCGCGGTTGAAGTACATGTTGCGGGTTTCGAAGGTGGCCGTGCTGTCTTCGAAGAAGGCGGCCTGGCTCATCGGGGCGACACCGGCAAGCGCGAGGGCGCTGGCGATGGCCGAGGGGCGAGCGATAAAGGAACGGGTAGGCGCGAACGCCTGCGGCTGCGATGACAGCATCGTCGATGACTCCGTTTATTGTTCTTATTCGTTGCACCTTGCTGGTGCTTTTTTCGGCGCGAAGGGCGACCGTGGTGCGATGCTAGGCAACGAACCTTTCGCTAACCTTTCAGCGTGAAAGGTTTGTCACGAGGGGCTTCACAGGCGTGGTGACAGCGGTACACTCCGCGCCACCGCCCCACCCGAGCAGGGAGAATCCGATGCGTGTGCTACTGGTCGAAGACCACCTGCAACTGGCCGAAAGCGTGGCCCTGGCCTTGAAAAGCCATGGCCTGACCGTAGATGTGCTGCATGACGGCGTGGCTGCCGACTTGGCGCTGGCCAGTGAGGAATACGCCGTGGCCGTGCTGGATGTCGGCCTGCCGCGCATGGACGGCTTTGAGGTACTGGCGCGCTTGCGAGGCCGTGGCAAAACCTTGCCAGTGCTTATGCTGACTGCGCGCAGCGACGTCAAGGACCGGGTCCATGGCCTGAACCTGGGCGCCGACGATTATCTGGCCAAGCCGTTTGAGCTGACCGAGCTGGAAGCGCGGGTCAAGGCCTTGCTACGCCGCAGTGTGCTCGGTGGCGAGCGACAGCAACGCTGTGGGCCGCTGGTGTATGACCTGGACACCCGGCGCTTCACCCTCGGTGATGACAACCTGACGCTGACCTCCCGCGAGCAGAGTGTGCTGGAAGCGCTGATCGCTCGCCCGGGCCGGGTGATGAGCAAGGAGCAGCTGGCTGCCCAGGTGTTTGGCCTGGACGAAGAAGCCAGCCCTGACGCCATCGAAATCTACATTCACCGGCTGCGCAAAAAGCTCGACGGGCACCCTGTGGCCATCGTCACTTTCCGCGGTCTGGGCTATTTGCTTGAGCACCGCGATGCGTGACAACGGCAGCCTGCGCGGGCGCTTGCTGGGTAATTTGGCGCTGTTGCTGGTGGTGCTGATGCTGGCCAGCGGCCTTAGCGCCTACTGGAATGGCCGCGAGGCCGCCGACACTGCCTACGACCGCACCCTGCTGGCTTCGGCGAGAACCATCGCCGCGGGCCTGTCGCAGCGCGATGGTTCGTTGAGCGCGGATGTGCCTTACGTGGCGCTGGACACGTTTGCCTATGACAGTGCGGGGCGCATTTACTATCAGGTGCTGGATATCAAGCAGAGGCTGATTTCTGGCTACGAGAACCTGCCGCCACCGCCGCCGGGTACGCCGCGCACCGATGACTATCCGGCATTGGCACGGTTCTACAACGCCACTTACCTGGGCCAGGACGTTCGTGTGGTCAGCCTGCTGAAGCCGGTCAGCGAGCCGAACATGAACGGCATGGCAGAGATTCGCGTAGCCGAAACCGAGGAAGCGCGGGTGCGCATGGCCCGAGGGTTGATGGCCGATACCCTGCTGCGCCTGGGTATGCTGGCACTGGGGGCGTTGGTGATGGTGTGGTTTGCCGTGAGTGCCGCGTTGCAGCCGTTGGAGCGCCTTCGCACAGCGGTGGAAGAACGCCAGCCGGACGACTTGCGAGCGTTGCCGGTGGTGCAGGTGCAGCGCGAGCTGGGCCCGCTGGTGCGCGCCTTGAACCACTTTACCGAGCGCTTGCGCGGCCAGTTCGAGCGCCAGGCGCAGTTCATTGCCGACGCGGCCCACGAACTGCGAACGCCGCTGGCGGCGTTGAAGGCACGTGTCGAGCTGGGCTTGCGCTCGGCCGAGCCGCAGGAGTGGCGGCAGACCTTGGAGTCGGCAGCCCAGGGCACCGACAGGCTGACCCACCTGGCCAACCAGCTGTTGTCCCTGGCGCGGGTCGAGAATGGCGCACGGGCGATTGCCGAAGGCGGTGCGCAGCGTCTGGACTTGAGTCAGTTGGCCCGCGAGCTGGGCATGGCCATGGCGCCTTTGGCGCACAAGCGCGGGGTGGCGCTGGCGCTGGAGGCCGAGGCGCCGGTGTGGTTGAAGGGGGAGCCGACATTGCTCAACGAGTTGTTGAGCAACCTGGTGGACAATGCCTTGGCGCATACGCCAGCGGGTGGCAATGTGATTTTGCGGGTAATGGCGCCGGCAGTGCTGGAAGTGGAAGACGACGGGCCAGGTATTCCCGTGGCCGAGCGCGAACGGGTGTTCGAGCGGTTCTACCGGCGAAGTGCGCAGGGCAGTGGGTTAGGGCTGGCGATCGTTGGCGAGATCTGTCGGGCGCACCTGGCGCAAGTGACCCTGCACGATGGCGAGAAGGGCGGGTTGCGGGTGCGGGTGAGCTTTATCGCGGATTGATGGTTTGCCTGTGTCGCCCCTTTCATGGGCTCACCCGCGAAAGGGGCGACACAGGCTGGTACAGCTCAGCGCAACATGCTCCGCGCCTCCAGCAGTTCATCGACCTCCAGCTCGGTGCCAAACGGCAACCCCAGATGGCGGTACGCCGGCAGCGCAGCCAATGGCCGGTGACGCCCGCGCTGACTGATGCAGCGGGCGATCTGCACGATGTCGATGTAATCGATCTTGTCAGTCTGGCGGTCCAGGTCATGAACCTGGCTCGGCAGGTGGACCAACTGCTCCGGAAACTCCCAGGCCTTGAGGATCTTGTCCCCCAGCACCGGCTGGAGTTGCTCGATCACATAATGCAGGCAAACCGGGTCGGACAACAGTTCGTTGTGCTCTTCGGCATAGATGAGTACCGGCAGCGCGCCAATCTGGTTGACCAGCCCACCCAAGGTGGCCTGGTCGGGTTTGAGAGGTGTGAAGCGACGGCAGATTTCGTAGCTGATGCCCGCCACTTCCAGGCTACTGGCCCAGATATCGCGCAGTTTCTGCTCCACTGCCGGCGAGCGGGCATGGAAAATCTGCTCGATCACCAGGCCGATGGCCAGGTTGCAGCTGTAGTTGATGCCTAGCCGCGTGATGGCGGTATGCAGGTCGGTCACCTCGACCGCAGCACGCAGCAATGGGCTGTTGACGACCTTGATCAGGCGCGCAGACAGGGCCGCGTCGCGGCCGATCACCTTGCTCAGGGCCGCTACGCTGATCTCGCTGTCTTCCGCTGCCTCGCGGATGCTCAAGGCAACCTCGGGCAGGGTTGGCAGGACCAGGTCATCCTTTTCGATGGCGTCGAGCAATTGTGCTTGAACCAACTCGGCCAGCTTGTTCATGGGCATGTCTACCGCAGTGGTGGTGCGGCCCCGCCACAGGGGTGGGGCAGGCTGGTCAGCGCTGGATTTCCCGGTCGCGGTCCAGTTCGTAAGGCAGGGTCAGCACCTGCAGGCGCGGGCCTTCGAGGCTGCCCAGGTGCAGGTGGCCGTCTTCCACCGCCTCGGCGCTGAGCACCGCGAGCAGTTCGCAGCCCGTGCCGTTGCCGGCAGCAATGACCACTTCACCGACCGACGACCCATGGGTGGGCGAGAAAATCTCGGCGCCCGGGGCCGGAATGGCCTGCTGGTCAAGTGCCAGGCGGTACTGGCGGCGCTTGAGTTTGCCCAGGTACTGCATGCGGGCGACGATTTCCTGGCCGGTGTAGCAGCCTTTCTTGAAGCTGACGCCGTCGACGGCCTGCAGGTTGATCATCTGCGGGATGAACAGCTCACGGGTTGGGCCCATGACCTGGCCGATACCTGCGCGAATCTGGCCCAGCAGCCAGTCGTTTAGCGTGCCTTCGGGCAGCGCTGCGGCAAGGGCCTGGCGTACTGGCTCGGCGTCAGCCACCGGCACCCACAGCTCGACCCGGCCGGCGGACACGGCGATCGCGATCAGCCCGTCATGGCGCACGGTGCTACCGGCGGCGGCGGGCACGACAAGCCCCAGCGCCTGCAGTGCAGCGTCGCCACCTTGCAGGCCGAAGCGTGCCCATGCGGTGCTTTCGTCGGTCAGCGTGGCCTTGGAGAACACGGCGTATTTTTTCAGGTCGGCCAGTTGCGCGTCGAGCAGTTCACTGGCCATGGCCAGCAAGTAGCCGTTGCCTTCGGGCACTATGCGGAAGCTCGACTGCATGCGCCCCTTGACCATGCAGCGGGCGCCGAGGCTGGCGTGTTCCTGGCTGAGGTAGTTGATGTTGCAGGTCAGCTGGCCTTGCAGGAACTTGCCTGCATCGGAGCCGCGGACGGCGAGGATGCCCTCGTGGGACAGGGGGCAGAAGAAAGCGGAATCGGCCATGGGTCATCGCGGTGGCTAAAGACTGGCGGCCATCATAGAACGCCGGTAACAAAATAGGTAGGTGACTAGACCAACGCCCGGTGTCGCTTCGCGCGCCTGGCTGTATACTGGCGGCCCATTCGAGGAGGGCCCCATGGTCGAACAAACTGAACTCAACCGGCTTTTCTGGCACAGCCGCCGCGGCATGCTGGAACTGGACGTACTGCTGGTGCCTTTCACCCAGGAAGTCTACCCCACCCTCAATGAGACCGACCGTGAACTGTACGTGCGTCTCTTGAGCTGCGAGGATCAGGACATGTTCGGCTGGTTCATGGAGCGCACCGAGTCCGAAGACCCGGAACTGCAGCGCATGGTCCGCATCATTCTGGACCGTGTCCAGCCCAAGTGAGTGCTTCGAGTGCCGTTGGCAAGGCTCGCGCCTGCTGCTGACGGCCTACCTCGCTTGTCAGGTTCTGGCGTGGCTTGCCGTGTGGGCGAGCCCGCTGCCCGGGTGGTTGGCCTTTTCGGTTGTCGCCGCCTGCACGGCCCACGCTGGCTGGGCCATTCCCCGACGTATCCTGTTGACCCATGAGCATGCTGTTGTCGGCCTGCGCCGTGATGTGCGGGGCTGGCAGGTGTTCAGTCGTGCCTGTGGGTGGCAGCGGGTTCGGTTGTGCCGGGACAGTGTGGCGTTGCCACGGCTGGTGGTTTTGCGCTTTGAGCGGGTGGGGCGTTGGCTGGGGGAAAGCCAGTGTATACCTCAGGATGCGCTAGGGGCTGACGAGCATCGGCGCTTGCGGGTGCGGTTGAAGTTCAGCCGGCGGCGCTGGGCTGCGGTGAGCCGGGCATAGATCGAGACCGGGTTAGCTTCTTCGCGGGCGAGCCCGCGAAGGCCACGACGCCGATATCAGAGCGGGTTAAGGATGGTGTCCTTGGCCTCGTCCAGCATCCCTGGATAATCCAGTGTGTAATGCAACCCTCGGCTTTCCTTGCGCTGCATGGCTGACAGGATCATCAGCTCGGCCACTTGCGCCAGGTTGCGCAGCTCGATCAGGTCACGGCTGACCTTGTAGTTGCTGTAGAACTCGTCGATTTCATCCAGCAGCAGGCGAATGCGGTGCTGGGCCCGCTGCAGGCGCTTGCTGGTGCGCACGATGCCGACGTAGTCCCACATGAAGCGCCGCAGTTCGTCCCAGTTGTGCGCAATGATCACGTCCTCGTCCGAGTCGGTCACCTGGCTGGCGTCCCAGCCGGGCAAGGCCTTGGGCATGGCCACTTGCTCCAGGTGCGCCTGGATGTCGGCAGCGGCGGCGCGACCGTACACAAAACATTCCAGCAGCGAGTTGCTGGCCATGCGGTTGGCGCCGTGCAGGCCGGTGAAACTGGTTTCGCCGATGGCATACAAGCCAGGCACATCGGTGTGGCCGCAGTCGTCGACCATCACCCCGCCGCAGGTGTAATGCGCCGCAGGCACCACCGGGATCGGCTGACGGGTGATATCGATGCCAAAGGCCAGGCAGCGCTCGTACACGGTGGGGAAGTGGCTCTTGATGAAATCTGCAGGCTTGTGAGTGATGTCCAGGTATACGCAGTCCACGCCCAGGCGCTTCATCTCGTGGTCGATGGCGCGGGCCACGATGTCCCGTGGGGCCAGCTCTTCGCGTGGGTCGAAGCGTGGCATGAAACGTTCGCCGTTGGGCAGGCGCAGCAGGGCGCCCTCGCCGCGCAGGGCTTCGGTGATCAGGAAGCTCTTGGCCTGTGGGTGATACAGGCAGGTCGGGTGGAACTGGTTGAATTCCAGGTTCGCCACTCGGCAGCCGGCCCGCCAGGCCATGGCGATACCGTCGCCGCAGGCACCATCGGGGTTGCTGGTGTAGAGATAGACCTTGGCCGCACCGCCCGTGGCCAGCACGGTGAAGCGCGCGCCGAAGGTGTCCACCTCGCCGGTGTTGCGGTCGAGCACGTAGGCGCCCAGGCAGCGTTCGCCGGGCAGGCCCAGGCGGCGTTCAGTGATCAGGTCGACCGCCACCCGCTGCTCCAGCAGCTGGATGTTCGGGCGCTGGCGAGCCTGTTCCAGCAGCGTGGTGAAGATTGCCGCGCCGGTAGCGTCGGCGGCGTGGATGATGCGCCGGTGGCTATGGCCCCCTTCACGGGTGAGGTGGAACTCGAAGCCGCCATCGTCGACGCTGTAGTGCTCATCGCGGGTGAAGGGCACGCCTTGCTCGATCAGCCATTGGATCGCTTCGCGGCTGTGCTCGACGGTAAAGCGCACTGCGTCTTCATGGCACAGCCCGCCGCCGGCATTGAGGGTGTCCTCGACATGCGACTGCACAGTATCGGTGTTGTCCAGCACTGCAGCGACGCCGCCCTGGGCCCAGAAGGTCGAGCCGTTGGACAGGTCGCCCTTGCTCAATACGGCAACGCGAAGGTGGCTGGGGAGGTTAAGTGCCAGGCTGAGACCGGCGGCACCGCTGCCGATCACCAGGACATCATGTTGGAATTGTTGGCTCATGTCGGGACACTAGTAATCTTTGGGAGGGGCACGGCACAATGGTCACGCGCGGATGGCATTGTGAAACTATCGTTAAACGTGTCGGGATGCCTTTATAGCAGCCCCGGGTGGCCAATTTCCATGCTACCTGCCAGGTTGCGACAACCTTTGTGGGAACTTTCCGACATGGCCGGAAATCCTATGAAGGCTGCCCGTACGCCACAATTTGCCGCGGCGACGCAGGGCGGCAGGCCTTTCCAGGCTTACCCCTGTGTATTTGAAACCTGATTATCGACGTAGCCGGCCGTGACCGCGCCGCGTCTTCCGTGCAAGCCGACCAAGGGCTGCAGGAAACTTGCTTGGAGGGGAGAACTTTTGCGCAAAGCCCGAGTCTATGGTTGCAAGCCTGAACGATGGCTGATGCAACGCTCCTTCGAGTTCACTGAGGAGTGTTCATGCTAACCCAGGAAGAGGATCAGCAGCTTGTCGAGCGCGTTCAGCGCGGCGACAGGCGAGCTTTCGATCTGTTGGTGCTGAAGTATCAGCACAAGATTCTCGGGTTGATCGTGCGGTTTGTCCACGATACCCACGAGGCCCAGGATGTAGCACAGGAAGCCTTCATCAAGGCCTACCGTGCGCTTGGCAACTTCCGCGGCGACAGTGCGTTCTATACGTGGCTGTACCGCATCGCCATCAACACGGCGAAGAACTACCTGGTGTCCCGTGGAAGACGGCCGCCAGACAGTGATGTGAGCTCCGAGGATGCGGAGTTTTACGACGGCGATCATGGTCTCAAGGATCTCGAGTCCCCAGAGCGCTCGTTGTTGCGGGATGAAATCGAAGGCACTGTCCATCGCACCATCCAGCAACTGCCCGAAGACCTGCGTACGGCATTGACGCTACGCGAGTTCGACGGGCTGAGTTACGAAGACATTGCCAGTGTCATGCAATGTCCGGTGGGTACCGTGCGCTCTCGAATCTTCCGCGCTCGGGAGGCCATAGATAAAGCCCTGCAGCCGTTGTTGCAGGAAACCTGAGACAGCGGCGACAGCGCCAAGAGAGGAACCGCCATGAGTCGTGAAGCTTTGCAGGAATCGCTGTCCGCGGTGATGGATAACGAAGCGGATGAACTGGAACTGCGTCGGGTGTTGAACGCCGTCGACGACGCCGAAACCCGTGCCACCTGGTCGCGTTACCAGGTTGCCCGTGCAGCCATGCACAAGGAACTGCTGCTGCCTAACCTGGATATCGCCTCGGCGGTGTCCGCGGCGCTGGCCGACGAAGCCGTGCCAGCCAAGGTCAAGAAAGGCCCTTGGCGCAGCATTGGCCGTCTGGCGGTAGCCGCCTCGGTTACCGTCGCGGTACTGGCCGGTGTGCGTATGTACAACCAGGACGAAATCACGGGTGCAGAGCTTGCTGCCCAGCAGCCTGTCCAACAGGGCCTGAGTGTGCCACAAGCGCAAGGCCCGGCCGTTTTGGCAGGCTATAGTGAAAGCAGTGAGCAACCGACCGGGCCAATGGCCAATGGCGTGCTGCAGAACCAGGCCGGCTGGGATCAGCGTCTGCCAGGCTACCTGCGCCAGCATGCCCAGGAATCTGCGCTCAAGGGCACTGAAACCGCATTGCCGTATGCCCGCGCCGCCAGCCTGGAAAACCGTTAAGTAAGGAGGATCATGCGCGCGCTACCTCTCTTGTCGCTGCTGATTGGCAGCTGCATGACGGTGCCAGCATTGGCGGCCAATTCTTCGCCTGAGGCGAGTGAGTGGCTGAACAAGCTGGCACAGGCCGAGCAAAAACAGAGCTATCAAGGGTCGTTCGTCTACGAACGCAACGGCAGTTTCTCCTCCCACGACATCTGGCACAGGGTCGACGACGGCAAGGTCAGCGAGCGGCTGTTGCAGCTTGATGGCGCCGCCCAGGAAATCGTGCGCGTGGATGGCAAGGTGGAATGTGTCAGCGGGGCCTTGGCCAGCGGTGTCACGGCGCCGCCGGATACCGCACCGCGTGTGCTTGATCCGCTGAAACTGATGGGTTGGTACGATTTGAGTGTGGCAGGCAAGTCACGGGTCGCCGGGCGCGATGCCGTGATCATTACGCTCACGCCACGCGACCAGCATCGCTATGCGTTCGAATTGCACCTGGACCGTCACTCGGGTTTGCCGCTGCGTTCGTTGATGCTCAACGACAAGGGGCAGTTGCTGGAACGCTTCCAGATGACCCGTCTCGATACCGATGAAATACCCAGCGACGCAGACTTGCGCCCAGGTGCTGCCTGCAAGCCAGTGCAGCATGTGGCAGCCGGCAGCAATGATGCCGTCGCGGGTTGGCGTTCGGACTGGCTGCCACCCGGTTTCGAGCTGGTCAACAGCTCGGTACGCCGTGATCCCAAGCACAACAGTTCGGTCAGCAGCCTGATGTATGACGACGGCCTGGCGCGTTTTTCGGTGTTCATCGAGCAAGTGAGCGATGATGGCGGCACCGACATGCGCACCCAGCTAGGCCCGACCTCGGCAGTCTCGCGTCGCCTGAATACACCCAAGGGCAAAGTGATGGTGACCGTGGTTGGCGAAATTCCGCTGGGTACGGCAGAACGCGTCGCCCTGTCGATGCGCCCCCAGGATGCCCAGGCGCGCCAGTAATGGCGCGCTTTTGCGTGCCGAGCCAAGGCAGGTGGGCATACGCCTGAAATGAAATTAAAGCATTGTCATTTGCAATCCATCGGCAAATTTTCTATAGGTCAGGCTTTGAAGAGCCTGGCCTTTTCTGCGTTGTGCAGGGGTCTTTCCAAACTACCGCTCGTTGTGACGGGAGTCGTATGTCAATACCACGCTTGAAATCCTACCTAATGATGTTCGCTGCTGTGCTGATGCTCGGCCAAGTAGTCGCCGCCCAGGCCGAGGAAGCCCTGCCGGACTTCACCACCCTGGTGGAGCAGGCTTCGCCGGCGGTGGTCAACATCAGTACCAAGCAGAAGCTGCCTGACCGCCGGATCGCCGCAAACCAGATGCCGGATCTGGAAGGCCTGCCGCCGATGTTCCGCGAGTTCTTCGAGCGCAACATGCCCCAGCAGCCCCGTTCGCCGCGCGGCGACCGCCAGCGCGAGGCGCAGTCGCTGGGCTCGGGCTTCATCATTTCCAGTGATGGCTACGTGCTCACCAATAACCATGTGGTGGCCGATGCCGACGAGATCATCGTCCGCCTGTCGGACCGTAGCGAGCTCCAGGCCAAGCTGGTCGGCACCGACCCGCGCACTGACGTGGCGCTGCTGAAGGTCGATGGCAAGAATTTGCCAACGGTGAAACTGGGTGACTCCGAGAAGCTCAAGGTGGGCGAGTGGGTACTGGCCATCGGTTCGCCGTTCGGCTTCGACCATTCGGTGACCAAAGGTATCGTCAGCGCCAAGGGCCGGACCCTGCCCAATGACACCTACGTACCGTTCATCCAGACCGACGTGGCCATCAACCCGGGTAACTCCGGCGGCCCGCTGTTCAACATGAAAGGCGAAGTGGTGGGGATCAACTCGCAGATCTTCACCCGTTCTGGCGGTTTCATGGGCCTGTCGTTCGCCATCCCGATTGATGTGGCGATCGATGTCTCCAACCAGCTGAAGAAAGACGGCAAGGTCAGCCGCGGCTGGCTGGGCGTGGTGATTCAGGAGGTCAACAAGGACCTGGCTGAATCGTTCGGCCTGGACAAGCCGGCGGGCGCCCTGGTGGCCCAGGTGCTGGAAAACGGCCCGGCAGCCAAAGGCGGCCTGCAGGTGGGCGACGTGATCCTCAGCATGAACGGCCAGCCAATCGTCATGTCGGCCGATCTGCCGCACCTGGTAGGCGGCCTCAAGGATGGCGAGAAGGCCAAGCTGGAAATCATCCGCAATGGCAAGCGCCAGAACCTGGACATCAGCGTCGGCGCGCTGCCGGATGACGACGTTGACATTGGCGCTGGCACCGAAGGCAGCGCCGAGCGCAGCAGCAACCGCCTGGGTGTATCGGTCGCCGACCTGACCGCCGAGCAGAAAAAATCCCTGGAGCTCAAAGGTGGCGTGGTCATCAAGGAAGTGCAGGATGGCCCGGCAGCCATGATCGGCTTGCGCCCTGGTGATGTCATCAGCCATCTGAACAACCAGGCCATCGGTTCGGCCAAGGAATTCACCGAAATCGCCAAGGAACTGCCGAAGAATCGTTCCGTGTCGATGCGCGTACTGCGTCAGGGCCGTGCCAGCTTCATCACTTTCAAGCTTGCTGAATAAGCAGTTTCGCAAGGCGAAAGGGCAGCTTCGGCTGCCCTTTTTCATGAATCTTCACAATTGCCGGAATGATTGCTGTGTACAGTCGGACAGAGGAATCTCCCATAACCCAGCAGCTTAAGGTACAATTCCCGGCTATTTTTCGGCGGGCGTCCGGCTCGCAGCCTTTTCGAGTGTTGACCCGTGAGTGATTTGAGTCATATCCGCAATTTCTCCATCATCGCCCACATCGACCATGGCAAGTCGACGCTGGCTGACCGTTTCATCCAGATGTGCGGTGGCCTGTCGGCGCGCGAGATGGAAGCCCAGGTGCTCGATTCCATGGACCTGGAGCGTGAGCGCGGTATCACCATCAAGGCCCACAGCGTCACGCTTCACTACAAGGCGCAGGACGGCAAGACCTACCAGCTGAACTTCATCGATACCCCCGGCCACGTCGACTTCACCTACGAAGTCTCGCGCTCGCTGGCGGCCTGTGAGGGGGCACTGCTGGTGGTTGACGCCGGTCAGGGCGTGGAGGCCCAGTCCGTAGCCAACTGCTACACCGCCATCGAGCAGGGCCTGGAGGTCATGCCGGTCCTGAACAAGATGGACCTGCCCCAGGCCGACCCGGACCGCGTCAAGGACGAGATCGAGAAGATCATCGGTATCGATGCCACCGACGCCGTGGCCTGCAGCGCCAAGAGCGGTATGGGCGTTGACGAGGTGCTCGAGCGCCTGGTGCACACCATCCCCGCGCCAGAAGGTGAGATTGATGCACCGCTGCAAGCGCTGATCATCGACTCTTGGTTCGACAATTACCTGGGTGTGGTCTCGCTGGTGCGTGTGCGCCAGGGCCGCGTCAAGAAAGGCGACAAGATCCTGGTCAAGTCCACCGGCAAGGTGCACTTGGTCGACAGCGTCGGTGTCTTCACCCCGAAGCACACCCAGACCGCTGATCTGAAAGCCGGCGAAGTAGGCTTCATCATCGCCAGCATCAAGGACATCCACGGTGCCCCGGTTGGTGACACCCTGACCCTGTCCTCGACCCCTGAGGTCGAGGTGTTGCCAGGCTTCAAGAAGATTCAGCCGCAGGTCTACGCCGGCCTGTTCCCGGTCAGCTCCGACGACTTCGAGGATTTCCGCGACGCTCTGCAGAAGCTGACCCTGAACGACTCCTCGCTGCAGTACATGCCGGAAAGCTCCGACGCGCTGGGCTTTGGCTTCCGTTGCGGTTTCCTGGGCATGTTGCACATGGAGATCATCCAGGAGCGCCTGGAGCGCGAATATGACCTGGACCTGATCACCACCGCACCCAGCGTGATCTACGAACTGGAGTTGAAAACCGGCGAAACCATCGTCGTCGACAACCCGTCCAAGCTGCCGGACGTCTCGGCTGTGGCCGACTTCCGCGAGCCGATCGTCACCGCGACCATCCTGGTTCCGCAGGAGCACCTGGGCAACGTCATCACTCTGTGCATCGAGAAGCGTGGCGTACAGCGCGACATGCAGTTCCTCGGCAGCCAGGTGCAGGTGCGTTACGACATGCCGATGAACGAAGTGGTGCTCGATTTCTTCGACCGCCTCAAATCCACCAGCCGCGGCTATGCTTCGCTGGATTATCATTTCGATCGCTACCAGTCGGCCAACCTGGTCAAGCTGGACGTGCTGATCAACGGCGACAAGGTCGATGCCCTGGCATTGATCGTGCACCGCGACAACGCGGCCTATAAAGGCCGTGCGTTGACCGAGAAGATGAAGGAACTGATCCCTCGGCAGATGTTCGACGTAGCGATCCAGGCAGCCATTGGCGGCCAGATCATTGCGCGGACAACCGTCAAGGCGCTCAGAAAGAACGTACTGGCCAAGTGCTACGGCGGTGACGTCAGCCGTAAGAAGAAGCTGCTGGAGAAGCAGAAGGCCGGTAAGAAACGCATGAAACAGGTGGGCAATGTGGAAATTCCACAAGAAGCCTTCCTCGCCGTGCTCAGGTTGGATAGCTAGGTCCTATGTCGCTAAATTTCCCGCTGTTGCTGGTCATCGCCGTCTTCATCTGCGGTCTGCTGGGCTTGATCGACCTGCTGTTCCTGGCCCCGCGCCGGCGTGCGGCAATCGCCAACTATCAGGGCAGCGTCAGCCAGCCTGAGATGGCGGTGGTCGAACGGCTGAACAAGGAGCCGTTGCTGGTCGAGTACGGTAAGTCGTTCTTCCCGGTGCTGTTCATCGTGCTGGTGCTGCGTTCATTCCTGGTCGAGCCATTCCAGATCCCTTCGGGATCGATGAAACCGACCCTGGAAGTGGGCGACTTCATCCTGGTGAACAAATTCTCGTACGGCATTCGCCTGCCGGTGATCGACAAGAAGGTCATCGAGGTCGGTGACCCGCAACGCGGGGATGTAATGGTGTTCCGCTACCCGAGTGACCCGAATGTCAACTACATCAAGCGTGTGGTTGGCCTGCCGGGCGACGTGGTCCGCTACACCAACGACAAGCGGCTGTTCGTCAACGGCCAGCCCGTTGCCGAACAACTGGTGGGCAGCGAGCCGGGTACCCTGGGCAGTGCTCAGCTGTACAAGGAAAAGCTCGGCGCGGCCGAACACCTGATCCGCAAGGAAATGAGCCGTTATCGCATGCCGCCGGACCAGCAGTGGACCGTGCCTGCGGGCCATTACTTCATGATGGGCGACAACCGCGACAACTCCAACGATAGCCGTTTCTGGGATGACCCGAACATTCCCAAGGAACTGCACGGCATGGTTCCGGACCGGAACATTGTCGGCAAGGCCTTCGCGGTGTGGATGAGCTGGCCAGAGCCCAAACTCAGCCACTTGCCCAACCTGTCGCGGGTTGGCCTGATCCATTGATACCCATCGGCGCTGTCCAGCAGACAGCGCCGAATGCATTTCTGACATAGGCTGTGTTCTCAGGGATCGGGAGATTCGCCACACATCAATCGGCGGACCACAGCCAAACAGTCTTTCAGGATGTTGATTTGAACAACGCGTTGAACAACGATCGGGTGGCCGCATGAGTGCTTCCCTTGCCGGTCTGGAGCGAAAGCTCGGTTACACCTTCAAGAACCAGGACCAGATGCTCCTGGCACTGACCCATCGCAGTTACGCCGGGCGCAACAATGAGCGCCTGGAGTTCCTCGGTGACGCCATTCTCAACTTCGTTGCCGGCGAAGCGCTGTTCGAGCGTTTTCCGCAGGCCCGCGAAGGCCAGTTGTCGCGGCTGCGTGCGCGGTTGGTCAAGGGTGAAACCCTGGCCCGTCTGGCCCGTGGTTTTGACTTGGGCGATTACCTGCGCCTGGGTTCCGGAGAACTCAAGAGCGGCGGCTTTCGCCGCGAGTCGATCCTGGCCGACGCCCTGGAGGCACTGATTGGTGCCATCTACCTGGACGCCGATATGGACACCGCCCGGGAGCGCATCCTGGCCTGGCTGGCCGATGAGTTCGAAGGCCTGACACTGGTCGACACCAATAAAGATCCGAAAACCCGCCTGCAAGAGTTCCTGCAGTCGCGCAGCTGTGAGCTGCCGCGTTACGAAGTCGTGGATATCCAGGGTGAACCACACTGCCGGACCTTCTTCGTCGAATGCGAAGTGGTACTGCTGAACAACAAGAGCCGTGGTCAAGGCGTTAGCCGGCGTATTGCCGAGCAAGTCGCCGCCGCGTCTGCACTGATCGCCCTGGGCGTGGAGAATGGCAATGACTGATAGCAACCCGACCCGCTGCGGCTACGTAGCCATTGTCGGCCGTCCCAACGTCGGCAAGTCGACCCTGCTCAACCACATCCTGGGCCAGAAGCTGGCGATTACTTCGCGAAAGCCGCAGACCACCCGCCACAACATGCTCGGCATCAAGACCGAAGGTGATGTGCAGGCCATCTACGTCGATACCCCCGGTATGCACAAGGCCAACGACAAGGCCCTGAACCGTTACATGAACCGCAATGCCTCGGCGGCCCTCAAGGACGTCGACGTGGTTATCTTCGTGGTTGACCGTACCAAGTGGACCGACGAGGACCAACTGGTTCTGGAGCGCGTGCAGTATGTCACCGGCCCGCTGATCATCGCGGTCAACAAGACCGACCGCATGGAAGAGAAAGCCGAGCTGATCCCGCACCTGCAGTGGCTGCAAGAGCAACTGCCGAACGCCGAGGTGATGCCGATTTCCGCACAGCAGGGGCACAACCTTGACGCGCTTGAAGCACAGATCGCCAAGCACCTGCCCGAGAACGATCATTTCTTCCCCGAAGACCAGATCACCGACCGTAGCAGCCGCTTCCTGGCCGCCGAACTGGTGCGCGAGAAGATCATGCGCCAGCTGGGTGCGGAGTTGCCGTACCAGATCACGGTGGAGATCGAGGAATTCAAGCAGCAGGGCCATGTGCTGCACATTCACGCGTTGATCCTGGTTGAACGCGATGGCCAGAAGAAAATCATCATTGGTGACAAGGGCGAGCGCATCAAGCGCATCGGTTCCGAGGCGCGCAAGGACATGGAAGTGCTGTTCGATTCCAAGGTCATGCTCAACCTGTGGGTCAAGGTAAAGGGCGGCTGGTCCGACGACGAGCGCGCCCTGCGTTCGCTGGGCTACGGCGACCTGTAAGCCGCGCGCTGGTCCCTGTAGGGGCGGCCTTGTGTCGCGATAGGGCTACGCAGCAGCCCCGGCGATTTATGCTGCGAAGCTAAAAATCTGGGGCCGCTTTGCGGCCCTTTTCGCGACACAAGGCCGCTCCCACAAGGGCCAGTGCAACCCTCGGCGCGAGTGATTTTTAATGGAACAACCTGTCGGTCAGCCAGCCTACGTACTGCACAGCCGTGCCTACAAGGAAACCAGCGCGCTGGTGGACTTTTTCACCCCGCAGGGCCGCATGCGTGCCGTGTTGCGTCGCGCGCGCAGTAAGGGCGGCAGCCTGGTGCGGCCGTTCGTGTCGCTGGAGGTGGAGCTGCGTGGGCGTGGCGAGCTGAAGAATGTCAGCCGCATGGACAGCACCGGCATCGCCGCCTGGCTTCACGGCGATGCGCTGTTCAGCGGGTTGTACCTGAATGAGTTGCTGATGCGTCTGCTGCCCGCCGAAGCACCGTTTCCGACCATTTTCGAACACTACACCTTGACCTTGCAGGCCCTGGCTGAAGGCCGCCCGCTGGAACCTCTGCTGCGTTCGTTCGAATGGCGGCTGCTTGATGAGCTCGGGTATGCGTTTTCATTGAACCAAGACGTCAACGACCAGCCGATTGCCGCCGACGGCCTGTATCGCCTGCGCGTGGATGCCGGCCTGGAGCGGGTCGAGCTGTTGCAGCCCGGCCTGTTTCGTGGGATCGAGTTGCTGGCCCTGGCTGAAGCCGACTGGGACGCACCTGGCGCCTTGCTCGCTGCAAAGCGGCTGATGCGCCAGGCACTGGCAGTTCACCTGGGGGCAAAACCGCTGGTCAGCCGGGAACTGTTTCGCAAGCGCTGATCAGGACGTATGCTGTTGGGCTCAATCTTCAGGAGAGCCTTTCGTGACTCACAGCAACCGCATGCTTCTTGGCGTCAACATCGACCACGTGGCGACCCTGCGCCAGGCCCGTGGCACGCGCTACCCTGACCCGGTCAAGGCTGCCCTGGACGCCGAGGAAGCAGGCGCCGATGGCATCACCGTGCACCTGCGTGAAGACCGCCGGCACATCCAGGAGCGTGACGTTGTGCTGCTCAAGGATGTGCTGCAGACCCGCATGAACTTCGAGATGGGCGTCACCGAAGAGATGATGGCCTTTGCCGAAAAGATTCGCCCGGCGCACATCTGCCTGGTACCCGAAACCCGTCAGGAGCTGACCACCGAAGGTGGCCTGGATGTGGCAGGCCAGGAAGCGCGGATCAAGGCTGCAGTCGAACGGCTGGCGCGTACCGGTGCCGAGGTGTCGCTGTTCATCGACGCCGACGAACGGCAGATCGAGGCCTCGCGTCGGGTTGGCGCACCGGCCATCGAGCTTCACACCGGCCGTTATGCCGATGCCGAAACCCCCACCGAAGTGGCTGAAGAGCTCAAGCGGATCGTCGAGGGTGTGGCGTTTGGCGTGGGGCATGGGCTGATCGTCAATGCCGGTCACGGGCTGCATTACCACAACGTCGAGGCGGTGGCGGCGATCAAGGGTATCAATGAGTTGAACATTGGCCATGCGCTGGTGGCGCATGCCTTGTTTGTCGGCTTCAAGGCTGCTGTGGCCGAGATGAAGGCGCTGATCGTGGCGGCTTCGCGCTGATTGTTGGTCGCCTGTACCGGCCTTTTCGCGGGCAAGCCCGCGAAGAGGCCAGCACAGGCGGCCGATCACTCGGCAGGAAACACCAGGGTAAACCGGGTAGGCCCCAGGGGGCAGCTGCTGACCTCGACCCGCCCGCCATGCAACTGCATGATCGACTTCACGATCGCCAACCCCAACCCGGTCCCGCCCTCCAGCCGCGAACGCCCCGAACCTACCCGGTAAAACCGCTCGAACAAGCGCGACTGGTGCTCTGCAGGCACACCCGGACCCTGGTTCTCCACGGATAGAATGACTTCGCTGCCCGAGCGTTCGATGCGCAGAGCCACGGGTTTACCCTCGGGACTGTGCCGTATGGCGTTGCTCAACAGGTTCGACAGTGCCCGCTGAAACATCAGCCGGTCTCCCAGCGCTGTCCCCCAGCCCTGAACACGTAGCTCAATTTCTTTCAGCTCGGCACTGTAGGCAAACAGCTCGACAACCCGCGCTGCCTCGTCGGACAGCGCCAAGGGTTTCAACGCAACCTGCGTATGCGGCTGGCTGACCTGGGCAAGAAACAGCATGTCGTTGATGATGCGGTTGAGCCGGGTCAGTTCTTCGATGCTGTCTTCAAGCACTTCCCGATAGTTGGCGTTGTCCCGCTCACGGGCCAGTGTCACCTGCGCCTTGCCCATCAGGTTGCTCAACGGTGTGCGCAGTTCATGGGCCAGGTCGTCAGAGAACTGCGACAGCTGCCTGACACCTTGGTCGAGTCGATCGAGCATCACGTTGATACTGCCGGCCAGGTCTGCCAGTTCCTGCGGCAGGGAGGTAGCGGGCAGGCGATGCTGCAGGTCCTGGGCCGACACCTGCCCGGCAATGCGCCGGAAGTGCCGCAATGGTTTCAGGCCGCGCTGCATCAGCCACCATGCCCCCGCACCAATCAAAACCAGTAGCAGTGGCAAGGCGAGCAATGTCGAGTGCAGGTAGGCTTGCAGCAGGGCGTTGTCGTCGGCGCGGTTGAGCGACATCATCACCTTGACAGGGGTGTTGTCGCGCAGGCGCATCAACCGGGTAACGGTGAGGATCTGGTTACCGCCGCTGTCACGCCAGGCGTGAAAGGCCAGGCGCGCATCGGTGTGCAGTTCACCGACCCGCGATTCCAGGGCCGGGCCGAGGCTGAGCAGGTGGGGGTGGTGGCCGTCGAGAGCCAGCACACTGAGGCTTAGGTTGTCATGCCCCATCACCAGGTCCAGCAGTGGATGGGCGCGGCTGCCCAGGTCCTCGCTGCGCAGGTCGACACGCAGGTTGTGCTCGACCTGAAGCATCTTGCGCGCCAAATCCTTGCGCGCGCGGCTGTCCAGTTCGTGATCCAGGGCAAACACGGCCAGGCAGGCCAGCAGCAGCACCAGTGCGGCGCCCATCAATGTGACGCTCAGGCCCAGGCGTAACGACAGGCTGGCGTTTTTCAAAGGCGAGCCTCAAGTACGTAGCCCACACCACGCAGGGTATGGATCAGCTTGTTGTCGAACGGGTCGTCGATCTTCGCCCGCAGGCGCCGGATCGAGACCTCGACCACGTTGGTGTCGCAGTCGAAGTTCATGTCCCACACCAGCGAGATGATCTGCGTGCGCGACAACACTTCGCCAGTCTGGCGCATTAGCAGGTGCAGCAGGGCGAACTCCTTGGCGGTCAGGTCGATGCGCTGCCCGGCGCGGTAGGCGCGGTGGCGGCCGGGGTCCAGTTCCAGGTCAGCGACGCGCAGGGTGCTGGGCTGCAGTTGCTGGTCGTTGCGGCGTAGCAGGCTGCGGATGCGCGCCAGTAGCTCAGGGAACTCAAAGGGCTTGAGCAGGTAGTCATCCGCGCCCAGGTCCAGGCCTTTTACCCGGTCGGCCAAGCGACCGTGGGCGGTCAGCATCATGATGCGTGTGGCCGATTCGGCACGTAGCCGCTGCAGCACGGTCCAGCCATCGATTTCGGGCAGGTTGACGTCGAGGATGACCAGGTCATACGCCTGTTGGCGTGCCAGGTGCAGGCCGTCGGTGCCTGTGTGGGCGCAGTCGACCACGTAACCGTTCTCGCGAAGGCCCTGTTGCAGGTAGTCGGCGGTACGCAGCTCGTCCTCGATGATCAGTAGGCGCATGGGGGGCTCGGTATGTTGAAAGGGGACGATTCTTGACCCTGTAGTGACATCAGGGTCAAGCGCCCCAATGTTACGGCATGAAAAAAGGCCTGCGGTGCAGATAACGGATTTGTAATTCTGCTGTTATCTGGCTGTCTGTTCGGGCCTCTTCGCGAGTAAACCCGCGCCTGTAGGAACGGGTTTACCCGCGAAGAGGCCCGAACAGTCCACACAAGGCCACATTGCAGGACTGTAATCCCCGCCTCACCTTGCCGTTAGCCAGCCCTCGCTAGGATGGCCGTGTCTGATCGGTTATTACGAGGCAAACACGATGAACCTGACCAAATACCTGCTGTTGGCCACCCTTGCCCTGGGCAGCGCCAGTGTTTATGCCGAGGGCGGTGCGGAGCGCTCGAAGCAGTTCTGGCAAGCCTTCCGCGAAGACCAGCAGCGACTGCATGGCGACAAGCAACAGGCTGTTGCCGAGCGCGAGCGCAAGGCGCAAGAGAAGGCGCGTGAGGTGGCCAAGGATTGAGGTATCGACACCTGCGCCGCGACGGCTCCTCGCCGCAGGTGTATTCAGGCGCCCCTGCGGGCGCCTTTTTTATTTGCGCGCCAGCAGGGTGGCGCGGCGTGGGGCAGGCAGGCCTTCGACGGTCTTGCTGTGGTCGTTCGGGTCGAGGAAGTCGCTGAGTGACTGGTAGCGCATCCAATCGGTGCTGCGCTGCTCCTCGACGCTGGTCACGCTCACGTCGACGCAGCGCACATCGCTGAAGCCGGCACGGCGCAACCAGCGGGCCAGCGCCGGTACCGACGGCAGGTACCAGACGTTGCGCATCTGTGCGTAGCGGTCTTCAGGCACCAGCACCTGGTTTTCGTCGCCCTCGATAACCAGCGTTTCCAGCACCAGCTCGCCACCTTTGACCAGGCAGTCCTTGAGCGCCAGCAGGTGCTCGATGGGCGAGCGGCGGTGATAGAACACGCCCATGGAAAACACGGTATCGAAACCTTCCAGGTTGGCGGGCAGGTCTTCCAGGGCGAACGGCAGGTGCCAGGCCGGCAACTCCGGCAGGTATTGCTGCACGGCCTGGAACTGGCAGAAGAACAGCCAGTTGGGGTCGACCCCAATCACCATGTCTGCGCCGGCGCCGAGCATGCGCCACTGGTAGTAGCCATTGCCACAGCCCACGTCGAGTACGCGCTTGCCCTGGAGGTCCAGGTGCGGGCCAACCCGTGACCACTTCCAGTCCGAACGCCATTCGGTGTCAACGTGCACGCCAAACAGGTCGAACGGCCCCTTGCGCCAGGGCGACAGGCCCATCAGTGCCTGGCGCATCTGCGCGCGGGTGGCGTCGTCGCAGTCGCAATCCAGACGCAACCCGTTGACCAGGTCGATTTCACTGGGTTGCAGGGCGGGCAGGGCTTCCAGCGCCCCGCGCCAGCGGTCGAGGTCACCGTGACCCTTTTCCAGCTTGGCGTCCAGTTGTGCTTGCAGGCCTTGCGACCAGGAAGCCAGGGGCGTGCCCGCCAGGCGGCGGACGAGGGGAGACAGATCGATCATGGCAGGGCTATCAACGAGGCGAAGTTAAGGCATTGGAACCAAGGCACCACTTTCGAGAAGCCGGCTGCGCGCAGGCGTTCCTGGTGGGTTTCGAGTGTATCGGGCTTCATCACGTTTTCGATGGCGCTGCGCTTCTGGGCGATTTCCAGTTCGCTGTAGCCATTGGCCCGTTTGAAATCCAGGTGCAGTTCATTGAGCAGGTCCTGCTCTTGTTCATCGGCGAAGCGCAGCTTCTCCGACAGAATCAGCGCGCCGCCGGGCAGCAGCGCCTGGCGGATTCGCCCGAGCAGTTCTAGGCGCTGGTCAGGGGCGATGAACTGCAGGGTGAAGTTCATCGCCACTACCGAGGCGGGCTCGAAGGGCAGGGCAAGGATATCGGCTTCCAGTACTTGCACTGGCAGCAACTCCTGGAACATCGAATCCTGCGCAGTGAGGTACTGGCGGCAGCGCTCGACCATGGCGGCGGAGTTATCAACCGCGATTACCCTGCAGCCGTCGCTGCGCACATGGCGCCGCAGCGACTGGGTAACGGCACCCAGCGATGCGCCCAGATCGTACAGTGCGGTGCCTGGCTGGGCGAACCGAGCGGCCAGTACCCCGAGGTTCTCGACAATGGTTGGATAACCGGGCACCGAGCGCTTGATCATGTCCGGGAACACACGCACGACGTCTTCGTTGAAGACGAAGTCGGGCACCTGCTCCAGTGGTTGGGAGAAAAGGCGGTCGGGTTGTTTGCTCACGGCGAATCCAGGCGGCTGGTGATAGGCAGGGGGCGCATTCTAGCCAAACCGCAGCCGGGATGCATGGTTGGCTGACCAGCGCTTTGCGTTCAATTGACCCGAATGGCGCAATCGAAGGTCTGCACCGGGCGCACTTCCGGGGCCCAGGGTTGCTGGTAGACCAACACCAGGTTCCCTTCGCCCGTAGCGCGGGCCTGGAAGCGCCAGGTCGATAGGCCCGAGCTGCCGACGATACCGGTGTCTTCAGGCGCGCTGTAAACCTCGGGGCCAAGGCTTTGCAATACGTTGGGCGCCGGGTTCTGTACCAGCCAGCGGTAGCCGGTGGTGGGGTTGCTGGGCAGGGTAAGCGTGAGGATCTGGCCGACCTGCAGGCGCTTGGGGCATTCGCTTTCGGCGTCCAGGTCAACGGGCTGCGAGGATTGTTGCGCGCAAGCAGAAAGCAGGGCGAAGCTCAGGGGAACGAGCAGACGAGGAGAGGTCATGGTGGCTCCGAAGGCTGGCGATGGCCTGAGGATACCCGATGATCGAGGAAATTTGTGCTGCCTGTGCCGGTCCTTTCGCGAGTAAGCCCGCGCCTGCAGGGGTAGCGTACCCGTGCAGGTGCGGGCTTGCCCGCGAAGAGGGCGGTGCAGGCTAGAACAGCACTTTCGCCACGTCGGCAAAGCGCTTGGCGAAATGCACTGTCAGGCCTTCGCGCAGGTAGTCCGGCAGTTCTTCGAAGTCGCCGCGGTTGGGCTCCGGCAGGATCAGTTCGAAAATCTTCTGCCGCCGCGCCGCAATCACCTTCTCGCGCACGCCGCCAATCGGCAGTACATGGCCGGTGAGGGTCAGCTCGCCCGTCATGGCGACACCTTTTTTGGCAGACTGGTCGCGGGCCAGTGAGAGCAAAGCGCTGGCCATTGTGATGCCGGCACTGGGGCCGTCTTTGGGCGTGGCGCCTTCGGGTACGTGCAGGTGGATGAACGCTTCGTTGAAGAAACCTGGATCCCCGCCAAATTGCTTGAGGTTGGAGCTGATGTAGCTGTAGGCAATTTCGGCAGACTCCTTCATCACGTCACCCAGCTTGCCGGTCAGCTTGAAGCCGCGGTTGTGGGTGTGGATGCGGGTCGCCTCGATCGGCAGCGTGGCGCCGCCCATGCTGGTCCAGGCCAGGCCGGTGATGACGCCTTTGCCAGCCAGTACCTGCTCGCTGCGGAACACCGGTATGCCGAGTGCGGTTTCCAGGTCCTTGGTGCCGATCTTAAGCTTGGCGTCGGGGTTTTCCAGCAGCTTGACCACGGCCTTGCGCACCAGTTTGCCCAGTTGCTTCTCCAGCTGGCGCACGCCGGCCTCGCGGGCATAACCGTCGATCACCAGGCGCAGGGCGCTGTCGCTGATGCTGAGGCTGGTCTTGGAAACGCCGGCCTTTTCCAGCTGCTTGGGCCACAGGTGGCGCTTGGCGATGGTCATTTTTTCTTCGGTGATATAGCCGGACAGGCGGATCACTTCCATGCGGTCGAGCAACGGCCCGGGTATTGAATCGAGGGTGTTGGCAGTGCACACGAACAGCACCTTGGACAAGTCCAGGCGCAGGTCGAGGTAGTGGTCGAGGAAGTCGACGTTCTGCTCGGGGTCGAGGGTTTCCAGCAACGCTGAGGCCGGGTCGCCCTGGTAGCTCTGGCCCATCTTGTCGATTTCGTCGAGCATGATCACCGGGTTCATCACTTCGACGTCTTTCAGGGCCTGCACCAGCTTGCCGGGCTGGGCGCCGATATAGGTGCGGCGGTGGCCCTTGATCTCGGCTTCATCACGCATGCCGCCGACGCTGAAGCGATAGAACGGCCGGCCGAGCGATTCGGCGATGGACTTGCCGATGCTGGTCTTGCCCACCCCGGGCGGGCCCACCAACAGCACGATCGAGCCGCTGATCTCGCCTTTCCAGGCGCCCACGGCGAGGAATTCGAGGATGCGCTCCTTGATGTCGTCGAGGCCGGAGTGGTACTGGTCGAGGACTTTGCGCGCATGCTTGAGGTCGAGCTTGTCTTTGCCGTACACGCCCCACGGCAGGGCGGTGGCCCATTCCAGATAGTTGCGGGTGACGGCGTATTCGGGTGAGCCGGTTTCCAGGATGGCCAGTTTGCCCATCTCTTCATCGATGCGCTTGCGTGCCTGCGGTGGCAGGGTCTTGCCTTCCAGGCGCTGTTCGAACTGTTCAAGGTCGGCGCTGCGGTCGTCCTTGGTCAGCCCCAGCTCTTGCTGGATGACCTTGAGTTGTTCCTTGAGGAAGAACTCGCGCTGGTGTTCGCCGATCTGCCGGTTGACCTCGGCCGAGATCTCGTTCTGCAAGCGCGCGACTTCCACCTCTTTGCGCAGCATTGGCAGTACCTTTTCCATGCGTTTGAGCATGGGCACGCAGTCGAGCACTTCCTGCAACTGATTGCCGGTGGCCGAGGTGAGCGCGGCGGCGAAGTCGGTGAGCGGCGAAGGGTCGTTGGGGCTGAAGCGGTTGAGGTAGTTCTTCAGCTCTTCGCTGTACAGCGGGTTGAGCGGCAGTAGCTCTTTGATCGCGTTGATCAGCGCCATGCCGTAGGCTTTGACCTCGTCGGTCGGCTCGGCGGGCTGGCGCGGGTATTCGACTTCGACCAGGTAGGGCGGGCGGTGGTGCTTGAGCCAGTTGCGGATGCGCACCCGGGACAGGCCCTGGGCGACGAACTGCAATTTGCCGTTTTCGCGGCTGGCATGGTGCACCTTGACCAGCGTGCCGTACTGCGGCAGTGCCGAGGTGTCGAAGTGGCGGTGGTCTTCTGGCGGGGTGTCCATGAAGAACAGCGCCAGGCAGTGGTCCGGTGACTTGGCTACCAGGTCGAGCGTTTCGGCCCAGGGCTCTTCATTGACGATCACCGGCAGTACCTGGGCCGGGAAGAACGGGCGGTTGTGGATCGGGATGACGTAGACCTTGTCCGGCAGCTGTTGACCGGGCAGGGCGAGGGCGTGGCTGACTTCGGCCTGGAGGGTGTGTTCGACTTCGCTGTGTTCGTCAGGGTGTTCGGGGAAATCCTGCTGGTCGCTCATGGGGCACCTGCGTGAATGACTATGGTGCTTAGATGGGGCGGGGAGGGATGGGTTTCAATGGTTCGGGAGCAGCCTTGTGTCGCGATTGGGCTGCGCAGCAGCCCCAGAATCCATCCAGCATTCTAGATCGTTGGGGCCGCTGCGCGACCGAAACGCGACACAAGGCCGCTCCCTCAGGGTTGAGCCTGCGGGAGCGGTGTCGCTTACTCGGCTAATTTGTAAGCAATGATGTAATCGCCCATCTTGGTGCCCAGCGAGCCATGGCCGCCGGCAGTCACCAGCACGTACTGCTTGCCGTCCTTGCCGGTGTAGCTCATCGGCGTAGCCTGGCCACCCGCTGGCAGGCGTGCTTTCCACAACTCCTTGCCGTTGTTCACGTCATAGGCGCGCAGGTACTGGTCGAGCGTGCCGCTGAGGAAGCCGACGCCACCGGCGGTGACGATCGAGCCACCCATGCTCGGCACGCCAACCGGCAGGCCGATCGGTAGCGGGGTGCTGTCGCGGGTGGTGCCGTTCTTGTGTTTCCACACCACCTTGTTGGTGAACAGGTCGATGGCGGCGACGTAGCCCCAGGCGGGTGCCTGGCACGGTACACCGAGCGGCGACATGAACGGGTGCATGATCACTGCATACGGTGCGCCGGTGTTCGGCTGCACGCCGCTGGTCTCGCTTTCGCGCTTGCTGCCTTCGGCAACCTGCTCACGCGGGACCATCTTCGACACGAACGCCATGTAGTTGGGCGAAGTGAACAGCAGCTGGCGCACCGGGTCGACCGACACGCTGCCCCAGTTGAATACACCGACGTTGCCGGGGTAGACCAACGAACCTTGTTCGGATGGCGGGGTGTACTGGCCTTCGTAGCGCAGTTCGCGGAACTGGATGCGGCACAGCATCTGGTCGAAAGGCGTGGCGCCCCACATGGCCTGTTCGGTCAGCTCTGGGCCGAGCAGGTTGAGGTCGGAGCGGGCCTGGGTGGGCGAGGTGTGGTCGCCTTCCACTGCGCCTTGTGGGGTGGGGATCTCGCGGATCGGCACGATTGGCGTACCGTCGCGGCGGTCGAGCACGTACAGGCTGCCTTGCTTGGTCGGTACGATGATCGCCGGTTTCACACCATCGTCGGTTTTCAGGTGTACCAGGGTCGGCTGGCTGCCGACGTCCATGTCCCACAGGTCGTGGTGGGTGAACTGATAGTTCCAGCGTGCCTTGCCGGTGGCCAGGTCAAGGGCGACCACGCCGGCGCTGTACTTCTCGGCGCCCGGGGTGCGGTCGGCGCCCCACTGGTCCGGGGTCTGGTTGCCCAGCGGCAGGTAGATCATGCCAAGGTCTTCGTCGACGCTGGCGATCGACCACATGTTGGCCGAGTTGCGGCTGTACATTTTGCCGGCAGCCAATGGCTTGGTGTCGTCCGGGTTGTTACTGTCCCAGTTCCACACCAGGTGGCCGTCGTGCACGTCGTAGGCGCGGATCACCCCGGACGGCTCATTGGTCGACTCGTTGTCGGTGACGTGGCCACCGATGATCACCAGGTCACGGGTAATCGCAGCAGGCGAGGTGGAGTAATAGCCGCCGGCGGTGAATGGGCCAATGCCGGTGGTGAGGTCGATCACGCCCTGGTTGGCGAAGCCTTCGCAGACCTTGCCGTTGTCGGCGTTGATGGCGATCAGGCGGGCATCCGCGGTAGGCAGATAGAGGCGACGCGGGCAGGCTTGGGCCACGGCCTGGCCTGCATCGGTAATTTTCGGCGCCGGGCTGCCGTCGCGGCTGACGTAGCGGTTTTCGTCATAGTACGAGACGCCACGGCAGGTCATGTGGGCAAAGCCCTTGAAGGTGCCGGTCGGGCTCTTGACCTGCGGGTCGTAGCGCCAGATTTCTGCGCCAGTGTCCGGGTCCAGCGCCAGCAGGCGACTGTGCGCGGTGCAGGCGTAAAGCATGCCGTTGACCTTCAGCGGGGTGTTCTGGTTGGTCAGCTCCACCGGGTCGTTTTCGGTTGGCAGATCACCGGTGCGAATGCGCCAGGCTTCTTCCAGACGGTAGGCGTTCTGCGGGGTGATCTGGCGCAGCGGCGAGTAGCGGTCGCCATGCTCGGTACGGCCGTAGGCCTGCCATTCGCCGTCGGGCATGGCCGGGGCGGCGCTGGCCATTTCGCTGCTGTCGCGGCCCAGTTCGCCGAACACTTCACCGGGATGGGTGAACTGGCTGGCCAGCGCGCAAGCGCCCGAAGCGACCACTGCCACGCCGAGCAGTGCAGTGTTGGCTTTGCTGGCTGGGCCGATCAGCGGGCGACGTGCCCACGGCAGCAGCAACACCACGCCGATGGCGAACCAGATAGCCAGCCGTGGCACCAGTTGCCACCAGTCCAGGCCTACTTCGAACAGGGCCCACACGGTGCTGCCCAGCAGCACCAGGCCATACAGGCCCAGGGCGATCTGGCGTTGGGCCAGCAGCAGGACGCCCGAAAGGGCAAAGCCAATACCGGCGATCAGGTAGTACAGCGATCCGCCCAGCTGGCTCAGCTTGATACCGCCGGCCAGCAGGGCCAGGCCCATCAGCAACAGCAGCGCGCCAATCAGGCGCGGTAGCCAGCGGCTTCCTTGGTTCGCACCTTCAGTGCTCATCGTAGGTTCTCCGTCAGGTCAAAAAAGGGGTTAGAAACTGCTCTGGATCTTCAGGCCGCCGATCAGGGCGCCATCGACCTGCGACACCCCGCCCGGGTGGCGGATGTACTGCAGGTTGGGGCGTACCGTGAGCCAGTCGGCCAAGTGAATGCCGTAATACAGCTCGGCGCTGTACTCGGTGTCCTGCACTGGCAGGAAGCCCGGGTTGTCGTAGTCATAGAGGCCGGCGGCCTGGTTGACCAGGCGGGCGTTCTTGCGATAGGCAGGGTTGACGTGCACGCGGGCCAGGGCGAAACCGATGTCGTCCTTGGCGCGGGCATCGAAAGGCCCTTTGAATACCAGTCCTGCCTGCACATAGTTGTCGATGGCATTGGTCTTTTTGTCATGCACCGTGGCGTTGGCGAACACGCTCAAGCCGCGCGACTGGTCGGACGCCAGCGAGGTGACCTGCTGCTGGGCGCCAATCCACAAGCCGTGCTTGCTCGAACTGCTGCGGTAGGCGGCGCCGCTGAGGGCGGCCGGCTGACCGTTGCTGTCCTTGAGAACATCTTGTGCCTTGGCATTACTGTAGTAGTAGCCGGCACGATATTCCCCTTTCAAGCCTTGGATACGTGGGGTCCATACCAGTTCGAACGGCATTACCGCACCCTGGGTGCCGCTGCCGCTGAGCTTGAAACCATTGCCGGATTCGAGGTTGGAAGGGTTCTGCTCGAAGACGCCGACCTGGGCGTACAGCTCGGGGGTAAGGTTGTAGCGCACGCGCAGGGCCCACTGGCTGACTGGCCAGTTGTACCAGATGCCACCCACCCAGTTGCCCACCTGCGAGCCGCAGAAAGCCAGGTTCTGGAAGTCGCAAGGGAAGCTGTTGAAGTCCTCGCCTTCACCAAAGCGGCCGAATTTCACATCCAGCGCACCGTCGAAGTACTTCTGCTTGATCCACATCTGCGTCAGTCGCCAGGTTTCGCCGCGGCCCCAGACTTCCTGGGCGGAGGTGAAGCCGCCGACACGCGGGTCGTTGATGCGGTCGTTGCTGATGTTGTCGCCGTGGCGCTCGGTGACGGTCAGCTGGAATTCGGTGTCGTGCCAGCCGAGGATCTTCTCCAGGTCCAGGTGGCTGCCGAAGGTGAACTGGTCGCTGTAGCGCGCGGTGCGGTCGTGGTCGTAGCCGCCGTGCAGGTTGCTGCCCATCTCGCCGGTGTAGCCAAGGGTGAAGTCGTAGCCCTTTTCCAGCAGTTCGCTGCGGGTTCCACCCCAGTCGCCGAGCATCCAAGGGGAGTCGCTGGCGAACATTTCGCTGGCGCCGGCGGGGGTTGCCAAGGCACTGAGGGCCAGGCCGATGTAGCAGGTTTTAGGCAGTTGGAACATGAGATAGCGCTATCTTTTGATTATTGAAAAAAACGGCAAGCGCATCGAAGGGCGGGCCCCTCAATGGATATGGCGACAAGATTGTTCGATGAAGCGTTTCAGCTTGCGGCGGGGAGGATATAGGGGAAGTTATAAGAAAAAAAGACAAATTGTCGCAGAGGATTGTTGTTGAACGGGCAACAGTCGTCATTAATCGAGGCAGGTGTAGGAGCGGGTTCACCCGCGAATGCGCCGGTTGCCCTACCATCGTATTCGCGGGTGAACCCGTTCCTACACCGATCTTCGTCGCTTGTGGTTCAGAAGGTGGTACGCAACCCGACTTCCACGCTACGCCCCGGCGCCGGTGCGATATCGCGCAGGATCGAACTGGCATAGCGCACGGTCTGGTCGGTCAGGTTTTCGCCGCGCACAAACGCCAGCCACTGGCTCTGGCCAATGTCGAAGCGGTAGCCAACGCTCGCGCCCAAGGTGGTGTAGCCATCGGTGCTGGTTTCGTTGGCGGGTTTGCGGTGCTGCGACGCAGCGTGCTGCACGTCTACCCGCGCCTGCCAGCGGTCCAGCTCCCAGACCAGGCCGCTGTTCAGGCGCAGCGGGGCGATGCGGGGCAGTGGCTCGCCACTGTCGAGGTTCTTGGCTCGGGTATAGTCACCGGACAACTCCAGCGCGAAGCTGCCGTAACGGTTCTCGGCCAACTGCCAGCGGTCCTGGGCCTCGATGCCGTAGAAGCGCGCCCGCACGCCTTGGTACTGGTATTCCGGGAAGCCCTCATGATCATGATCATGATCGTGATCCTCCTCCTCATGGTCATGCTCGCCTTCGCGGGTGTTGCCGGTGCCAATCAGGCCGATGTAGTTGCGAAAGTGGCTGTAGAACAACCCAACACTGCCCTTGTGGGTGCCGTTGTCGAAGCGCAGCGCCAGGTCGGCGGAAATGGCCTTTTCCTTGTTCAGGCTGGCGTCACCGACTTCAAACGCGCCGGTGGCTACGTGCGCGCCATTGGCGTACAGCTCGTAAAAGGTAGGGGCGCGCTCGGTGTAGCCGAGGTTGGCGGCCAGCGACCAGATTGGGTCGAGCTGGTACACAGCCCCCGACGACAGGCTGAAGGCGTTGAAGCTGCTGGCGCTGTCGGCGTCGACGAAGTTCTCGTTGCCTTTGGCGTCCGGGTCTACGCGGGTGTGCTCCATGCGCGCGCCCAGGCTCAGGTTCAGGCGTTCGGTGGCTTGCCACTGCTCCAGCATGAACAGCGCCAGGCTGTCGGTATCGGTGTGCGGGACGAAGGCTTCCTCGCCCAGGGCGGAGAATTCGTTGCGGCTGACCTGGGCACCGATCACCCCTTCAATCGGCCCGAGCGGCTGGTGACGGGCTTCGATGCGGGCTTCGTAGCCCTTGTTCTTGAAGGTGGTATGGACCTCGCCTTCCTCGATTTCGCTGTGTTCGTAGTCGGTGTAACCAGCATCTACCTTGACCGAGCTGAACGGGCCGTCGAGATCGCGCAGTTCGGAGGCGAAGGCGTAGTGATCCTGTTTCATGTCCAGGCGCACGCCGGACTCGGCCACCGAGCCGTAGTTGCTGTCGTAGCGGCTGTACGACAGGCCGGCGTAGCCGTGGTCCCAGTGGTAGGCACCACCGATTGCGCCGCCGTCCTGGCGACCGTCGCTGTTTTCCAGGCGGTGTTTGCTGCCGGGCTCGTCGGCATCGCGCACCTTGGCGCTGCGTGCATAGCCCGGGATGCGCAGGTCGTTGAACTGGCGGCTGTTGGCATCCAGGTGCAGGGCGAAGGCGCCGTCGCCGGCCTCCAGCTTGCCGGCGCTGCTGCGAGTGGTGTCGGCGCCGCCGTAACGCAGTTCACCGGCACCGTGGATGCCCTCGATCGGCGAGTCCGGGATGCGGTTGTCGAAGGTGTTGACCACCCCGCCAATGGCGTTGCCGCCGTAAAGCAGGGCGGCCGGGCCACGGACGATTTCGACGCGCTCGACGGTTACCGGGTCCAGCGGCACGGCATGATCGTAGGACAGCGACGAGGCATCCAGGGCACCGACGCCATTGCGCAGGATACGAATGCGGTCGCCATCCAGGCCGCGGATCACCGGGCGGCTGGCGCCAGGGCCGAACCAGGTAGAGGCGACACCGGGCTGCTTGTTAAGGGTTTCACCCAGGCTGCCGTGCTGCTGTTGCAGCAGGTTGTCGCCTTCGAGCACGGTGCTGGGGGCGGCCAGTTGGCGGTTACCCAGCGGGTTGGCGGTGATGACCTGCGGCTCAAGTTCTACGGCCTGGCTGGGGGATGCAGCCAGCCAGAGTGCGACGGCAAGGGGGGAAAGGCGAAGCGGTGTGTACAGCATGGGGATGGGGCGTTCCTTGGCAGATGCTTTTTAGTGTTACAACATAACATAACTATTCCATCACAGAGGTTTTGCCTCTGACCAGCGATTTTTCTGTCGACTCGACGGATCCCTCCCACCACTACACTCGTGTAAGGTGCGCATCTTTCCTACGGAGCACAGCATGAGCACGGCCCAACACAACGCGCTGCACGGCAAGACCCTTGAACAGATCCTCACCGAGCTGGTGGCGCATTACCAATGGCATGGCCTGGCCGAGCGCATCGATGTGCGCTGCTTCAAGAGCAACCCGACCATCAAGTCGAGCCTGACGTTCCTGCGCAAAACACCGTGGGCGCGGGAGAAGGTCGAGCAGCTGTACGTGAAGCTGCAGCGTCAGGCCTGACATGTCGCGTCGCCCTTGGCTGACCGGCATGGCGGTGCTGGGCTGGTTCGGCCTGGCCGTGCAGGTGAACCTGGTACTGCTGGCGCGTTGGCAGGAACAGGCCAGCCTGATTGGTGGCCTGATCAATGTGTTCGGCTACTTCACCGTGCTGACCAATACCCTGGTGGCGACGGTGCTCAGCTATGCCGCATTCGGTAGGGAAGGCCGTGGCAAACGCTTTTTCCTGTCGCCCTCGGTAAGCTCTGCAGTGGCCGCCAGTATCGTGCTGGTGGCGCTGGCCTACAGCGTGCTGCTGCGTCATTTGTGGCAACCACAGGGTTGGCAATGGCTGGCGGACGAGTTGCTGCACGACGTGATGCCGGTGCTGTATGCCTTGTACTGGTGGAGCGAGGTGCCCAAGGGCAGTTTGCGGCTATGGCATTTGCTGGTGTGGGCGGTGTACCCGGCGGTCTACTTTGGTTATGCGTTGTGGCGGGGGAGTGAGATTGGCGTCTATGCCTACCCGTTCATCGATGTGGCCAGCCTGGGGTATGGGCAGGTGATGCTCAACGCCCTTGGGGTGCTGGCGGGTTTCTGGGGGATAGGGCTGGTGTTGCTTGGGCTGGATCGGTGGCGGGGGCTGCACAGGCTGGCTTGACCTGTAGCGGCCTCTTCGCGGGCAAGCCCGCCCCCGCAGAGAAATCACAAGCCCAAGGGCTGTGGTATTCGCTGTGGAAGCGGGAGGCACGCGGCCCGGGTGTCAGCAGCAGGGCACAAGATTGCTGATATCCCCAAATGGCCAGGGCCGCGATGGCGTCTTAGTGCTTCTTCCCTTGCATGCTCGAAACCCATTGCTCGCTGCGACTATGCCCACTGGTTCTCAACACGCCCAGGTCCAGCGCATTTTCCCCATCCGCCGCCATTTTGCTTTTGGCTATCTCGGCGATTGCCGTGCCCAGATCCACCGGTGAGTTGGACGCATCCAACGACAGGTCTCGGCGATAGTCATTGCCGCTTAGCGTTTCCTGGGTGACCGAGTTGGCGTCGAGCCTCACGTCGCCTTTGGCCGACTGTAAGCGTGCCCCCACCAGATGAGCGTTGCCACCGACCTGCAGGTCGATGCCGTCGCTGCTTTTAAGCGTGGTCTGACGCGCCACATTGTCACGCTGTGCATGCGACACGTCGAGGCTGACGGTCGGCGAGAACCCTGGGTCTGCCTTGCTCAGGGCCGAACCGGCCTTTTTCTCGACCTTGCCTCCCAGCGGCCCTGCCACCGATTTGGCCGCATTGACATAGCCCTGCGGGTTTTTCTCCTGGCTCAGCCTGACATCGCCTTTCACGCTCAGGGTGTTGACGTTGTCCTTGAGGCTGGCGATGCGCAGGTCACCGTCGATTGTGCCGCCAATATGCCCTGCATCCAGGGTGGCACTCTCGATGCGGGTATCGCCGCGGCTTTGCAGGTCGATGCGCTCGGCGCGCAGGTCACTGGTATTCCAGGTGAGGTTATCGCGCTTGTCGAGCTCTACCTTGAGCCGGCCATGCAGGCCGCGGGTGTCCAAGGCGCCCTTGGCCATGTTGAAACCGGCGCCGGCCGAGATGTCGAGGTTGTCGCGTCGCTCCTGGCTGGAAGAGGCTTCAACCAGCATGCCGCCATTCGAGGCGTCGAGGGTGATCTGTTCGGCCGAGGCCTGCAGGCCTTGCAGGTGCAGGGCGATGTCCTCGCGGGCGCTGCTGGTCAGGGTCAGTGTGCCGTTGCTGGCAAACTGGGCATCGACCGCCTGACGTGCATGTTCGTCCTGCTTGCCGTGGCTGAAGTGGCCGCCTATGGCTCCCCCCTGGGTCTGGCCAGCCTTGGCCGCCAGCTCCATGCCGCCACCCAGGTTGCTGCCTGTGGCCTGCTGGGTGTTGCTGGCCGCCTTGACCTGCAACTGGCCGCCACTTTGCACCTGTATGTCGCCGGCCTTGGCCTCGCGGCTACCAATGCGCGTGCCTTCGAGCAACAGGTCGCCTGTGCTGGTCAGCTTTACCTCGCCCTTGGCGTCGATTTGTGCCACTTGTGCCTTGCCCTGCGTGCTCAGCTTTTGGCCATGGTCCAGATACCCCCGGCCATCGACACCGGTGCTGCCCGGGCGGTTGCCGACTTTGGCCCAGGCATTGCCATCGAGCTGGCGTGACTGCTGTTCGGCCTTGTCGGTCGCCTGGGGTAGGGCGAGCGACCCTGCACTGTGCATGACCACGCTGCCTTCGCCGCCATCGATGCGGGCCCCTTCGTAGCGGCCATCGCTGCCCAGCTGTACCTGGATACCCTGTTGCCCGTAAAGGCTGCCGGGCACGGCGGTGCTGGCGGTATCCTTTTTATCCAGCGACCCCCCTTTGCCGGCGGCGCGTACATTCAGGTCTTCGCCGGTGCTGGTGTCCAGGCGCGCATCGCCACCATAGGCCAGGCGTTGAACGGTGGTTTCCTGGGTATTTTCGGCGGCGCTCACCTGATGCTGCTGCGCCTCGATTTTCAGCGAGCCGGCATTGGCCCGCCAGGCTGTGCCCTGGTCGGCCAGTGTGTCAGCCTTGACCTCGACCTTTGCTGCGGACAACTCGCTGACCTGAGCAATTCCACGGCGCTGGTTTTCCAGGCGCTTGAGGTGTTCGACCGTCATGTCGGCCCCCACGCTGGGAGGTGCCATGGCGTCTTCGGGCGAAGCTTGCTGGAAGCGCGGGGCTTCCTCACCCAGCACCAGGCGTTCGATAGGGCGGGTCAGGTCGCGGTATTCGATACTGGCGCCCAGGCTACCCGACCAGTCGTCACGGCTTTGTTCATGTTCATGGGTATCCTGAGCTGCACGGTTGTCGATGCGTTTGGCGGTCACCTGCAGGGTGTTGCCGGCCTCGACGTGCGCGGCCTCGGTGAGCAGTGCATCACTGCGCAATTTCAGATCGCCGCTGGCCTGCAACTCGCTGCGCTGCACCTTGCTGTCGCGATCGGCTTGCACCTCGCGGTTGTGATGGCCTTCGAACAAGCTGCCCAGGCGGTCGATGCCACCGGTTACTGTCAACCCGCCACCACTTTCGGTGGTGCTGGTGGCTACGTCACGGTCGTTGCGGGTCGCCCCCAGTGTCACTTCCCGCGCCTGCACATCGAGATCGCCGGCAGTGGCCTGGACCTTGCTGCCGTTGACCTGCAGGTGCGCGCTGCTGTTCATGCCCACCGAGGCGCCCTTGAGCTCACTGGCAACCTGGTTGGTCGTGCGCTGCTTGCTGGTGCTGGTCACGACCTCATACGCCACGCCAGCCGCGTACTGGCGAGACTCGGGCTTGCCATCCTCGGCTTCCTGGGTCTGTCTGGCGTTGGCCGTGAAACCCCGTTGTTGGTCGCGGGTTTCGCGTTCATCGACCGATTGCGCACTGCCAATCAACAGGTCGCCTTTGGCCTCGACTTGCAGATGCTTGCCAGCTTCGACCTTGGCGCCCTGAATACGCATCTCTTCGGCGCTGGCCAGGCGCAGGTTGCTGGTCGAGCTGACGTCGCTGACCAGTACCTGCTGTTTGCGGTCCGTGCTTTCGTGCTTGCTGCCGATCAGGCCGAACAGTTTACTGTCGCTGGTGCGCTGGGTGGAGGTCGTGCTGCCATGGTCTGCCTCGATGGCCAGCGAACCGTTCTCGCTGTAGAGCACCGCGTCCTGTTTACCGAACACGGTGCTGCCTTTGATGGTGACCTGGTCGGCACTCACAGTGAGCTCGCCATCGCTGGTTATCGTGCTGCCCGCGACGACCTGGCCCTCAGTGTCGTTACCTTTGCGGTCACCAAAGAATGTGCCGGACACCAGGTCGCCTCGGTAGTCGCGTTGGGTACCGTGTTCCTGCAAGGTGGTGGTGCCGATGTCGGCCTGTTTCGCCTGGATAGCCAGATCGCTGCGGCTGTGCAGGCTGCTGCCCTGTACGTTGAGGTTGTCGCTTGCCTTTATCGACATGTGCCCGGCGCTCAGGGTACTGCCCTTTGCGGTTTCCTTGAGCTGGTCGCTATCGCTGTCACCGCGCCATAAATCCTTGCGATGACGCACCTGCTGTTCGGTGCGTTTGCTGTCGATGCCGGCGAGGATGTCCAGGCCGGCACCGCTGTCGACCGTCAGCTCGTTACCGGCGTCCACCTTCGCGGCGGTCATGCGCATGTCGTCGCCGGACTGCAACAGCACGCTCTCAGTGCCCAGCAATTGACTGCCCTGTTGTTGCTTGTGGGTGGTGGTGGTCTTGCGGTTGTAGGTTTCACGGGTGACGAACCAGAACTTCTTGTTCCAGCTGTCACTGTCGTGCTTGATGTGCTCGATTGTCTTGGCGTCCAGGGTGAGCTTCTTGCCAGCCCTTGCTTCGATCCGCGGGGCCTGGCCGTCAACCGTTTCAAGCATCAGGTCATCGGCAGCGGTGAGTTTCAGTACGCCACGCTCGCTGCGCAGCTCGGTCGGGCGGTCGCCACTGCCGCTGACATGCAGGCCCCCGGCCGAGCTGATGTCGACCCCTTCGGTGCCCAGAATCTGCGAGGCCCCCACACGCACACCCGCGCCTTCGGTAGTACTTACCACACGGATACGCCCGGCGCGCATGGCGCCGAACAGGCTGGCATCAATGCTCGTGGAGGGGCTGGGCAGGTGTTCGACCACCTCGCCGCTGCGGCTGTCGATACGGTTGCGGCCGACAGTGATGTCGAGCGTTTCGCTGGCCATGAGCAAGCCTTTGCTGTCCACGCGCGGTGCGATCAGTTCGAGTGCGCCACCGGCATTGCCCTGGCCATACTCCAGTACCTGCAGGGTGCCACTGGCCGTGAGCGTATCGAGGTACCTGAGCTGTTGCTCCTCGAATTGCGGGGTGCCCACCACGAAGCCTGCGCGGGTGGTGTTGATGAAACTGCCGCCATTGAGGGTGATGCCATTGGGGTTGGCCAGTATGTAGTCGGCCGGGCGCCCGAAGATTTCCTGCGGCCCCTCGATCAGCGAGGCGTTGCGGCTGATCACTTCGTTAAGAATGGTCGAGGCGGCCTGGCCCTGGAACTGCGGGTTGGCCGCCAGGGCGCCGGCCAGTTGCGACTGCCCGGCTGCGGTGGCGTTGTTCAGCACCAGGCCCGGGGTGGCAACGTTGTAGTCGATGAACTGGTTGTGTGACAGCCCCGTGGCGTTGGGCGGCACGATGTCGATGACCGGCACCCCGTGGCCGTTATGGATGACCGGGGTCCCCCCGGGGCCGCTGGCTGCTTCCAGTCCTGTCTGAGCCAGTGCGGCGCTGGGCCCGAGCACGGCGAGGAAGATTGCCCAGCGCAAGGTATCCGGGCGAACAGGCGGTAACTGCGAGAGTGTTTGCATTTTCTCGTTCTCTTTGTTGTGGGTGAATCAGATGCTCAGGGTCCAGTCCAGCACCCAGAAGCCGGGCTCCAGCCGCGGGCGGGGCAGGTCGCTGGTGTACAAGGCGCGTTGGTAGTCCAGGCGCAGGCGGCTGCCGGGCAGGCTCAGTTCCAACCCTGCGGCGGCCCCGGCCAGGCGCTGTGACGGTTTGCCTTCGGCGGTGCGAACCCAGCCCAGGTCCAGGCCGATGTAGGGGCGTATCTCGAAAGGTGGGGCCCAGGTCCGTGGCAGCGCCTGGCTGAACGTATTGCGCCAGACGGCGCTGCTGGCACCGGAGTAAGTGTGCAGACGAAAGCCGCGGACAGCCGAATCGTCGCTGACCAGCAGCTGTTCGACGGCAGGCAGCGGGTCACGGCTGTACTGCATGGCCAGCTCGCTCTGCCAGCGCCAAGGGCTGGGTGCCGGGCCTTGACGCAGGTGCAGCAGGTTGGCGCGGTACTTGCGAAAGTCCGGGCGCAGGCGATGAGCACCCAGGGGCGAGCGGTCGGCACCCAATGCGTCAATGCCTTGGGCAACGCCGAAGTAACCGTTCCACAGGCCACTTTCGAGCCACAGCAGGTTGATGCCGGCCTCTACCGTGGCCAGCGTCGGGCTCTGCTGGACGATAACCGCGCCAGCGCTGCGGTTGATCAGCTGCTTGCGGTCCAGACGGGCGCTGGCGCTGAGCATGCCTTGCTGGTTGCGCCACAATACCCGCTCGACACTCAGGCCCTGATAGCTGCTGCTGCCGTCGGCAGCCTTGTCGCTGTAGGGGAGGGGGGCTTGATAGCTTAGCTGGCTGGCGCTGAGGGCAAAGGTCCAGGCGCCGTAGGGGATGCTGTAGTACAACGATATCCCTTGGCTTTGGCCGGGCGTATCGAGCACCGTGCGGGCCAACGACAGGCGCAGCTCATCATTGAGGCCAAGCGGGCTGTCCAGGCCAATGCCGAGGTTGACGCGGTGGCGGCCGGTCAGCTCGCTGCCCCGGTTGTCGAAGCGGCTGTCCAGGTGCCAGCGTGAAGCAACCTTGCCCGGCTGCACGACCACGCGGGTGCCGCCCTGCAGTTCGCCGGGCAGCAAGGTGGCGCCCAGTTCATAGGCGCGAAGGCGGTTGAGCTGGTCCAGGCCTTGCTCAAGGTCGGGCAGGTACAGTGGCTGCCCAAGCAGGCCTGGGAAGGCACTGGAGAGAGACAGGGGTAGGTCGGGGCCAGCCAGTTCGATGGTTTCGACAAAGCCTTCGACAATGACGATGTCCAACGGCATGCCCTCTGCTGGGGGCTGGCGCAGGTAGGGGCGGCTGGTTGGGTAGCCGGCTTGTACATAACGTTGGGTGATGGCTTTGAGCAGCCGGTTGATGTCGGCGATGCCCATGCAGGCAGGCGTGAGGGCACGGATGGTGGGCGCCAGTGCCGAGTTCGAAAGCCGGTGCATGCCCGCCACGCGCACGCCATCGACTGCCCAGCAGCGATCATCGTGCGGGCGGTGGGAAGTGCTGTTGGTCGGTTCAGCCGGGACGGGTATACGCTGCCAGCGTTCCAGCCGCTGCTGTTGCTCCAGTTGCCGCAGCCCATGCTGTTGATCGCGCAACTGCTGGCTGGCAGGGTCGTCGGCCAGCACCTGGGGAATGGACAGCAAGCCAGAAAGGCAACCGGCCGACAGCCAATGGGCGATGCGGTGAATCAGGCACGGCATTGAAGCACCCCGCAAATGATGTACGGTTTTCGTACTCGTCTGCGTGGATGCTAGAAATTAAGCCACTCGTATGGATGCAGTACCCTGCCTAAGCACCTGTCAGGCAAGTTCGCGCTAAATGGTGAGAAGGTTCCTACAACTTTTGCCGGAAGGCTCTATATCAAGGGCGGATCTCGATCAGCGTTCCATCCCGAACCAGGTCCCACACTTCCTGCATGTCGCGGTTGCGCATGGCAATGCAACCATCCGTCCAGTCCAGGGTATGGAAGTACCATTCCGGGTATTCATCGTTGATCGGCGTGCCGTGAATCATGATCATGCTGCCGGCATTCACCCCTGCCCGGGTCGCGCGGGCGGCATCGCTGATGTTCGGGTAATTGATGTGCATGGCCAGGTTGAAGCGGTCGCTCTGCTTGCGCCAGTCCAGCCAGTACAAGCCCTCGGGGGTTTTCTTGTCGCCTTCGCGTTCCTTGGCGCCCTTGGGCTGCTTGCCCAGCGAGATGCGGTAGGTTTTCAGCGGCTCGCCGCGGCTGATCAACTGCAGGCGGCGCTCCGACTTGATCACCAGCACCTTGTCGATCAACGGTTGCATGGCTTGCTGCGAAGGCGAGGGAGTTTGCGCTGCCGGCGCGGGCTTGCGGATGATGGTTTCGGTGAAGGCCGCCTGGGACACCGAGGTAACGCAAAGGCAGAAAAGGGCAAGCAACCAGCGCATGTAACAGTATCCCTGAAGGCGTTTAGGTGTGTGGCGAAACGTTCATCGGCGGCAGGTATTCATGGCCTATGGGGTAGTGCTGGCCGATGCGGTCGCGATAGTAGCATTCTAGTGTGCGAGTGACGGTGCGGAAAGCCAGCTCGTCCCACGGTATCTCATGTTCTTCGAACAGCCGCACCTCCAGGCTTTCGACACCGACGGCAAAGTCCAGGTCCGCCAACTCGGCGCGGAAGAACACATGCACCTGGCTGATGTGCGGCAGATCGAACAGCTGGTACAGGGACGTCGGCCCGACCCGGGCGCAGGCTTCCTCGACGGTTTCGCGACGCGCGGCCTGGTCGAGGGTTTCGCCGTTTTCCATGAAACCGGCGGGCAGGGTCCAGAAACCCCGGCGCGGCTCAATGGCGCGGCGACACAGCAACACCTGGCTGCCCCAGGTCGGCAATACGCCGGCCACGATGTTGGGGTTCTGGTAGTGGATGGTCTGGCAAGAGCCGCAGACGTACCGCAGGCGGCTGTCGCCCTCGGGGATCCGCTGACTGACCGGTTGGCCGCATGCGCTGCAGAATTTCATGTGTGGTTCCTTATGCTCAAGGCTATCTTGGCTCGGCCACCGTGCCGCCGCAAGCGCTGGGGCTTGGGTGCTTCGCGGCTTTGGTGCATCATGCAACACAGGACCTGGATACGAGCGTGCGCAATGCTGGACGAGCTACTTCGCCGAATGAGCAACCACCAACCCGCGTCATTGGAAACCGACAGGCGGTTCCCCGAAGCGGCGGTCCTCTTGCCCATTACCCGCAGCGAAGCGCCCGAACTGGTCTTGACCCTGCGCGCCAAGGGCCTGTCTACCCACGGTGGCGAAGTAGCCTTTCCCGGTGGCCGCCGCGACCCGGAAGACCCGGACCTGGTCTTTACTGCCCTGCGCGAGGCTGAAGAAGAAATCGGCCTGCCCCCTGGCCTGGTGGAGGTGATTGGTCCGCTCAGCCCGCTGATTTCGCTACATGGCCTGAAAGTGACGCCATTCGTCGGGCTTATCCCGGACTTCGTCGAATATCGCGCCAATGATGCCGAGATCGCGGCAGTATTCACCGTGCCGCTGGAATTCTTCCGGCAGGACCCGCGCGATCATACCCACCGTATCGATTACCAGGGGCGTAGCTGGTATGTGCCCAGTTACCGCTATGGTGAATACAAGATCTGGGGGTTGTCGGCGATCATGATCGTCGAGTTGGTCAACCTGCTGTTCGATGCCGGTATCAGCCTGCATCACCCCCCTGAGCGTCACATCGAAAATTGAGCGGGCCTACCCCGCCGTCTGCGTCGCAGCCTGAGGAACAAGCATGAAATATCGCCTGGGCGACCTGCGGGTCGAGAGCCACCCCACCAGTTGGGCCGCCCCCAACGCCACGCTCATTGGCAACGTGCGCCTGCAAGCCCATTCCAGTGTGTGGTTTGGCGCGGTGTTGCGCGGTGATAACGAGCTGATCGACATCGGTGAAGGCAGCAACGTGCAGGATGGCACGGTGATGCACACCGACATGGGCTCGCCACTGACGTTGGGCAAGGGCGTGACCGTTGGCCACAATGCCATGTTGCATGGCTGCACGGTGGGCGACTTCAGCCTGGTCGGTATCAACGCAGTGATCCTCAATGGCGCGCGCATTGGCAAGCACTGCATTATCGGCGCCAATGCACTGATCGCCGAGGGCAAGGAAATTCCGGACGGTTCGCTGGTGATGGGCTCGCCGGGCAAGGTGGTACGCGAACTGACCGAGCAGCAGAAGCGCATGCTTGAAGCGAGTGCCGCACATTACGTGCACAATGCCCAGCGTTATGCGCGGGATCTGGTGGTTGATGATGAGTGAAGTGGTCGAGCGGCCGGTGGCTTCGCCGTGCGTGAGTATTTGTGCGCTGGACGAGCAGGATATCTGCACCGGCTGCCAGCGTACCGTGGCCGAGATTGGTCGCTGGGGGCGGATGGACAACGACGAGCGTCGGGCGGTGCTCAAGCGTTGCCATGAACGGGCATTAGAAGCCGGCCTCATCATGCAGGCCTGACGCGAACCCTGTAGGAGCGGGTTTACCCGCGAACGGCCCAGCGGTAATCTGTACGGCTTGCCCACAGACAGCCCGCCATGTTCTATCTGATTGCCTACATCAGCAGCGTAGTGCTGATCAACTACGCCTTCTCCAGTGCCCCGCATCTGGACATCATCTGGTCTGCCTGGGGCGGCCTGGTGTTCATCCTGCGCGACATGGTGCAGACCCGTTTTGGTCATGGCGCCCTGGTCGCCATGCTGGTGGCACTGGTGCTGTCCTATGTCACCTCGGAGCCGGCCATCGCCCTGGCCAGCGCCACTGCGTTCTTCATTTCCGAGCTGATCGACTGGCTGGTGTTCAGCATCACCCGTCGGCCGCTGCGCGACCGCCTGTGGCTCAGTTCGGCGCTGAGCATCCCGGTGGATACCTTCATTTTCTTCGGCATGATCGGCGCGCTGACCCCGGCAGTGATCGGCACCGCGATGGCCTCGAAATTCGCCGGTGTAACCGCGGTGTGGCTGGCCATGGCATTTCGCGCCCGGCGGGCCGCCGTGGCCGGTTGATGGTGTAGAATAGCGGTCCTTTTTCAGCGGGTGGCGCCTAGCCTGGCGCGGCCCCGGATGCCTTCGAGGACCTGAAATGACCCGTATCGGAACCCCATTGTCGCCCACCGCGACCCGTGTACTGCTCTGCGGCTGTGGCGAGCTGGGCAAGGAAGTGGTAATCGAGCTGCAGCGCCTGGGCGTCGAAGTAATCGCCGTCGACCGCTACGCCAATGCTCCGGCAATGCAGGTGGCGCACCGCAGCCATGTGGTCAACATGCTCGATGGCGTTGCCCTGCGCGCGGTGATCGAAGCCGAGAAGCCGCACTACATCGTGCCGGAAATCGAAGCCATCGCCACCGCCACCCTGGTCGAGCTGGAAAACGAAGGCTTCACCGTGGTGCCCACCGCCCGCGCCACCCAGTTGACCATGAACCGCGAAGGCATCCGCCGCCTGGCTGCCGAAGAGCTGGACCTGCCAACCTCGCCGTACCACTTCGCCGACACCTATGAAGACTACGCCAAGGCCGTAGCCGACCTGGGTTACCCGTGCGTGGTCAAGCCGGTGATGAGCTCGTCGGGCAAGGGCCAGAGCCTGCTGCGCAGTGATGCTGACCTGCAGAAGTCGTGGGATTATGCCCAGGAGGGCGGCCGCGCTGGCAAGGGCCGGGTGATCGTCGAAGGTTTCATTGACTTCGAATATGAGATCACCCTGCTGACCGTGCGCCACGTGGGCGGTACCACCTTCCTTGAACCTGTCGGCCACCGTCAGGAGAAGGGCGATTACCAGGAGTCCTGGCAGCCACAGGCCATGAGCCCGAAAGCGCTGGCTGAATCGCAGCGCGTGGCCAAGGCGGTCACCGATGCCCTCGGCGGTCGTGGCCTGTTTGGTGTGGAGCTGTTCGTGAAGGGCGACCAGGTGTGGTTCAGCGAAGTGTCGCCGCGCCCGCATGACACCGGTCTGGTCACCCTGATTTCCCAGGACCTGTCGCAATTCGCCCTGCATGCTCGCGCCATTCTCGGCCTGCCGATTCCGGTGGTGCGTCAGTTCGGCCCGTCGGCTTCGGCAGTGATCTTGCCCGAAGGCCAGTCCCAACAGACCAGCTTCGCCAACCTGGGCGCAGCGCTGAGCGAGCCGGATACCGCCATTCGCCTGTTCGGCAAGCCGGAAATCAATGGCACCCGCCGCATGGGTGTGTGCCTGGCGCGTGACGAATCGGTCGAACTGGCGCGGGCCAAGGCGACCCGCGCTTCGCAGGCGGTCAAGGTCGAGTTCTGATCCGAGAGTGCTGGGGCCGCAAAGCGGCCCCAGTGGCTTACAGCGTGGTATTGCGCGTCTCTTTCAGGCACAGCACGGCAATCAGGCTGATCACCGCCGCCACCGACACATAACCCCCCACCCAGCTCAAACCCCCCATGCTCACCAGCTTCTGGGCAAAGAACGGTGCTGCCGAGGCGCCGACGATACCGCCCAGGTTATACGCCGCCGAGGCACCGGTATAACGCACGTGGGTCGGGAACAGCTCTGGCAGCAGTGCACCCATCGGCGCGAAGGTCACGCCCATCAGGAACAGCTCGATGGCCAGGAACAGCGCCACGCCTGCAGTCGATCCCGAGGTCAGCAGTGGCTCCATGGTAAAGCCCGAAGCTATCGCCAGCAGGCCGCCGACGATCAGTACCGGCTTGCGCCCGTAACGGTCACTGAGCCAGGCCGACAACGGTGTGGCCAGTGCCATGAACACCACCGCGAAACACAGCAGGCCAAGGAACGTTTCGCGGCTGTAGCCCAGTGTGGTTACGCCGTAGCTCAGCGAGAACACCGTGGAAATGTAGAACAGCGCATAGCACACCACCATGGCCGCAGCGCCCAGCAGGGTTGGCAGCCAGTATTTGGAGAACAGGTCGACCACCGGCATTTTCACCCGCTCGTGGCGGGCAACGGCCTTGGCGAACACCGGGCTCTCTTCGAGCTTCAGGCGCACGTACAGGCCTACCAGTACCAGTGCGGCGCTGAGCAGGAACGGAATGCGCCAGCCCCACTCGCGGAACTGCTCGTCGCTGAGCACCAGGGCCAGGGTCAGAAACAGGCCGTTGGCCGCCAGGAAGCCGATTGACGGGCCCAACTGCGGGAACATGCCGAACCAGGCCCGCTTGCCTTCCGGGGCGTTTTCGGTAGCCAGCAGGGCCGCGCCACCCCATTCGCCGCCCAGGCCCAGGCCTTGGCCAAAACGCAGCAGGCAGAGAATGATCGGCGCCCACACGCCAATGCTGTCATAGCCTGGCAGCACGCCAATGGCGGTGGTGGATACGCCCATCAGCAGCAGCGAGGCGACCAGCGTGGATTTGCGACCGATACGGTCGCCAAAATGGCCGAACAATGCCGAGCCCAGTGGCCGGGCGAGGAAGGCGATACCGAAGGTGAGGAAGGCGGCCAGCATTTGCGCGGTGCCCGACCCGGACGGGAAGAACACCGGGCCGATCACCAAGGCTGCGGCGGTGGCGTAGACGTAGAAATCATAGAACTCGATGGCGGTGCCGATGAAGCTGGCAGTGGCTACCCGCGCAGGCGAGTTGACTGGCGCGGCAGGCGCTTGGGCATAAGTGCTGCTTGTCATTGAGGAGGTCCCTGACAGTCTGGTCCGGCTCCATGGGCTTGGCCCGCGACGGCATGCCCTGCAAAAGGGCGGGTACGGTTAAGCGGGCGCCGGAGCGTTTTATTGTGTGCGCCCGACTGACAATAGCCCAAGGGGGTAGGGGCGGGGCGGGTACTGTTCGGGGTGTTGACGCAGGACCGCAGGGCGTATCAGTGGAGCGGACTGGCCGTGGAGCGCCGGGTGCGGGTAGCGGGCGTGACGGCGGGGCTGGGTAAGCGTGACCCGAGTATAGCTATCGGGTCACGGTCCACACCAGTACCTTGCTGGCGCAATTGTCCTCTGTTTCAAGGATTTCCAGGCGATAGCGGCCTATTTTCAGGCAAACAGCGCTTTCCGGGATGCTTTCCAGCGCTTCGGTAACCAGCCCGTTGAGGGTTTTCGGCCCGCCGTCGCAGGGCAGGTGCCAGCTCAGGGTGCGGTTGATTTCGCGTAACGAAGCGGTGCCATCGATGACGAAGGTACCGTCGGGTTGCGGGTGCACATGCGGGTTTTCCAGGCTTTGCTCGTCCTCGAACTCGCCGACGATCTCTTCGAGAATGTCTTCCAGGGTGACGATACCCAGTACTTCGCCGTACTCGTCCACCACCACGCCCAAGCGGCGTTGCTGCTTGTGGAAGTTCAACAACTGCATTTGCAGGGGCGTGCTTTCTGGTACGAAATAAGGTTCGTAGCAGGCGCTGTGCAGCGCTTCCAGGGTCAGCTCGGCCTTGGGCAGCAGGTGGCTGATCAGCTTGGTGTTGAGGATCGCTTCGACCTGGTTGATGTCGTTGTGGTAGACCGGCAGGCGGGTGTGGCGGCTGACGATCAGCTGCTCGACGATGCGTTCGATCGGCTCGTCGAGGTTGATGCCATCCACTTCGTTGCGCGGCACCAGGATGTCGTTGACGGTGATCTTGTCCAGCGACTGCAGGCCGTCGAGCAGACCCTGGCGAGGCGCTTCGTGCTGTTCATCCTCATCGAAGTCGTCGGCCTCCTGCGTGTGCAGGGCCACCGCTGTGGGCTGTGCCCGGAGCGGGCGCAGAATCAGCTTGGCGGCGCCGTCCAGCAGGCAGGCCAGTGGCTGCAGCAGTGCGAGAGGCACTTTCAGCAGGCTGGCACCAAGGCTCACGAACGCCTGCGGGTTACGCCGGGCCAGGCGCCGCGGCAGATACTCGGCAAACACCAGCAAGGTGAGGGTCGCGGCCAGGCCTGCCAGCCAGAAGCCGTGCTCGCCACTCTGGCGCTGGCCCACCAGGCAGGCCAGCCACAGCACCAGCAGCTTGCCCAGGCTGGCGCACAGCACCAAGGCCTGGGCTGGCAGCACGGGATGGCCGTCTTCGCCGGCGCGCAGTGTGCCATTGAGCTGCAGGCGGGCAGCCTCCACGGCAGTGAACAGTGCTGACCACAAAAGGGCCAGTGCCAGAGTGCCGAATAGCGGTGCGTACGGCAGGGTGTCCATGGTCGGCCGTCAGATATGCAAGATGAATTCGCGAACCAGCTTGCTGCCGAAATAGGCCAGCATCAGCAGGCAGAAACCGCTCAGCGTCCAGCGGATGGCCATGTGGCCCCGCCAACCCAGGCGGGTGCGGCCCCACAGCAGCACGCTGAACACCACCCAGGCGACACAGGCCAGCAAGGTCTTGTGCGCCAGGTGCTGGGCGAACAGGTTGTCGAGGAACAGCCAGCCGGAGATCAGCGACAGCGACAGCAGGCACCAGCCGGCCCAGAGGAAGCCGAACAGCAGGCTTTCCATGGTTTGCAGTGGCGGGAAGTTGCGGATCAGCCCGGACGGGTGCTTGTTCTTCAGCTGGCGGTCCTGCAGCAGCAACAGCAGCGACTGGAACACCGCGATGGTGAACAGCCCGTAGGCCAGGATCGACAACAGGATGTGCGCAAGGATGCCGGGTTCTTCGTTGATCAGCGGTACCGTGCCGGGGGGGGCGAACTGGGCCAGCAGCGCGGTCACCGCACCCAGCGGGAACAGCAGCACCAGCAGGTTTTCCACGGGTATGCGCAGGCAGGCCAGCAGGGTCAGGGAGATGACCGCCACGGCGATCAGGCTGGCGGCGCTGAAGAAGTCCAGGCTCAGGCCCAGCGGGGTGATCAGCTGGAAGAACAGTGCACCGGCCTGGGCCAGGACCGCGATGGCACCCAGCAGGCCAAGCAGGCGCTTTTCGGCCTTGCGGCCCTGGGACAGGTATGAGCCCTGGTAGATGGCCGCCGCTATATATAGGCCGGCTGCGATCAGGTTGGGGATGAGGCTGGGTGAGGAGAACATAAGTCCTGGTTGGCGAGCCTTTAAAGAGACGGAGTTTGGCATAGATTCCGCTGATCAAGGAAGACTGAAGGCTTGTGTCGGGGCATTCGTGGGCACGCCCGCTCCCACAGGTATGGCGCAGGCCTGCAGGTAGTGAGGATCCTGTGGGAGCGGGCGCGCCCGCGAAGAGGCCAGCACAGCCACCGAATATCTACCAAGGTGTGCGTCGTCGCTGCACTTCGCTATAATCGCCGCCTTGCTGTGCCCGGCGGGTGTGTGTTTCCCCCCTGGCACCTGACAAACCTCGGCTTTACTGGGCCTGAAAGGATCACCATGTTCGAAAACCTGACCGACCGCCTGTCACAGACGCTGCGCCATGTCACCGGCAAGGCCAAGCTGACCGAAGACAACATCAAGGACACGCTGCGCGAAGTGCGCATGGCGCTGCTCGAGGCCGACGTTGCCCTGCCGGTAGTCAAGGATTTCGTCAACAGCGTCAAGGATCGTGCGGTCGGGACCGAGGTGTCGCGCAGCCTGACTCCGGGCCAGGCCTTCGTGAAGATCGTCCAGGCCGAGCTGGAAAGCCTGATGGGCGCGGCCAACGAAGACCTCGCACTGAACGCCGCCCCGCCTGCCGTCGTGCTGATGGCGGGCCTGCAAGGCGCCGGTAAGACCACCACCGCCGGCAAGCTGGCGCGCTTTCTTAAAGAGCGCAAGAAAAAGAGCGTGATGGTGGTGTCTGCCGACGTTTATCGTCCGGCGGCGATCAAGCAGTTGGAAACACTGGCCAACGATATCGGCGTCACCTTCTTCCCGTCCGATATCAGCCAGAAGCCGGTGGCCATCGCCGAAGCCGCCATCCGTGAAGCCAAGCTGAAGTTCATTGACGTGGTCATCGTCGACACCGCCGGCCGTCTGCACATCGACGCCGACATGATGGACGAGATCAAGGCGCTGCACGCTGCCGTCAAACCGATCGAGACGCTGTTCGTGGTCGACGCCATGACCGGCCAGGACGCTGCCAACACCGCCAAGGCCTTTGGCGAGGCGCTGCCGCTGACCGGTGTGGTGCTGACCAAGGTTGACGGTGATGCCCGAGGCGGTGCTGCGCTGTCGGTACGTGCAATCACCGGCAAACCGATCAAGTTCATCGGTATGGGTGAGAAGACCGAGGCCCTCGAGCCGTTCCACCCCGACCGCGTCGCTTCGCGCATCCTCGGCATGGGCGACGTGCTCAGCCTGATCGAGCAGGCCGAGCAGACCATCGACAAGGCCAAGGCCGACAAGCTGGCCAAGAAACTGAAGAAGGGCAAGGGCTTCGACCTCGAAGACTTCCGCGACCAGCTGCAGCAAATGAAGAACATGGGCGGCCTCGGCGGCCTGATGGACAAGCTGCCGAGCATCGGCGGGGTCAACCTGTCGCAAATGGGCAACGCCCAGGGCGCGGCCGAAAAGCAGTTCAAGCAGATGGAAGCGATCATCAACTCCATGACCCCGGCCGAGCGCCGCGACCCTGACCTGATCAGCGGTTCGCGCAAGCGCCGTATTGCGTTGGGTTCCGGTACCCAGGTGCAGGACATCGGCCGGCTGATCAAGCAGCACAAGCAGATGCAGAAGATGATGAAGAAGTTTTCTGCCAAAGGCGGCATGGCCAAGATGATGCGCGGCCTCGGTGGGATGCTGCCAGGTGGCGGCATGCCAAAGCTGTAACCCCTGATCCGGGTGCCTGCCTTTTGTCGGGCAGGCGCCCAGAACCCCCGCTGTAGCGGGGCAACAGCCGCGAATTTCGCGGCGCAACCGGCAAATCTGGACGGCAGGGCGAGGCCTTGCCGAAAAAGTCATTTGCAAATGTCCGTGTATTCCCCGAGAATATGCGGCCTTTTGGGCACCCGTGTGCCTATTTGGCATTCAGATTTGCAGTACCAGCTGCTGTATCAACTGCAGCACCGACTATAGGAACGATGTTCACATGGTAACCATTCGTCTGGCCCGTGGCGGCTCGAAAAAGCGCCCATTCTACCACCTGACCGTGACCAACTCGCGTAACGCCCGTGACGGCCGTTTCGTTGAGCGCGTAGGTTTCTTCAACCCAATCGCTGCTGGCGCCGAAGTTAAGCTGTCGGTCAACCAAGAGCGCGTCACCTACTGGCTGAGCCAGGGTGCACAGCCGTCTGAGCGTGTTGCTCAGCTGCTGAAGGAAGCTGCCAAGGCCGCTGCCTGAATAGTATGAACGCGACGCCAGAAAAGGCTGACGACCTCATCGTCGTTGGCAAGATTTTTTCGGTTCACGGCGTTCGCGGCGAGGTGAAGGTGTATTCCTTTACCGATCCGATTGAAAACCTGTTGGATTATCCACGCTGGACGCTTCGGCACGAAGGCAAGGTAAAGCAGGTCGAGCTGGTCAGCGGTCGTGGCTCCCAAAAGGGCCTGGTCGTGAAGCTGAAAGGTCTCGACGATCGCGATGAAGCCCGTCTTCTGAGCGGTTACGAAATCTGCATCCCGCGGAGCCTTTTGCCCAACCTGGCTGCCGACGAGTACTACTGGTACCAGTTGGTAGGTCTGAAGGTCATCAACCAGGACGAACAACTGTTCGGCAAGGTCGATCACCTGTTGGAGACCGGTGCGAACGATGTAATGGTGGTCAAGCCCTGCGCAGGCAGCCTGGATGATCGCGAGCGTCTGTTGCCCTATACGGAGCAATGTGTGCTGGCAATCGACCTCGAAGCAGGCGTGATGCGGGTCGAATGGGACGCGGACTTCTAAACGATGGGTAACCTTCGCGTAGACGTCATCACGTTGTTCCCCGAGATGTTCTCGGCCATCACGGAGTACGGCATTACCAGCCGCGCGGTGAAACAAGGGTTGCTTCAGGTGACTTGCTGGAACCCGCGGGACTACACCACAGATCGTCACCACACGGTAGATGATCGGCCGTTTGGCGGTGGTCCGGGCATGGTGATGAAAATCAAGCCTCTGGAAGACGCCTTGGTTAGCGCCAGGCAGGCGACCGGAGCAGCGGCGAAGGTGATCTACCTTTCGCCACAAGGCCGCAAGCTGACTCAGCAGGCGGTCAAAGGCCTGGCCGAACAGGAATCGTTGATCCTGATCGCCGGTCGTTATGAAGGCATCGACGAGCGCTTTATCGAGGCTCATGTCGATGAGGAGTGGTCGATTGGCGACTATGTGCTTTCCGGTGGCGAGCTGCCGGCCATGGTACTGATCGATGCGGTTACGCGACTGCTGCCCGGAGCTTTAGGGCATGTGGACTCGGCGGAAGAAGATTCCTTCACCGACGGTCTGCTCGATTGCCCGCACTACACCCGGCCTGAGGTGTATGCGGATCAGCGTGTTCCCGACGTGTTGCTAAGTGGCAACCATGCACATATCCGGCGTTGGAGGATGAAGCAGTCCCTTGGTAGGACCTTCGAACGACGCGCCGATCTTCTGGAAAGTCGCTCGCTTTCTGGAGAAGAGAAGAAGCTGCTCGAGGAATATCTCCGCGAGCGGGACGATAGTTAAACGTATCGATGGTGGATCGCGTATCCATCTTAGGAGCACAGCATGACCAACAAGATCATCCAGCAGCTCGAAGCCGAGCAGATGAGCAAGGAAATCCCGACCTTCGCACCAGGCGACACCGTTGTCGTTCAGGTTAAAGTGAAGGAAGGTGAGCGTTCCCGTCTGCAGGCGTTCGAAGGCGTCGTTATCGCCAAGCGTAACCGCGGTCTGAACAGCGCCTTCACCGTGCGCAAGATCTCCAGCGGCGTTGGCGTAGAGCGTACCTTCCAGACCTACAGCCCGCAAATCGACAGCCTGGCCGTGAAACGTCGTGGTGACGTGCGTAAAGCCAAGCTGTACTACCTGCGCGACCTGTCCGGCAAAGCCGCTCGCATCAAGGAAAAACTGTCCTGAGTGCAGTTTGCCCGGTGGCCGAGGCCGCCTAGCGAGAAAAAAGCAGCCTTCGGGCTGCTTTTTTGCGTTTTGAAACCCCGAAAATGTGATTGCCATGACGACCCGAGACCAGGAAATCCAGCGCCGCACCGAACTGTCGGTGACCCGCGTTACCAAGGCGGTGTTCCCCAATACCACCAACCACCACAACACCCTGTTCGGCGGCACCGCCCTGGCCTGGATGGACGAAGTGTCGTTCATCGCTGCCACGCGTTTCTGCCGCCTGCCGTTGGTGACCGTGTCTACCGACCGCATCGATTTCAAGCACCCGATTCCGGCGGGCTCGATCGTCGAGCTGGTGGGGACGGTGATCAAGGTTGGCAATACCAGCCTGCAGGTGCAGGTGGATGTGTTTGTCGAGAACATGTACCTGGATGGCCGTGAACGGGCGATCCATGGGGTGTTCAGCTTCGTCGCCATCGACGAGGACAAGCGCCCGGTGCCCGTGCTGCCAGGCGCCTGAGTATCACGGCTCCGGTGCAGGCTCGATCAAGGCCACCAGGGTCCAGCCCGGCTGCGGCTGCAACGGGTTATCAGGGCTGGCTACATGGACCCAGCCCTGGCCATCGCGGGCGAACAGCAAGTGTGCCCGCTCGCCATGCAGTGCCTGGTAGGCATCCCAGCCAAAGCCTTCGGTCAGGTTGGTGCTATACAGCTCGGCGCCTTGATGCAGACGGTTGGCCAGTTGCAGATAGGTCATCGGTTTGGTCCCCAATAGATGCCCGCGGTGCTCTTCGGCCGCCCGGTGCTTGTCGCTACGTTGTTTCTCCAGACCACTGGCTAGCACGAACAGCCGGCTGTGGCCGAAATCATGACGGAACCTGGCGCAGGCCAGGGCATTGATTTCGCCGGCGGGAGAGAGGCCCAGCAAGTGCCCGAGGCCGACCAGGTCAAGATGGGCGTCGGCATGCTGCGAGGCCGGGTTGCCAAAGTAGGTCGTGAGCCCGTCCATGCGTGCGGCGCGGATGTTTTCCCAGCTGGAGTCCGTCAGCAAAACCCGGCAGCCCAGGTGTTGAAGGGCTTTGGCAATGGCCCGGGCCGGTTCGTTGGCACCGACGACGAGAAACCCGCTGGGTGCCGGTTCGGCGACCTTGAGCAAGCGTGCCAGCGGCCTGGCCGTGGCGCTTTGCAGTACCACCGTGCCGATGATGACCGCGAAGGTCAGCGGTACCAGCAGCAAGGCATCCTGGTGGCCGGCCTGGTGCAGGCGGATGGCAAAAATGGCTGAAACGGCCGCCGCGACGATGCCGCGTGGCGCAATCCAGGCCAGCAGCGCGCGCTCCCGCCAGTTGAGTGTCGAGCCCAGTGTGGCCAGCCAGACGTTGAGCGGGCGTGCCAGCAGCTGGATCACCAGCAACAATGCCAGCACAGCAGGGCCAAGGCCTAGCAGGGCATGCAGGTCAAGGCGTGCAGCCAGCAGGATGAACAGGCCGGAAATCAGCAGGACACTGAGGTTTTCCTTGAAGTGCAGGATCTGCCGCACATCAACCCCGCGCATGTTGGCCAGCCACATGCCCATCACGGTCACGGCAAGTAGCCCGGACTCGTGCATGATCTGGTTGGCGGCGATGAATATCCCCAGTACCGCCGCCAGTGACGCGAGGTTGTGCAGATACTCTGGTAGCCACTGTTCGCGCATGATTTGCCCCAGCAGCCAGCCCCCCGCCGCGCCCAGGGTGGTGCCGCAGAAGAGCACACCGGCGAAGGTGATGAGGCTCTGGCTCAGGCCGTTACCCTCGGCGCTGGCGATGATGAAGCTGTAGACCACCACGGCGAGCAGCGCGCCGATCGGGTCGATCATGATCCCTTCCCAACGCAGGATGTTCGCGATCGCTGCCTTTGGCCGCACCACGCGCAGCATGGGCACGATCACCGTGGGGCCGGTCACCAGGGTCAAGGTGCCGAAAAGAATCGCCAGCGGCCAGTCGAACCCGAGCAGCCAGTGGGTTGCCAGTGCAATCACCAGCCAGGTGACCAGTGCGCCCACCGTGACCAGGCGATGCACCACGCTGCCGATCTCGCGCCACTGCGACAGGTGCAGGGTCAGGCTGCCTTCGAACAGAATCAGCGCCACCGACAGCGACACCAGCGGCATCAGCAATGGGCCGAACAGCGCCTCGGGGTCGAGCCATCCCAGCGCTGGGCCGGCAAGGATCCCGGCCAACAACAGAAACAGAATTGCCGGCAACTTCAGGCGCCAGGCCAGCCACTGGCAGGCGAGCGCCGCGGCGCCGATGCCGCCCACACTCAGAAGGATCTGCTGTTCGCTCATGCGGGCTCCCTATGCCGGCGTTGTTATGAAAGACTAAGCGCCATTTCGTCGTTTGCCACCGAGATTTCATGCCCGCCCTCGACCACCCCCTGATCGACCAGTTCCTTGACGCCCTATGGCTGGAAAAAGGCCTGTCCGACAACACCCGCGTGTCCTATCGCAGCGACCTGGCCCTGTTCAATGGCTGGTTGCAGGAGCATTCGGTATCGCTGCCGGACGCCGGTCGCGACCTGATCCTCGATCACTTGGCCTGGCGCCTGGATCAGGGCTACAAGCCACGTTCCACGGCGCGTTTCCTCTCCGGCCTGCGCGGCTTCTTCCGTTACCTGCTGCGGGAAAAGCTGGTGGCCATCGACCCGACCCTGCAGGTCGACATGCCGCAATTGGGCAAGCCGCTACCCAAGTCGCTGTCCGAAGCCGACGTCGAAGCCCTGTTGCAGGCTCCGGACCTGGGCGAAGCCATTGGCCAGCGCGACCGTGCCATGCTCGAAGTGCTCTACGCGTGCGGCCTTCGGGTTACCGAACTGGTCAGCCTGACCCTCGACCAGGTCAACCTGCGCCAGGGTGTGCTGCGGGTGATGGGCAAGGGCAGCAAGGAGCGTCTGGTGCCCATGGGTGAAGAGGCGGTGGTGTGGTTGGAGCGCTACCAGCGCGATGGCCGCGCCGAACTGCTCAATGGCCGGCCCAGCGACGTGCTGTTCCCCAGTCAGCGCGGCGAGCAGATGACGCGCCAGACCTTCTGGCACCGTATCAAACACCACGCACGGGTTGCCGGCATCGACAAGCCGCTGTCGCCGCACACCCTGCGGCATGCCTTCGCCACCCACCTGCTCAACCACGGTGCCGACTTGCGGGTGGTACAGATGCTGCTGGGCCACAGTGACCTGTCGACCACGCAGATCTATACCCACGTCGCCAAGGCGCGCCTGCAGCAGTTGCACGCCCAGCACCACCCGCGTGGATGAATGTTTTTCATGTTCCGCCGACCGGTCCTTGCGACCCCCTTCACTGGCGGCGTGATGTGGTAGGCTTGGGCGGTTTGCACCAAGGGCCGCACGGTCACCGCGTATTTTCCGCAGGTGGCGCCCTCCGGCCCCTGTCCGCCTTCAGGAGTTCCCATGCGCGTGACCCAGTTTTTCGCCGCCGCCGCGTTGGCGCTGGCCAGTACCTTTGCCGTTGCCGCGGCAACCGATAGCAACGCCGGTGCCGAGCAGGCCATCCGTAAATCGTTGCAGAACCTCGAACTGGAAGTGCCTGTGGAAAGCGTGGCCAGCAGCCCGCTCAACGGCCTCTATGAAGTCAAGCTGCAGGGCGGCCGCGTGCTGTACGCCAGCGCTGACGGACAGTTCGTGATGCAGGGCTATCTGTTCCAGATCCAGGACGGCAAGCCGGTCAACCTCACCGAAAAAACCGAACGCCAAGGTATCGCCAAGCTCATCAACGGCATTCCAGCCGGCGAGATGGTGGTTTATCCTGCCAAAGGCGAGACCAAGTCGCACATCACCGTGTTCACCGACACTACCTGCCCGTACTGCCACAAGCTGCACGCCGAAGTGCCCGAGTTGAACCGTCGCGGTATCGAAGTGCGCTATGTCGCCTTCCCGCGCCAGGGCCTCGGTTCGTCGGGTGACCAGCAGTTGCAGGCGGTGTGGTGCTCCAGCGACCGCCGCGGGGCGATGGACAAAATGGTCGAAGGTGAAGAAATCAAGGCCGCCAAGTGCAGCAACCCGGTCAGCAAGCAGTTCCAGCTGGGGCAGTCGATCGGGGTCAACGGCACGCCGGCCATTGTTCTTGAAAGCGGCCAGGTCATTCCGGGCTACCAGCCGGCACCACAGGTCGCCAAGCTGGCACTTGCCAAGTAATCCAGTTCAGTACGCCGTCGTCATGGGGTGACGGCAAGTTTCACGGTCGGCAAACGTGTCGGCCGTTCAATGGGGAGTTCACAGTGAAACCGGTCAAAGTAGGCATCTGTGGGTTGGGGACCGTCGGTGGCGGAACCTTCAATGTACTTCAGCGCAACGCCGAGGAGATTGCCCGCCGTGCCGGGCGCGGTATTGAAGTGGCACAGATCGCCATGCGCTCGCAGAACCCGAACTGCCAGATTACCGGTACCCCCATTACCGCTGACGTGTTCGAAGTTGCAAGCAACCCGGAGATCGACATTGTCATCGAGCTGATCGGTGGCTATACCATCGCCCGCGACCTGGTGCTGAAGGCCATCGAAAACGGCAAGCACGTGGTCACCGCCAACAAGGCGCTGATTGCCGTGCATGGCAACGAAATCTTCGCCAAAGCCCGCGAGAAAGGCGTGATTGTTGCGTTCGAGGCGGCCGTAGCCGGTGGCATCCCGGTGATCAAGGCCATCCGCGAAGGCCTGTCGGCCAACCGCATCAACTGGCTGGCCGGCATCATCAACGGCACCGGCAACTTCATCCTCACCGAAATGCGTGAGAAGGGCCGTGCCTTCCCGGACGTGCTGGCTGAAGCCCAGGCGCTGGGCTACGCCGAAGCCGACCCGACCTTCGACGTGGAAGGCATCGACGCTGCGCACAAGCTGACGATTCTGGCGTCCATCGCGTTCGGTATCCCGCTGCAGTTCGACAAGGCCTACACCGAAGGTATCACCCAGCTGACAACGGCAGACGTGAACTACGCCGAAGCCTTGGGTTACCGCATCAAGCACCTGGGCGTGGCGCGTCGCACCGCCGAAGGTATCGAGTTGCGCGTGCACCCGACGCTGATCCCGGCCGACCGTCTGATCGCCAACGTCAACGGCGTGATGAACGCTGTCATGGTCAACGGTGATGCTGCCGGCTCCACCCTGTACTACGGTGCTGGCGCGGGTATGGAGCCTACCGCTTCGTCAGTGGTCGGCGACCTGGTCGACGTGGTCCGTGCCATGACCTCCGACCCGGAGAACCGTGTGCCGCACCTGGCATTCCAGCCAGACTCGCTGTCGGCCCACCCGATCCTGCCGATCGAAGCCTGCGAAAGCGCCTACTACCTGCGCATCCAGGCCAAGGATCACCCGGGCGTACTGGCCCAGGTCGCCAGCATCCTCTCGGAGCGCGGTATCAACATCGAGTCGATCATGCAGAAGGAAGCCGAGGAGCAGGACGGCCTGGTGCCAATGATCCTGGTGACCCATGGCGTGGTCGAGCAGCGTATCAATGACGCCATCGTCGCTCTGGAAGCCCTGCAGGACGTGGTCGGCAAGGTTGTGCGCATTCGCGTCGAGCAGCTCAACTAACAAATATTGCCGACGGGCCGCCCGCGCGGCCCCGGCCCCAGCATCGAAGGTTTGCACCCATGCGCTATATCAGTACCCGCGGCCAGGCACCGGCCCTGAATTTCGAAGACGTGCTGCTGGCTGGCCTGGCCAGCGACGGCGGCCTGTACGTGCCGGAAAACCTGCCACGCTTCACCCAGGAAGAAATCGCCTCGTGGGCCGGCTTGCCCTACCACGAGCTGGCCTTCCGCGTGATGCGCCCGTTCGTCGAAGGCAGCATCGCCGACGCCGACTTCAAGAAGATCCTCGAAGAAACCTACGGCGAGTTCGCCCACGCTGCGGTCGCCCCGTTGCGTCAGCTGAACAGCAACGAGTGGGTGCTGGAGCTGTTCCACGGCCCGACCCTGGCGTTCAAGGACTTTGCCCTGCAGTTGCTCGGTCGCCTGCTTGACCATGTGCTGGCCAAGCGCAACGAGCGCGTGGTCATCATCGGTGCCACCAGCGGTGATACCGGTTCTGCCGCGATCGAAGGCTGCCGCCGTTGCGACAACGTCGACATCTTCATCCTGCACCCGCACCAGCGTGTGTCGGAAGTGCAGCGCCGCCAGATGACTACAATCTTTGGCGACAACATCCACAACATCGCCATCGAAGGCAACTTCGACGACTGCCAGGAAATGGTCAAGGCCAGTTTCGCCGACCAGTCGTTCCTCAAGGGCACCCGCCTGGTCGCCGTCAACTCGATCAACTGGGCGCGGATCATGGCCCAGATCGTCTACTACTTCCATGCAGCCCTGCAGCTGGGTGGCCCGGCGCGCTCGGTGGCGTTCTCGGTACCAACCGGCAACTTCGGCGACATCTTCGCCGGCTACCTGGCGCGCAACATGGGCCTGCCGGTCAGCCAATTGATCGTCGCCACCAACCGCAACGACATCCTGCACCGCTTCATGAGCGGCAACCAGTACGTCAAGGAAACCCTGCACGCGACCCTGTCGCCGTCGATGGACATCATGGTCTCGTCCAACTTCGAGCGCCTGTTGTTCGACCTGCATGGCCGCAACGGTGGTGCGATTGCCGAGCTGATGGCCAACTTCAAGCAAGGTGGCGGCTTCAGCGTCGAGCAAGACCGCTGGACCGAAGCCCGCAAACTGTTCGACTCGCTGGCCGTCAGCGACGAGCAAACCTGCGAGACCATCGCAGAAGTGTTCGCCGCCACCGGTGAAGTGCTCGACCCGCATACCGCAATCGGCGTCAAGGCTGCCCGCGAGTGCCGCCGCAGTCTGGACACGCCAATGGTGGTGCTGGGTACCGCGCACCCGGTCAAGTTCCCGGAAGCGGTGGAGAAGGCCGGTGTGGGCAAGGCGCTGGAGCTACCCGCGCACCTCAGCGACCTGTTCAGCCGTGAAGAGCGTTGCACGGTCCTGGCCAACGACCTGAAGGCTGTACAGGGCTTTGTCAGCCAGCACGGCAACCGCGGCAAGCCGCTGTAATTGCATGGCGTTTGGGGCTGCAGCGCAGCCCCAACGTCTCAGCCTTTTCCCTCCTGTCTATCAGAAACATCCTATTCAGCCTGCCGGGCGCCAAGCATAAATTAGCCGGTCCTCCCATCAGGAGCGGCTCATGCACCAGCCCTATGTGTTGATTCACCAGGCTCGCCCATCCCACCAGATACTCTTGCACCAGGCCCTCAACGGCCAGGGCGTCTTCAACGTGCGCATCAGCGAGAGCATGGCTGACCTCGACGCCTGCCTCTGCGCTGAGCGTCGCCCCGACCTGCTGATCCTCGACCACGCCATGCCAGCCCGGGCCGGCCTTGCCCTGTTCGCCCAGCAGCAGCGAGCGCGCGCATTGCTGTTCGTCGGCCAGCCTGCCCCAACGCGTCAAAACCTTGCCCAAGAGGCCAGGAAGCGCGGCATGTGGGTGCTCGACGAGTTGCCCTGGCCGCTGTCGATGCCACGCCTGCAGCATGCCTTGCAAACACTGCAGGTGCGCCCAGGGAGGCGTATTCAAACTGTCATGCCAGCCCCGCATGCTCACTGAAGCGGGCGCGGTTTGACGAACTTTCTGCGGCGCCTGCTGGTCAGTTACTTTAGGTCCCACCACGCAGCGAGTGATCCGGATGGAAAGAATCTGCAGCCTGCTCAACGAAGCCCTGACGCCCTATCAGACCCACCTCGGCACCGCCGATCCCAGTGGTAATCGCCAACTGACCGTTCACGACCCTCTCTCAGGTATTACCTTGCGGCGCACGGTCAGCGAGCGCCAATTGCAGGAGCAACGCCTGCTGATCGACCTCGTGGACGGCCTGCACCGAGATCTGCAGATAGCTGAGGGGCGGTTGCAGCCGTGTGTCATCGCAGCATTGCAGCATCGCCAGCAACCGCAGGGAACCTTTGCCTGAGTGGTTCATCAGACAGTGTAAGGGCAGCCAGCCAGTGCTTTGCTCCGGCGCTGGCAAGGCTGTCACGGGAAGTCCTCAAGGGCTTTCGCTTGGCCCCGGGCGTCTTCCCCAGCGCCCGGGGTTTCTTTTTTCGGCAGGCACGTATCCCCCGTCTGCTTCTGCAACGACCGTGCATACGGGTTGGGCTTATTTGTCCTCAAAGAAACGCCGGCTTTCCTGTAGATAGTCTTCTCGCAATGCCAGGTCCAGCCAGCGGGCATACAACCCTGGCAACACATCCCGGCGCAGTGTAGGCAGCAACTGGTCGATGTGGGCAACTGCCGCACGCCCCAGTTCGCTGTTTGAGCACCCCACATGCAGAAACTGGTAGCGATTCACGCCCTGCACAGTATGAAACTGGTAGTCAGCCAGTGCCCCGCCTTGTTGTTGGATCAGGTAGCGCACTTCAGGCCAGTAGCCGAGCACCAGGCGCAGGCGCCCCAGTTGCTGCATCTGCAACAGGTTGGCGGTGGCCTCGTTGCCGTAGTGGCGGCTGAGCGCGCTGTCGGGCAACTGGCGCAGGATGCTGTCAATCTGCGTGCCGTAGCTGCGCTCGGCGACAATCCCCAGCTTTAGCGGGGCCTTGCTCAGCAGGCCATGCAGGTCCACCTGATGGCCGTCGAGGTAGGGTGCCACCAGCGCCTGGTTTTCCTTGCGCAACACCAGGCCGCCGCTGAGCACGCCCAGCGCTGGAACGGAAAAATGCACATATTTGGCCCGTTCCGGTGTCCACAGCAGGGTTGGGTCGCAGGTGAAGGTGTCACGGTCTTGCAGCATTTGGAGGCTGCGGGCGCGGTTGACCCGCACGATGCTGTGTTCGTACTCGGGCATCTGCCTTATCAGCAGCGGTAACAACTGGTCGATGACCCCCCGGCCTTCTTCCGGGCCATCAAAAATGGTGAACGGTGGCAGGTCGCGTACCAGCCAGAAGAGGTGCTCCTTGGCATTTGCGGGCTGCAACAGCAACGCAGGCAACAGCCCGCAGAGCAGGAGCAGATGGCGTAGGCAGCGGGGCGCGCACATGGAGCCGGTCAGCGCCAGGATCAGACCGTGCCCGCTGCGCGCAGGCTGGCGATGGACGCTGCGTCGTAGCCCAGGCTGCCGAGCAGCGCCTCGGTATGCTCGCCCAAGGCCGGGCCGACCCATTCGCTAGAGCCGGGAGTCTCCGACAGCTTGGGCACGATGCCGGGCATGTGGAATGGCTTGCCATCCGGCAGCTTGGCCTGCAGGAACATCTCGCGTGCCAGGTACTGGGGGTCGTTGAACATGTCCTCGGCCGAATAGATACGGCTGGCCGGCACTTCGGCAGTGGTCAGCACCTGCATCAGTTGCTCCAGTGGCAGGCTGTTGGCCCAGCGGTCGATCACCCCATACAGCTCGTCACGACGCAGGTCGCGGCCGTCGTTGCTGGCCAGGGTCGGGTCGTTGGCGAGGTCATCGCGACCGATGGCCTGCATGAAGCGCTTGAAGATGGCATCACCGTTGGCGCCGATCTGCACATGCTTGCCGTCGGCGCTTGTGTGGATGGAGGAGGGCGTGATGCCCGGCATGATGTTGCCGGTGCGTTCGCGGATGAAACCGAACACATCGAATTCCGGCACCATGCTCTCCATCATGGCAAAGATCGCCTCGTACAGGGCCACGTCCACCACCTGGCCCTGGCCGCCATTGACTTCCCGGTGGCGCAGCGCCATCAGCGCGCCGATCACCCCCCACAGGGCGGCAATCGAGTCACCGATGGAAATCCCCGTGCGCACTGGCGGGCGGTCATCGAAACCGGTGATGTAGCGCAGGCCGCCCATCGACTCGCCTACGGCACCGAAGCCTGGCTGGTCTTTCATCGGCCCGGTCTGGCCAAAGCCCGACAGGCGCACCATCACCAGGCGCGGGTTCAGCGCATGCAGCACATCCCACCCCAAACCAAGTTTTTCCAGCACGCCCGGGCGAAAGTTTTCGATCAGGATGTCGGCCTCGGCCAGCAGGCGCTTGAGGATATCGCGGCCCTCGGGGTGCTTGAGGTTGAGGGTGAGCGACTGCTTGTTGCGGGCCTGCACGAACCACCACAGCGAGGTGCCCTCGTACAGCTTGCGCCACTTGCGCAGCGGGTCGCCGCCATCGGGCGATTCGACCTTGACCACTTCGGCGCCGAATTCGGCACAGATACGCGAGGCGAACGGCCCGGCGATCAGGGTACCGAGTTCGACAACTTTAAGGCCGGCGAGGGGTTTGCTGGGCGTCGACATGGGGTGTCCGTGGCAGTTGGGCAGAGCCGTGGTTTTATCACACGTCGGTTTCGCCGGGTACTGCTGCGGGGCATGGAAGGTGCGGATGGGGTAGACTGTGCCACTTTCTTTTGCACGAAGCCCGTCGACCATGGCCCAGCCGTCCACCACCTACAAGTTCGAATTGAATCTCACCGACCTTGATCGCAACGTCTACGAAAGCGTCAAACAGACTATCGCTCGGCACCCTTCGGAAACCGAAGAGCGCATGGCCGTTCGTTTGTTGGCGTACGCGCTCTGGTACAACGAGAACTTGTCGTTTGGCCGCGGCCTGTCGGATGTCGATGAGCCGGCGCTGTGGGAAAAGAGCCTGGACGATCGCGTGCTGCACTGGATTGAAGTTGGCCAGCCCGATGCCGATCGCCTGACCTGGTGCTCGCGCCGTACCGAACGCACCAGCTTGCTGGCTTACGGCAGCCTGCGAGTGTGGGAGGGTAAAGTGGTGAGCGCGGTCAAGAACCTGAAAAACCTGAGCATTGCCGCTGTGCCGCAAGAGGTGCTGGAAACCCTGGCGACCGACATGCCGCGTAGCATCAAGTGGGACGTGATGATCAGTGAAGGTACGGTATTCGTGACTGACGACCGTGGCCAGCATGAAGTGCAACTGCAGTGGCTGCTCGGTGAGCGTGGTTGAAGCAACACATGCGTATCGAACCTCGCCCGCTGCCGCCGACCCTGCCATTTCTGGGTAACCTGCCACCCTTGCTGACCCGCCTTTACGCCGCGCGCGGCGTGCAGAGCGAGGCCGAGCTGGACAAGAGCCTGGCACGCCTGCTGCCCTACCAGCAGCTCAAGGGCATCGAGGCCGGTGTGGACCTGCTGGTCGAAGCCATCGACCAGCGCCAGCGCATCCTCATCGTCGGCGACTTCGATGCCGACGGTGCCACCGCCAGCACCGTCGGGGTGCTGGGCCTGCGCCTGCTGGGTGCGGCCCATGTCGATTACCTGGTGCCCAACCGCTTCGAGTATGGCTACGGCCTGACCCCGGAAATCGTCGAGGTGGCGCTGCAGCGCCAGCCGCAGTTGCTGATTACCGTGGACAACGGCATTTCCAGTGTCGACGGGGTGGCGGCCGCCAAGGCCGCCGGGCTCAAGGTGCTGGTCACCGACCACCACCTGCCGGGCGAGCAGTTGCCCGATGCCGATGCCATCATCAACCCCAACCAGCCGGGCTGCAGCTTTCCGAGCAAGTCACTGGCCGGGGTGGGGGTGATCTTCTATGTGTTGATGGCCCTGCGCGCTCGCTTGCGCAGCCTTGGGCGCTACGAGGCGCAGCCACAGCCGAACATTGGCGAACTGCTCGATCTGGTGGCGCTGGGCAGTGTTGCTGACGTGGTGCCGCTGGATGCCAACAACCGCATCCTGGTGCACCAAGGCCTTGAGCGCATCCGCGCCGGCCGCGCCCGGCCCGGCCTCAAGGCCATCCTTGAGGTGGCGCGGCGCGATCACCGGCGCATCACTTCGACTGACCTTGGTTTCATCCTCGGCCCACGGTTGAATGCCGCCGGGCGCCTGGACGACATGAGCCTGGGCATCGAATGCCTGCTGTGCGAGGACGCGGCGCTGGCCCAGGACATGGCCCAGCAGTTGGATGACCTGAACCAGGACCGCAAGTCCATCGAGCAGGGCATGCAGCGCGAAGCCCTGGCCCAACTCAAGGACCTGCCGGTCGAGTCGATGCCGTATGGGTTGTGCCTGTTCGATGCCGACTGGCACCAGGGCGTGATCGGTATTCTGGCTTCGCGCTTGAAGGAGCGTTACCACCGGCCGACCATCGCCTTCGCCGATGCTGGTGATGGCATGCTCAAAGGCTCGGCGCGTTCGGTGCCGGGCTTCCATATTCGCGATGCGCTGGATGCCGTGGCCGCGCGCCACCCGCAGCTGATCAGCAAGTTCGGCGGCCACGCCATGGCTGCCGGGTTGTCGTTGCCAGAGGCTAATTTCTCGGCGTTTGCCGAGGCGTTCGACGAAGAGGTGCGGCGTCAGCTGCGCGAAGAAGACCTGACTGGCCGCCTGTTGTCCGACGGCAGCCTGGCGGTAGAGGAGTTCCACCTCGACCTGGCCAAGGCCCTGCGCCATGCCGGCCCATGGGGCCAGCACTTCCCTGAGCCGCTGTTCCATGGCGTGTTCCAGTTGGTGGAGCAGCGTGTGGTTGGCGAACGGCACCTGAAAGTGGTGCTCAAGAGCGAATGTGGCTCGGTGCGGCTGGATGGCATTGCCTTCGGCATTGACCGCGAAGTGTGGCCAAACCCGACGGTGCGCTGGGTGGAGTTGGCGTACAAGCTGGATGTGAACGAGTTTCGCGGTAATGAGAGTGTGCAGTTGATGATTGCGCATATGGAGCCGCGCTGAGTTTAGCGTCAGGTGCCTGCCTTGGATCTTGCGCTGGGGCACAAATCGAGCGCCGCCCGCGCGGCGCTCGATCTCACAGGCGCTGCAAACCTTTCGGCGAACCCCTCGCCATCCCACAGAACCTCCCCCCACCAATCTGGTCTAGTCTCATTAATGACCGGCACCGGGCCAGGGATGTGCACTTGAGTGTCCGGGCCGGATCACCATTGGAGTCCTTGGGAGGTGCCCTCATGAGCCTGCTGCTCGAGCCTTACACCCTGCGTCAGCTGACGCTGCCCAACCGCATCGCGGTCTCGCCGATGTGCCAGTATTCCGCCATCGATGGCCTGGCCAACGATTGGCATCTCGTTCACTTGGGCTGCCGCGCCGTGGGTGGCGCTGGCCTGGTCATCAGCGAAGCCGTTGCGGTGACTGCCGATGGTCGCATCACCGCCGAAGACCTAGGCTTGTGGAACGACGACCAGATCGTCCCGTTGCAGCGCATCACCCGTTTCATTACTGCGCAAGGCGCCGTGCCGGGTATCCAGTTGGCCCACGCCGGGCGCAAGGCCAGTACCTATCGGCCCTGGCTGGGCAAGCAGGGCAGCGTGAAGCTCGAAGACGGCGGCTGGCAGCCCGTGGGGCCGTCGAAAATCGCCTTCGACCCGCAGCACACACCGCCACGCGAGTTGAGCAAGGACGAAATCCAGGACGTGATCGACGCCTTCGTCGCATCGACCGAGCGGGCGCTCAAGGCCGGCTTCAAGGTGGTCGAGATCCACGCTGCCCATGGTTATCTGCTGCACCAGTTTCTCTCACCGCTGAGCAACCAGCGCCGTGACGAATACGGCAGTTGCTTCGAGAATCGAATCCGCCTGACCCTGCAGGTGGTGGAGGCCGTGCGCAAGGTCTGGCCGGCCGAATTGCCGCTGTTCGTGCGGGTATCGGCGACTGACTGGGTCGAGGACGGCTGGAACCCGGATGAAACCGTCGAACTGGCTCGTCGCCTGCGGGTGCTGGGTGTCGACCTGATCGATGTGTCCTCCGGTGGTACCTCGGTCAACGCCGAAATTCCTACAGGCCCTGGCTATCAGACGCGCTTTGCAGAGCGCGTGCGCAAGGAAGCAGAGATCGCCACCGGCACCGTCGGCATGATCACTGAACCTGCCCAGGCCGAGCACATTCTGCGTACCGGGCAGGCCGACGTGATCTTCCTGGCTCGGGAGCTGCTGCGCGATCCTTACTGGCCGCTGCATGCCGATGATGATCTGGGTGGCAACAAGGCCACTTGGCCGGCGCAGTACCAAAGGGCGACCAGCCGCGCCAATCCGATACATGAGTCGGACTTGCGGGATTAAGCTACTGCATTCAGCTGAATGCGGCCTGGCTGAGGATGTCACTTACCCATTGGTTAATGCTCTTTTCCGCCAGTTCGGCTTTAGCAGCCACGCTGGCGTGAAGAGCAGGTTCAAGACGCAGGCTCAGCTTTCCCGAGTAAGCTTTCTGAGGTTCCCTTCCGAGTTTTTCGCAAGTCTCGATGTAGTCATCGACAGCTTCTTCGAATGCTCGACGGAGCTCACTGATTGATTCACCGTGAAAGCCGATCACGTCACGGATGCCGGCAACATGACCGATCAGTAACTGGTCTTCATCGCTGTAATCAATGCGTGCGGCATAGCCGCGGTAGGTCATTACATTCATGGTGTTACTCCTGCCTGTTCCAGGAACTGGCGCGCGCTCCGTACCTGATAGGATTTGGCATCCTTGTCGGGATGCGGTCGATGGTACGTGGCAATGGTCCCATTAAGCTCGAAGCGCACCCGCGATCCACGGCCTTCGATCGCCTTGGCGCCTATCGATATCAGAAATGACTCCAAACGCGGCCACTCCAGCGACTTTGGAACCGGCTTTTTGAAAATGGCTTCAAAGGTCGATCTTTGATGATTATTCATGGTATCAGAATATGATACCAGCTGATTGTTGGTATGTAGGATGGGCGGAGCCCTATCTGTAGGAGTGGTCTTGCGAGCTAGGGGTGCTGGGCGTCGACGTTAGCCGTGCATGGCGGTAGTCGTGTTGTGTGGCGAAAATCGAGCGCCGCCAGCGCGGCGCATCGCGAGCTGCACGTACGATGCTCGATCTCACAGGCGCTAAACCCCTATAGCCCTACACCACCGGCCCCCTCAATGCTTGATCATCACATGCCGCACACAGGTGTAGTCCTCCAGCCCATACATCGACATGTCCTTGCCATACCCCGAATGCTTCTGCCCGCCATGGGGCATTTCGCTGACCAGCATGAAGTGGGTATTCACCCAGGTGCAGCCATACTGCAAGCGCGCCGCCAGGCGGTGGGCGCGGCCGGTGTCGCGGGTCCATACCGATGAGGCCAGGCCGTAGTTGGAGTCGTTGGCCCATTCCAGTGCCTGCGCTTCATCGGTGAAGCGGGTGACCGAAACCACCGGGCCAAACACTTCGTTGCGCACGATCTCGTCGTCCTGCAGGGCGTCGGCCAGCACGGTAGGCTCGAAGAAAAAGCCATCGCCCGCTATTGGCTTGCCACCGGTTACCAGACGAATGTGCGGCTGGGCGATGGCCCGCTGCACCAGCCCGGCGACCTTGTCGCGGTGCTGGGCGCTGATCAGTGGCCCCAGTTCGGTTTCTTCAGACTCCTGCAGGCCCGGCTTGAGGCTGGCTACGGCTTTACCCAGGCGTTCGACAAAGCGCTCGTAGATCCCGTCCTGCACATACAGGCGGCAGGCTGCGGTGCAGTCCTGGCCGGCGTTGTAGAAGCCGAAGGTGCGGATGCCGTCGATGGCGGCATCGATGTCAGCGTCATCGAACACCAGCACCGGCGCCTTGCCGCCCAGCTCCATGTGCATGCGTTTCACGCTGTCGGCGGTGGCGCTGATGATGTGCGCGCCGGTGGGGATCGAGCCGGTCAGCGACACCATGCGCACCTTGGGGTGGGTTATCAACGGGTTGCCGACCGTCTGGCCGCGGCCGAAGAGAATGTTCAGCACCCCCGGCGGCAGCAAGTCCTGGGCCAGCTCGCCCAGGCGCAGGGCCGTCAGCGGCGTCAGCTCGGACGGCTTTATCACCACGGTGTTGCCGGCAGCCAGGGCTGGGGCGATCTTCCAGGCCAGCATCATCAGCGGGTAGTTCCACGGCGCGATGGAAGCCACCACGCCCAACGGGTCGCGGCGGATCATCGAGGTGTGGCCCGGCAGGTACTCGCCTGCCGCCGAGCCGCCCAGGCAGCGCGCCGCACCGGCAAAGAAACGGAACACGTCGGCAATCGCCGGGATCTCGTCGTTGAGTGCAGCGCTCAGGGGCTTGCCGCAGTTCTGTGATTCCAGCCGGGCCAGTTCATCGCCATGGGCTTCGATGGCATCGGCCAGCGCCAGCAAGGCCTGCGAACGTTCTTTAGGGCTGGTTTGCGACCAGCTGTCGAAGGCCTGGTCGGCAGCGCGCACGGCACTGTCCACCTGCGCCTCGGTGGCTTCGTTGATCTGCGCCAGGGCAGTGCCCAGCGCCGGGTTGAGCACGGTCCAGGCCGGGCCTTGGCCAGCGACCAGCTGGCCATTGATCAGCATCTGCGTTTGCATCGGGGGCTCCTCCAGGGTCATTTTCCACCGCCCGCGACGCTGTCGCCGCCACGGGTCAGGTAATAGGCGCCAAGAATCGGCAGCATGGTCACCAGCATCACCAGCATGGCGACAACGTTGGTCACGGGCACGTCGCGCGGGCGGCTGAGCTGGTTGAGCAGCCAGATCGGCAGGGTGCGCTCGTGGCCGGCGGTGAACGTGGTGACGATGATTTCATCGAACGACAAGGCAAAGGCCAGCATGCCGCCCGCCAGCAGCGCCGAGCCGAGGTTGGGCAGGACGATGTAGCGGAAGGTCTGCCAACCGTCGGCGCCAAGGTCCATCGAGGCTTCGATCAGGCTTTGCGAGGTACGCCGCAGGCGGGCGATCACATTGTTGTAGACGATCACCACGCAGAACGTGGCGTGGCCGACTACGATGGTGAACACCCCGGGCTCTATCCCCAGCGTCTTGAACGCCGAGAGCAGGGCGATGCCGGTGATGATGCCTGGCAGGGCGATGGGCAGAATCAGCACCAGCGAAATGCTCTCCTTGCCGAAGAAGCTGCGCCGATAGAGCGCCGCCGAGGCCAGCGTACCGAGCACCAGTGCGATCAAGGTGGCCAGGCAAGCCACCTGCAGCGACAGCTTGATTGCCTCGAGCACATCGGGCCGGGTGAAGGCCACGTCGATCCACTTCAGGGTAAAGCCCTTGGGCGGAAAGCTGAACGCCGCGTCTTCGGTGTTGAAGGCGTACAGGAAGATGATCAGGATCGGGAAGTGCAGGAACAGCAACCCGCCCCAGGCCGCCAGGCGCAGCCCTGCAGACGCTTTTTCAGAGTGCATCGAAAGCCCCCAGGCGCTTGACGATGGCCAGGTATACCGCGATCAGCACGATTGGCACCAAGGTGAACGCGGCGGCCATCGGCATGTTGCCGATCGCCCCTTGCTGGGCATAGACCATGCTGCCGATGAAGTAGCCGGGCGGGCCGACCAGCTGCGGCACGATGAAGTCGCCCAGGGTGAGCGAGAAGGTGAAGATCGAGCCGGCGGCGATGCCGGGGATCGACAGCGGCAGGATCACCTGCACGAAGGTTTGCCCTGGCCGGGCGCCCAGGTCGGCCGAAGCCTGCAGCAGCGACGGTGGCAAGCGCTCCAGCGAGGCCTGGATCGGCAGGATCATGAATGGCAGCCAGATGTACACGAACACCAGGAAGCGCCCCAGGTGTGAAGTCGACAGCGTGCTGCCGCCCACGCCCGGCACGGCCAGCACCGCCTGCAGCAGGCCATCCAGGTGCAACTGCTGGACGAACCACTGGGCCACGCCGCCCTTGGCCAGCAGCAGGGTCCAGGCATAGGTCTTGACGATGTAGCTGGCCCACATCGGCATCATCACCGCGATGTAGAAAAACGCCTTGGTCTTGCCGCTGGTGTAGCGCGCCATGTAATAGGCGATGGGGAAGGCCAGTACCGCGCTGGCCAGCGACACTGCCACCGCCATGCCCAGGGTGCGCAGGATGATGTCGAAGTTCGACGGGTTGAACAGCGCGGCGAAGTTGCCCAGGGTCAGGTCCGGGGTCACCGCCATGGTGAAGTCGTCGAAGGTATAGAAGCCCTGCCACAGCAGGTTCAGCAGCGAGCCCAGGTAAATCGCGCCGAACCAGGTCAGCGGCGGGATCAACAGCAGTGCCAGGTACAGGTTGGGGCGCCGGTACAGCAGGTTGGACAGGGTGCGCAGTGTGCTCATGTCAGCGGCCCTCGGTTTCCTGCAGCACCGTCATGGCCTCGCGGGGCCAGTGCGCCTGCAGGCGTTGCCCGAGCTGCCAGGCCTGCATCTGCTTCTGCCAGCGGTCATTGGCCTGGCTTACTGCCAGCAGTTGACCGTTGTCCAGCTGCAGTTCGTAGCGGGTGGCGCTGCCTTGGTACTGGACATCGTGCAGCACGCCGCTGACCTGTACCTCATGGCTGGTCACTACCGGGTCGCCCAGGCGAATGAGCTCGGGACGGATGGAAAAGGGCGCCGGGCTGCCGTTGATCTGCATGGCCAGCTCGCCCCGCACCACGTTGGACGTGCCGACAAATTCAGCGACGAAGGTTGTGCTGGGCTTCATGTACAGGTTGCGCGGGGTGTCGACCTGTTCGATACGGCCGCGGTTGAACACCGCGACCCGGTCGGACATCGACAGCGCCTCGGTCTGGTCGTGGGTGACGAAGATGAAGGTGATGCCCAGTTGGCGTTGCAGCTTTTTCAGCTCGCCTTGCATCTGTTCGCGCAATTTCAGGTCCAGCGCGCCCAGTGGCTCATCCAGCAGCAGCACCCGCGGCCGGTTGACCAACGCCCGGGCCAGGGCCACGCGCTGACGCTGGCCGCCAGACAGCTGTGCCGGCTTGCGCGCGCCATAGCCGGCCAGGGCCACCATGGCCAGGGCTTCTTCGGCGCGGCTGTGGCGTTCGGCCTTGCCCACGCCTTTTACCTTCAGGCCATAGGCGATGTTCTCCAGCACGTTCATGTGCGGGAACAGCGCATAGTCCTGGAACACAGTGTTGACGTCACGTTGGTAGGGCGGCAGGCCAGCGGCCTCGACCCCTTGGATGCGGATCGAACCGCTGGAGGGTTGCTCGAAGCCTGCGATCAGGCGCAGGCAGGTGGTCTTGCCCGAGCCGGAAGGGCCGAGCATGGAAAAGAACTCGCCATCGATGATGTCGATGCTGACCTGGTCGACGGCCTTGACCTCGCCGAAGGTGCGGGAAACCTGGGTGAACTGGACGGCTAGGGGCATGCGTGGACTCCGGACAACAAGGGTTCTCCTGTGCCGGCCTCTTCGCGGGTGAACCCGCTCCTACAGGGCGCGCCACCCTTGCAGGCGGTGAAGAACCTGGGGGAGCGGGCTTGCCCGGGAAAAGGCCGGTACAGGCATTCAGGCAACCTCAGCGACCACCCATGATCGCAATGTAGTCCTGGGTCCAGCGGCTGTAAGGCACGAACTTGCCCCCTTGGGCCTGCGGTGTTTTCCAGAAGGCAATCTTGTCGAAGTTGTCGAAGCCGTTGGTCTTGCAGCCCTCGGCCCCCAGCAGCTCGCTGCCGGTGCACGCCGCCGGCACAGCCGGCAACGAGCCGAACCAGGCCGCCACATCGCCTTGCACCTTAGGTTGCAACGACCAGTCCATCCACTTGTAGGCGCAATTGGGGTGCTTGGCCTCGGCGTGCAGCATGGTGGTGTCGGCCCAGCCGGTCGCGCCCTCCTTGGGAATGGTCGAGGCCACTGGCTGGTTCTCGGCCTTGAGGCCATTGACCATGTAGCCCCAGGAGCTTGAGGCAACCACGCCTTCGTTTTTCACATCGCTCATCTGGACCGTGGCGTCATGCCAATAGCGGTGGATCAGCGGTTGTTGCTGGCGCAGCAGTTCCAGCACGGCCTTGTATTGTGCCTCGTTCAGTTCGTACGGGTCCTTGATGCCCAGTTCAGGCCTGGCCGACTTCAGGTACAGCGCTGCATCGGCGATGTAGATCGGCCCGTCATAGGCTTGCACGCGGCCCTTGTTTGGCTTGCCGTCGGGCAGGTTCTGCGGCTCGAACACCACGCTCCAGCTGGTGGGCGCCTGCTTGAAGGTATCGGTGTTGTACAGCAGCACGTTTGGCCCCCACTGGTACGGCGTGCCGTACACCTGCTTGTCGACCACATACCAGCTACCGTTCTGCAGGCGCGGGTCGATGCTCTTCCAGTTGGGGATCAGGGCAGTGTTGATCGGCTGTACGCGCTTGCCTGCAATCAGCCGCAGCGATGCATCGCCCGAGGCGGTGACCAGGTCATAGCCGCCCTTGGTCATCAGGCTGACCATCTCGTCCGAGGTGGCGGCCGTTTTCACGCTGACCTTGCAGCCGGTTTCCTTTTCGAAACCGGTCACCCAATCGTAGGCCTTGTCGCTTTCACCGCGTTCGATGTAACCGGGCCAGGCGACGATGTCCAGGCGCCCCTCGCCGTCCCCCAGGGCCTTGAGCGTTTCGGCGGCCTGCAGGCTGGCGCCGGCCAGCATGGCGCAGGTGGTGGCGCCGAGCAATGCGGTCTTGTGCACTGACATGGTGTTCCCTCTTCTTGGCGATCTTGTTCGGGCAGTCATGAGGCAAGCAGTGAAACAATCGTTATAAGCGTAGTGCGTGAGTGCGAGGTATTGGCGATATCGAGTCTAGTTGGCTTTTTGCCCGCTAACGCAACATCCTGAAGCAAATCCCTGCATGGCGTGTGCTCCTCCAAGCCTTACTCTGGCGTTTGAATCTTCTTACGTGGAGACACGCGAATGAACACCCGTGGCTTGCTCGATCAACTCCTCAAATCCGGCCAGCAACTGCTCGAAAAGCAGGGGGGCGCCACCAAGCCTGGCAGCCCTTCGGGCGGGTTGGGCGGGTTGTTGTCCGGGGCAGGGGGCGGCCTGCTGGGTGGGGGCGCTCTGGGCCTGTTGCTGGGTAGCAAGAAGGCCCGCAAGTACGGTGGCAAGGCCCTGACTTACGGCGGCCTCGCCGCGCTGGGGGTACTGGCCTATAAAGCTTACGGCAACTGGCAGGCAAACCAGCGGGGGGCCGCAGCCGAGCCTCAAACCATCGACCGCCTGCCGCCGGCCCAGGCCGAGCAGCACAGCCAGGCGGTACTGCGCGCCCTGGTGGCGGCGGCCAAGTCCGATGGGCATATCGACGAGCGCGAGCGGGCGCTGATCGAGGGTGAATTCACGCGCCTGGACAGCGACCGCGAATTGCAGCACTGGCTGCATGCCGAGCTGAACAAGCCGCTGGACCCGGCCGAAGTGGCCCGCGCTGCGCAAACGCCGGAGATGGCTGCCGAGATGTACCTGGCCAGCGTGATGATGGTCGATCAGGAAAACTTCATGGAGCGTGCCTACCTGGACGAGCTGGCCCGCCAGCTGCGGCTGGACCCGGGCTTGCGCCAGGAACTGGAAAGCCAGGTGCGGTTGGCTGCAGCGTAGTGGCGGTGCTTGCCACGGCCTATTGAGCGCCTGTGAGATCGAGCGCCGCCCGTGCGGCGCTCCGTCTCACAGGCGCAAAATTCCTGACGACAATCACATCAATACCGTAAGACCTCTGGGCTATACTTCGGCGATTTTTCCCGCTCGTTGTGAATTCCTGAGGGCTGAATGTGAAGAACTGGACCTTGCGCCAACGGATCCTGGCAAGTTTCGCCGTGATCATCGCCATCATGCTGCTGATGATCGTGGCCGCCTACTCGCGGTTGGTGACTATCGAAACCGCCGAAGAGGCGGTGGGGACCGACAGCATTCCCGGCGTCTACTACAGCTCGATGATCCGCAGCGCCTGGGTCGACAGCTACGTCACCAGCCAGCAACTGGTGGGCCTGTCCAACCATCGTGAAATCACATCGGCCGATCTGGAACTGTTCAGAAGCTTCGATAACCGGCTGAAGCAATACATGGCCAGCTACCAGGCCACCATCCAGGACAAAGACGACCAGGCCCGATTTGACAGCTTCGTGCAACTGGAAGAAAGCTACCTCAAGATCGTCAACCAGGTGCTCGATGCCTACGGTCAGCGCAACTACGACGAGGCCCAGCGGCTGATCACCGAGGTACTTACTCCGGCCTGGAAGGATGGGCGCGAGCACCTGAATGAAGTGATCGAGAATAATCGGGCCTCTGCCGATGCCGCCACCAACGATATCGTCAACGCAGTCAACACGGCAAAGGGCAGCATGGTGGTCTCACTGCTGCTGGCAATCGTCGCTGCCGGCATCTGCGGCCTGTTGCTGCTGCGCGCTATCACAGCGCCCATGCAGCGTATCGTGCATGCCCTCGACAAGCTGCGTTCCGGTGACCTGAGCATGCGCCTGAGCCTGGATCGCAAGGACGAATTCGGTGCCATCGAAAGCGGCTTCAACGAAATGGCCGAGGCACTGGCCAACCTGGTGGCCCAGGCCCAACGCTCGTCGGTGCAGGTGACCACTTCGGTCACCGAAATTGCCGCCACGTCCAAGCAGCAGCAGGCCACCGCCACCGAGACGGCCGCCACCACCACCGAAATTGGCGCCACCTCGCGGGAAATCGCCGCGACTTCGCGGGACCTGGTGCGCACCATGACCGAAGTGACGACGGCTGCTGATCAGGCATCCAGTCTGGCAGGCTCCGGGCAGCAGGGCCTGGCACGCATGGAAGAGACCATGCACCAGGTGATGGGCGCTGCCGACCTGGTCAATGCCAAGCTTGGTATCCTCAACGAGAAAGCCAGCAACATCACCCAGATGGTGGTAACCATCGTCAAGGTTGCCGACCAGACCAATCTGCTGTCGCTCAACGCCGCCATCGAAGCGGAAAAGGCCGGTGAATATGGCCGCGGCTTTGCCGTGGTCGCTACCGAAGTGCGCCGCCTGGCCGACCAGACCGCCGTGGCCACCTACGACATCGAGCAAATGGTGCGCGAGATCCAGTCGGCAGTGTCGGCCGGTGTCATGGGGATGGACAAGTTCTCCGAAGAAGTGCGCCGCGGCATGTTCGAGGTGCAGCAGGTGGGCGAGCAACTGAGCCAGATCATTCACCAGGTGCAGGCCTTGGCGCCGCGTGTATTGATGGTCAACGAAGGCATGCAGGCCCAGGCCACCGGTGCCGAGCAGATCAATCAGGCGCTGGCCCAGCTCAGCGATGCCAGCACCCAGACTGTCGAGTCGCTGCGCCAGGCCAGCTATGCCATCGACGAGCTGAGCCAGGTGGTCGCGGGCCTGCGTGGCGGCGTGTCGCGCTTCAAAGTCTGACCGCGATGAACGACTTGCAACTGCGCACCGCTCGGGCGGCGAACACCGAGGGGGCGTTGTACCTGCAGTTTCGCATCAGAGCGCAGCGTTTTGCCCTGAGCGTGCACGAGGTGATCGAAGTGTTGCCGCGTCAGCCGCTCAAGCCGATCGCCCAGGCACCTGCCTGGGTCGCGGGCATTCTCGCCCATCGTGGCCAGCTGGTTCCGGTCATCGACCTTGCCGCCTTGAGCTTTGGCCAGCCGGCGGTGCAACGCACCAGCACCCGCCTGGTGCTGGTGCACTACCGAGGCGGCCTGCAGCTTGGCCTGATCCTGGAGCAGGCCACCGAAACCCTGCGTTGCCAACCGGACGAGTTCCAGCCCTATGGGGTGGACACAGGCGATGCGCCTTATCTGGGCCCGGTGCGCCAGGATGCCCAAGGCCTGCTGCAGCGCATCGAAGTCAATGACCTGCTGCCCGACACCGTGCACGCATTGCTGTACACGCAAGACCCGACAGGGATGCCTACATGAACGAACAGCGTTTCTTCCGCTTCTTGCGCGAGCGTATTGGCCTGGACGTGGAGTCGGTGGGCGCGCCCATGGTCGAACGCGCGCTGCGCCAACGTTGCGTGGCTGCGGGCGCAATGGACCTGGACGATTACTGGCTGCGCCTGCAGCAATCGGCAGATGAGCAACAGGCGCTGATCGAAGCGGTGATCGTCCCGGAAACCTGGTTTTTCCGTTACCCCGAATCCTTCACTGCGCTGGCCAGCCTGGCCCATAAACGGCTGGCTCAACTGGCTGGCGCGCGCCCGCTGCGATTGCTCAGCCTGCCGTGCTCTACCGGCGAGGAGCCCTATTCGCTGGCCATGGCCTTGTTTGACGCCGGCATGGCGCCTGGGGCATTCCTTGTCGATGGAATGGACATCAGCCCAAGTTCGGTAGCCAAGGCCGGGCAGGCGGTATATGGGCGCAATGCGTTCCGGGGTAGCGAACTGGGCTTTCGCGAGCGCTACTTCGATGCTCTGGACGAAGGCCACCGCCTGCATGAGCGGGTACGCCAGCAAGTCAGCCTGCGGGTGGGCAATGTGCTTGACCCGGCGCTGGCCAGCCGCGACGGCCTGTATGACTTCGTGTTCTGTCGCAACCTGTTGATCTATTTCGACGTACCGACCCAACAGCGTGTGTTCGAAGTGCTCAAGCGCTTGCTGCATCCGCAGGGTGTGCTGTTCATCGGCCCGGCCGAAGGCAGCTTGCTGGCACGCATGGGCATGCGTCCATTGGGGATCGCCCAGTCGTTTGCCTATGTGCGTCACGAAGGCGACAGCGCTCCCTTGGCGGCGGCACCCGCCCAAACTGCCAAGCGTGCGTTCACGACGTTGCCCGCACCGGTTTATCCGCAGCCCAGTGTGCCGTTGCCTCGTTCGCGGCGTGTGCTGCCGGTGGCGGCCAGGCCAGCGCGAGCCCGCGAGCACAGCCACGAGGGGGCCAGCGAGTTGCTGGCCGGCATTGCCCGGCTGGCCAATGCCGGTGCCAGCGAGCAGGCCCGTAGCGAATGCCAACGCTACCTGAGCCAGTACCCGCCGTCGGCACAGGTGTACTACTGGCTGGGTTTGCTCAGTGATACCGAAGGCGATGCGCAGCAGGCGCTGAGCCACTATCGCAAGGCCCTGTACCTGGAACCACAGCACCCCGAGGCGCTGGTGCACCTGGCCGCCTTGCTGGCGGCCCAGGGTGACCTGGCCGGCGCTCGGCGCCTTCAGGAGCGCGCGGCGCGGGCTGGCCGGGAGTCTGAACGATGAACAGTGAATTCGCGATGCAATTGCTCGCCGAGGATGACGCGCACATCGACGACTGCTGGAACCGCATTGGCGTGCGCGGCGACAAGCATTGCCCACTGCTGGAGCGGCATGTTCATTGCCGCAATTGCGAGGTGTATGCCGCTGCGGCCACGCGTTTGCTCGACCGCTATGCGCTGGTGCAGGAGCACCAGGCTGCAGCGGTGCAGCCGGATGCGGAAAACACCGGTCGTTCGATGCTGCTGTTCCGTCTGGGCGAAGAGTGGCTGGCGCTGGCTACCGCCTGCCTGGCCGAAATCGCCCCGTTGCAGGCGGTGCATTCATTGCCGCACCAGCGCTCGCGGCTGCTGCACGGGGTTGCCAATGTACGCGGTGCGTTGGTGCCGTGCCTGTCCCTGGCTGACTTGCTCGGGGTGCAGGCCGGCTCCACCGAGCAACGCAGCGCACGGGCGATGCCACGTATGCTGATTCTGGCCGCCGAAGGCGGGCCGGTGGTGATGGCTGTCGAGGAAATCGACGGTATTCACCGGCTCGACCCGCAGTTGCTGGGCAGTGGCCGGGACGCCACACGCTTCACCGCCGCAGTCCTGCAGTGGCGCGGCCGCAGCGTGCGGGTTCTGGACGATCAACACTTACTGTCTGCCGTGCAGCGGAGCCTGTCATGACCCCAGAGCAAATGCGCGACGCATCGTTGCTCGAACTGTTCAGCCTGGAGGCCGAGGCGCAGACCCAAGTGCTCAATGCCGGCCTGATGGCACTGGAGCGCAACCCTACCCAGGCCGACCAGCTCGAGGCCTGCATGCGCGCTGCCCACTCGCTCAAGGGGGCTGCGCGCATTGTCGGGGTGGATGCTGGCGTCAGTGTCGCCCACGTGATGGAAGACTGCCTTGTGGCGGCCCAGGAAGGCCGACTGCGGCTGACCGCCGAGCATATTGACGCGCTGTTGCAAGGTACCGACCTGCTGATGCGTATTGCCACACCCGGTGATGCCGGGGCGCAGGCGACCTTGCCGGTGTTTCTTGCGCAAATGGCCAGCCTGCTCGACCCGGGCGCCTCTGCCATGCCTGTCGTGCCACCGGCGGCATCCGTGCCGCCGCTGGCAACCCTGCCGCCTGCCCCCATGGTAATGCCAGCCGAACCACCGGAACCAGAGCCCGAACCCGCCCTGCGGCGCAAGGCTGGCAAGCGCGCTGGCGAGGGTGCCGAGCGGGTACTGCGTGTCACCGCCGACCGCCTCAATAGCCTGCTTGACCTGTCCAGCAAGTCGCTGGTGGAAACCCAGCGGCTCAAGCCATATCTGGCTACCCTGCAGCGCCTAAAGCGCATGCACGGCCAGGGTATGCAGGCGCTTGACGGCTTGCGCATGCAGCTGGAAGACACGGGGCAGGGCAACGAGGTGCTCGAGGCCTTGGCACAGACCCAGCGCCTGCTGGCAGAGACCCAGCGGATTCTGCAGCAGCAGGCGGCCGACCTGGATGAGTTCGGCTGGCAGGCCAGCCAGCGTGCGCAGTTGTTGTATGACACTGCCCTGGCCTGCCGGATGCGGCCGTTTGCCGACGTGCTGACCGGGCAAAGCCGCATGGTCCGCGACCTGGGCCGTTCGCTGGGCAAGCCGGTGCGGCTGGTGGTGGAAGGGGAGAAGACCCAGGTCGACCGCGATGTGCTGGAAAAGCTCGAAGCACCGCTGACCCACCTGTTGCGCAATGCCGTCGACCACGGCATCGAATTGCCCGAGCGGCGCCTGCTGGCGGGCAAGCCGGACGAGGGGGTGATCCGCCTGCGGGCTTCGCACCAGGCGGGCATGCTCAGCCTGGAGCTGATCGACGATGGCGCCGGTATCGACCTGGAACGCCTGCGCAGCAGCATCGTCGAGCGTGCCCTGTCGCCCGCTGACACGGTGGCGCGGATGAGTGAAGCGGAGCTGCTGACGTTCCTGTTCCTGCCCGGTTTCAGCCTGCGTGACAAGGTTACCGAAGTGTCCGGGCGCGGTGTGGGGCTGGATGCGGTGCAGCACTTGATCCGCGAGTTGCGCGGCTCGATCGAGTTGACCCAGGTGGCAGGGCAGGGCTGTCGCTTCCATCTTCAGGTGCCGCTGACCCTGTCGGTCGTTCGCAGCCTGGTGGTCGAGGTGGGCGGTGAGGCTTACGCCTTCCCGCTGGCGCATATCGAACGCACGCTGGAAGTGACCGCCGAACAGATCGTGCAGATCGAAGGGCGCCAGCATTTCTGGCACGAAGGCCGGCATATTGGCCTGGTGGCGGCCAGCCAGTTGCTCAATCGCCCGGCTGGGCAAAGCGATGAAGCCAGCCTGCGGGTAGTGGTGATTCGTGAGCGCGAGCAGTTGTATGGCGTGGCCGTGGAGCGGCTGGTGGGGGAGCGGGTGCTGGTCGTGATGCCACTCGACCCACGCCTGGGGAAGGTGCAGGACATTTCCTCCGGCGCCTTGCTCGATGATGGCTCGGTGGTCCTGATCGTCGATGTCGAAGACTTGCTACGCTCGCTGGAAAAACTGCTCAGCACGGGCAGCCTGGAGCGCATCGAGCGCGGCAGCAGCGGAGCCCGTGGCGTAGTCCGCAAACGCATCCTGGTGGTCGACGACTCGCTGACCGTACGCGAACTGCAGCGCAAGCTGCTGGGCAACCGTGGCTACGACGTGGCGGTGGCGGTGGATGGCATGGACGGCTGGAACGCCCTGCGCAGTGAGGACTTCGACCTGTTGATCACCGACATCGACATGCCGCGCATGGACGGTATCGAGCTGGTTACCCTGGTGCGTCGCGACCAGCGCCTGCAGTCATTGCCGGTGATGGTGGTGTCCTATAAAGACCGTGAGGAAGACCGACGGCGTGGCCTGGACGCCGGCGCCGACTACTATTTGGCAAAGGCCAGTTTCCACGACGATGCGTTGCTGGATGCTGTTGTGGAACTGATCGGAGTTGCTCAGGGATGAAGATCGCCATCGTCAATGACATGCCCCTGGCCGTCGAAGCGTTGCGCCGGGCGGTCGCCCTGGAGCCCGCACACCAGGTCGTGTGGGTGGCCAGCAACGGTGCCGAGGCGGTGCAGCGTTGCACCGAGCAGTTACCGGACCTGATCCTCATGGACCTGATCATGCCGGTGATGGACGGTGTCGAGGCAACCCGGCGGATCATGGCCGAAACCCCGTGCGCCATTGTCATCGTCACGGTCGACCGTAAACAGAACGTCCACCGGGTATTCGAGGCCATGGGCCATGGCGCCCTCGATGTGGTCGACACCCCTGCGTTGGGCGCTGGCGATGCCCGCGAAGCGGCGGCGCCCTTGCTGCGCAAGATCCTCAATATCGGCTGGCTGGTCGGCCAGCAGCGTGCACCTGCCGCAAGGTCGGTGGCTGCACCGCTGCGCGAGGCTTCCCAGCGCCGCGGGTTGGTGGCAATCGGGTCTTCGGCGGGTGGCCCGGCAGCACTCGAAGTGCTGCTCAAGGGTTTGCCGGCAGCGTTTCCGGCGGCCATCGTGCTGGTCCAGCATGTGGACCAGGTGTTTGCCGCAGGCATGGCCGAATGGCTCAGCAGCGCAGCAGGCCTGCCGGTGCGCCTGGCCCGTGAAGGCGAACCGCCGCAGCCAGGGCAGGTACTCCTGGCCGGTACCAACCACCACATTCGCCTGCTACAGAATGGCCAACTGGCCTACACTGCCGAACCTGTGAATGAAATCTACCGGCCCTCGATCGATGTGTTCTTCGAGAGCGTGGCACGTTACTGGAATGGTGATGCAGTGGGCGTGCTGCTCACCGGCATGGGCCGCGACGGTGCCCAGGGCCTGAAGCTGATGCGTCAGCAGGGCTTTCTGACCATTGCCCAGGACCAGGCCAGCAGCGCGGTGTACGGCATGCCCAAGGCTGCTGCGGCTATTGATGCCGCCGTGGAAATCCGCCCGCTGGAACGCATTGCCGGGCGCTTGACTGAATTTTTCGCAAAATGACGAAATGTATTGAATCACGCCGCCAGGCCGGTAGTGATCGGGTGAACAATGATGAATGATTTACCGATCGAAGGTTTCGCGACCACCAACGAAAACTCGGCGATGGTGCTGCTGGTCGACGATCAGGCCATGATCGGCGAAGCGGTGCGGCGTGGCTTGGCCAATGAAGACAACATCGACTTCCACTTCTGTGCCGACCCGCACCAGGCGGTGGCCCAGGCCATGCGCATCAAGCCCACGGTCATTCTTCAAGACCTGATCATGCCTGGGCTGGACGGCTTGACCCTGGTGCGCGAGTACCGCAACAACCCGGTGACCCAGGACATCCCGATCATCGTCCTGTCGACCAAGGAAGACCCGCTGGTGAAGAGTGCGGCATTTGCCGCCGGGGCCAACGATTACCTGGTCAAGCTGCCTGACACCATCGAACTGGTGGCACGCATCCGTTATCACTCGCGCTCCTACCTGACCCTGCTGCAGCGCGACGAGGCCTACCGTGCCCTGCGCGTCAGCCAGCAGCAGCTGCTTGATTCCAACCTGATGCTGCAGCGGCTGATGAACTCCGATGGCCTGACCGGGCTGTCCAACCGTCGCCACTTTGACGAGTACCTGGAGCTGGAGTGGCGCCGGGCCATGCGTGAACAGCAGCAGTTGTCGTTGCTGATGATCGACGTGGATTACTTCAAAGTCTACAACGACAGCTTTGGCCATCTGGCCGGTGACGAGGCCTTGCGCCAGGTGGCCGAAGCCATCCGTAGCTCGTGCTCGCGGCCGACCGACCTGCCGGCGCGCTATGGCGGCGAAGAGTTTGCCCTGGTGCTGCCCAACACCTCGCCAGGCGGGGCGCGGCTGGTGGCCGAAAAACTGCGCCAGACCGTGCTGGGCCTTGGCATCCCGCATACTGCGCCGACGGCTGATACGTTCTTGACCGTGAGCATTGGCCTGGCCACCCAGACTCCGGCTATCGGCAGCCATTGCCGGCAGCTGATTTCGGCGGCCGATAAAGGTCTGTACCTGGCCAAGAACGGTGGGCGTAACCAAGTCGGCATCGCCTGAGCTCCTGGAGACGGCGCGGCCTGGGTGGGAGCGCAGGTTGCCCTATCGACATACGACCGCCCGGCGGGTCTGCCGCCATGCTGCGGACTCGGTTATACTCGCGGGCTTTTCACCGAATTCGCACGAGTAGCCCGCCCATGGAAATCCAACCGATCCTGAACACCATCAAGGACCTCACCGAGCGTTCCCAGTCAATTCGGGGGTATCTTTGACTACGATCACAAGCATGACCGCCTGATCGAAGTCAACCGCGAGCTGGAAGACCCCAACGTCTGGAACAAACCTGAGTACGCCCAGGCACTGGGCCGCGAGCGTGCCATGCTGGCCCAGGTCGTCGAGACCCTGGACAAGCTGTCCAACGGCCTGGGTGACTGCCAGGACCTGCTCGACATGGCCGTCGAAGAGAATGACGAAGGCGCTGTCGGCGACGTCGTGACCGAGCTGGAAAGCCTGGAAGAAAACCTGGCCCAGCTTGAGTTCCGTCGCATGTTCAGCGGCGAGATGGACATGAACAACGCCTACCTGGACATCCAGGCCGGTTCCGGTGGTACCGAAGCGCAGGACTGGGCCAACATCCTGCTGCGCATGTACCTGCGCTGGGCCGACAAGCGTGGTTTCGATGCCACCATCATCGAGCTTTCCGAAGGTGAAGTGGCCGGTATCAAAGGTGCAACCGTGCACATCAAGGGTGAATACGCCTTCGGCTGGCTGCGCACCGAAATCGGCGTGCACCGCCTGGTGCGCAAGAGCCCGTTCGACTCCGGTGCCCGTCGCCACACGTCGTTCTCGGCGGTGTTCGTATCGCCCGAGATCGACGACAAGGTCGAAATCGAGATCAACCCGTCCGACCTGCGCATCGACACCTACCGCTCCTCCGGTGCCGGTGGTCAGCACGTGAACACCACCGACTCGGCGGTCCGTATCACCCACGTACCGACCAATACCGTGGTGGCTTGCCAGAACGAACGTTCCCAGCACGCCAACAAGGACACCGCCATGAAAATGCTGCGGGCCAAGTTGTACGAACTGGAAATGCAGAAGCGCAATGCCGCCTCGCAGGCGCTGGAAGACAGCAAGTCGGACATCGGCTGGGGCCACCAGATCCGCTCTTACGTACTGGATGACTCGCGTATCAAGGACTTGCGTACCGGCGTCGAGCGTAGCGACTGCCAGAAAGTCCTGGACGGCGACCTTGACCAGTACCTGGAAGCGAGCCTCAAGCAGGGCCTGTAATTCGCACCCCCATGCCGCGCTACCTGGCCAGCCGCCGGTAGCGCGTGCCCTGCCCGGAACGGGCAACGAATACCTGATGGAAAGAATGACGACATGAGCGACCTCAAGACCGAATCGCAAGACCTGCAACAGGAAGAAAACGCCCTGATCGCCCTGCGCAAGGAAAAACTTGCCGCCGAGCGTGCCAAGGGCAATGCCTTCCCCAACGACTTCCGTCGCGACAGCTACTGCAACGACCTGCAGAAGCAATACGCGGACAAGACCAAGGAAGAGCTGGAAGCAGCCGCGATCCCGGTCAAGGTCGCCGGCCGCATCATGCTCAACCGTGGTTCGTTCATGGTTATCCAGGACATGACTGGCCGTATTCAGGTCTACGTCAACCGCAAGACCCTGCCGGAAGAAACCCTGGCCGCGGTCAAGACCTGGGACCTGGGCGACATCATCAGCGCCGAAGGCACCCTGGCCCGTTCCGGCAAGGGCGACCTGTACGTCGAAATGACCAACGTGCGCCTGCTGACCAAGTCGCTGCGCCCGCTGCCCGACAAGCACCACGGCCTGACCGACACCGAGCAGCGCTACCGCCAGCGCTACGTCGACCTGATGGTCAACGAAGAAACCCGCCACACCTTCCGTGTGCGTTCGCAGGTGATCTCGCACATCCGCAAGTTCCTCATCGAGCGTGACTTCCTCGAAGTCGAGACGCCGATGCTGCAGACCATCCCGGGCGGCGCCGCTGCCAAGCCGTTCGAAACCCACCACAATGCCCTGGACATGGCCATGTTCCTGCGTATCGCGCCGGAGCTGTACCTCAAGCGTCTGGTGGTTGGTGGTTTTGAGAAAGTGTTCGAGATCAACCGTAACTTCCGTAACGAAGGCGTTTCGACTCGTCACAACCCTGAATTCACCATGCTCGAGTTCTACCAGGCCTACGCCGACTACCGCGACAACATGGACCTCACCGAGGAACTGTTCCGCGAGCTGGCGCAACTGGTACTGGGCTCCACTGACGTACCGTACGGCGACAAGGTCTTCCACTTCGGCGAGCCGTTCGTGCGCCTGTCGGTGTTCGACTCGATCCTCAAGTACAACCCGGAGCTGACCGCCGCCGACCTGCAGGACGTCGACCGCGCCCGCGAGATTGCCAGGAAGGCCGGCGCCAAGGTGCTGGGCCATGAAGGCCTGGGCAAGCTGCAGGTGATGATTTTCGAAGAGCTGGTCGAGCACAAGCTGGAACAGCCGCACTTCATTACCGAGTACCCGTTCGAAGTGTCGCCGTTGGCCCGTCGCAACGACGACAACCCGGCCGTTACCGACCGTTTCGAGCTGTTCATCGGTGGCCGCGAAATCGCCAACGCCTACTCCGAGCTCAACGATGCCGAAGATCAGGCCGAGCGCTTCCTGGCCCAGGTGGCCGAGAAGGACGCGGGTGACGATGAAGCCATGCACTATGACGCCGACTTCGTTCGTGCGCTGGAGTACGGCATGCCGCCGACCGCCGGTGAAGGCATCGGCATCGACCGCCTGGTGATGCTGCTGACCAACTCGCCGTCGATCCGCGACGTCATCCTGTTCCCGCACATGCGTCCGCAGGCCTGAGTGAGCTGAACGAGCCGCCTTTCGAGGCGGCTTTTTCTTGCCTGAAGCTTTATGTTGTCAGTACCGGCCTCTTCGCGGGTAAACCCGCTCCTACAAAGGCCTTGTAGGAGCGGGTTTACCCGCGAAGGGGCCAGCACTGACGAAACACCCCCATGAGGTATCCCCCGTGACACCCGCCATGCCTGACCAAGGCGCCGCCGGCATCGCCACCGCCGTCGCCGAAAGCGTGCAATACCAAGGCCGCAAGACTGCCCGCCAAGGCAGCGAACAGCGTCGCCAGTTGATTCTCGATGCCGCCATGCGCATTGTCGTGCGCGATGGCGTGCGCGGTGTGCGCCACCGGGCAGTGGCCGCCGAGGCCGGCGTGCCATTGTCGGCCACCACCTACTACTTCAAGGACATCGAGGACCTGCTCACCGATACCTTTGCCCAGTACGTCGAGCGCAGTGCGGCCTACATGGCCAAGCTGTGGGCCAATACCGAGGTGGTGTTGCGCCAGTTGCTGGCACAGGGCGATGGCAGCCCGCAGGCACGGGCGCGGCTGGCTGACGACGTGGCGCGCATGACTGCCGATTACGTTCAGCGGCAACTGCTGAACCGCCGTGACTTCCTGATGGCCGAGCAGGCTTTCCGCCAGGAAGCATTGCTGTGCCCGCGACTGGCTGAGCTGGTGTGCGCTCATGAGCAGATCCTGCTGCACGGCACCCGGCAATTGCTGCAGGTCGTGGGTTCGCGGCAGCCGGAGCAGGATGCACAGATGTTGACGGCGATTATCGAGCAGTTGGAATATCAAGGCCTGCTCAAGCAAGCGAATGCGCAAGCCGATGGGCAGATGCTCGCTATGCTTACCCGATACCTGCAGCTGGTGCTGGCATCGGCCTGAGCCGAGAACGACCTTTTCAAGGAGAACCTGATGAGAGCCTGGCGTGTGGTGTTGTTGACTTTGTCATTCCTGCTGCTGGGCGGTTGTCTGGTGACCTTCCATGAGCCTTTGCCCAGCAACCAGGCAGCGCCCAAGGCCTTGCTCGGCAAGTGGAGCAGCAAGGACGCCTGGGAGGAACCGTTGAAACTGGTGATCAGCCGTAGCGGTGGCGACGCCTACAAGGCGGTGGCCACGGCCAAGGGCAAGGCCCCTGAAGAATACGTGTTCACCGTGTCACGCCACGGCAACCGCTGGTACCTGTCGGCCGGCGTGCCCAAGCGCCTGGGTGGCAATTTCCTGATTGGCGGCTTCGATATCGTCGATGGCAAGGAACTGGTGGTCTACAACCTGGATGTCGAGCAGGTACAGCAGGCGGTGGACAAGAAGGAACTGAGCGGTCGTAGTACCGAAGTGCCGGAGGGCAACGGCGACGGCGTGCTGATCGACAGCCCGGCGGCGCGGGTGCTGGCCTACCTGGACGACCCGGCCAACTCCGACCTGTTCGTCGAAGTGGCGCGGTTCCAGCGCTCGGGCAAATGACCGTGTTGGCGTCTTCGCGGGCTTGCCCGCGAAGAGGCCGGTACAGGTTTCGTGTACTAGAAAGGAGTTCCCGGTGGACGAATACCAGCAAACCATCCGCGCCCTGTCCGACCGCATCGTCGCGGCACAGACGCCGATCCGGGTCCTTGACGCGGTGAAGTGGGACGACAACATCCGCCAGGGCTTTCTCAAGGCCAAGGGCAAGGAGCCGCCGGCGGTTGATCGCGCCTACTACCAGTCGCGCCCGCTGTCGTTCGACTCCAGCGCGGTCAAGGCCGAGTTCCAGGGCATCGAGCGCGACATCATTCGCCAGTTGGGCCAGTTCAACCCGGTCGGGCAGATCATGAAGCGCATGTGCCGCGAATACCGCATGGTGGTTCGCATGCTCGAAGCGCGCGGTACCGAGGACTTCGGCCTGATCTCCCAGGAGCTGTACGGCGCCGCCTCGGATGCCTTCCACGCCGGTGACCCGACCCTGGCCGACCTTGGCCTGATGCTGTCGGACTACCTGAACAACATCGATGGCCGTGGTGACCTCAAGGATGAGCCAAAGAATCTCACCGCCAAGGAGGCGGTGGAGATCCTCCAGCACCGGCTGAACAACGTGTTCGGCGAGGCCGAAGGTACCATTCGCGTGTTCGAGTCCGACGGTATCGTCGCCGACGCCGCAGCCGGTGCCGACTACATCAAGGTGCGTGCCGATGCCATGTTCAACGCCCGCGATGTGCGCGCCCTGGAGGTGCACGAAGGGTTGGTGCACGTCGGTACCACGCTCAATGGCCTGAACCAGCCGATCTGTACCTTCCTGGCCAAGGGCCCGCCCTCGTCGACGGTAACCCAGGAGGGCCTGGCGATTCTCATGGAGGTGATCGCCTTTGCCTCCTACCCCAGCCGCCTGCGCAAGCTCACCAACCGCACCCGTGCCATCCACATGGTCGAGGAGGGTGCAGACTTCATGCAGGTCTACGGTTTCTTCCGCGAGCAGGGCTTTGAGATGGCGCAGAGCTACAGCAACGCCAGCCGGGTGTTCCGCGGCTCGGTGCCCAACGGCCTGCCATTCACCAAGGACTTGTCCTACCTCAAGGGCTTCATCATGGTTTACAACTACATTCAGTTGGCCGTGAAGAAGGGCAAACTGGAACAGATCCCGTTGCTGTTCTGTGGCAAGACCACCCTGGAAGACATGCGCACCCTGCGCCAACTGGTTGAGGAAGGGTTGGTCGAGCCGCCCAAGTACCTGCCTGAACAGTTCCGCGACCTGAGTGCGCTGTCGGCCTGGATGTGCTTCTCCAACTTCCTCAACCACCTGAGCCTGGATCGCATTGAAGCCGACTACGCGAACATTCTCTGAGCACTGCCGCCTGCTCGTCCTCGGCCTGGCCCTGCTGAGCCTTGGCGGCTGCAGCAGCCTGTTGTTCTACCCCGAGCGTGGTCAGGCCTTCACCCCTGAGCGTGCCAAGCTGGAATACCGCGATGTCACGCTGACCACTGCTGATGGCATCCGCCTTCACGGTTGGTGGCTGCCAGCCAAGGCCGGGGTCGAGGTCAAGGGCACGGTGCTGCACCTTCACGGCAACGGCGGTAACCTGCCAGGGCACCTGGGGGGTAGCTACTGGCTGCCGGAGCAGGGCTACCAGGTGCTGATGATCGATTACCGCGGCTATGGCTTGTCTCAGGGCCAGCCGAGCCTGCCGGAGGTGTACCAGGACATTGCTGCAGCCATGGCCTGGCTGCAGCAGGCGCCCGAGGTCAAGGGCAAGCCGCTGGTACTGCTGGGGCAGAGCCTGGGCGGTGCCATGGCCATTCATTACCTGGCGGCCCACCCCGAGCAGCGTCAGCGCTTCAGCGCCCTGGTGTTCGATGGTGTGCCGGCCAGTTACCGCGCGGTGGGGCGCTTTGCGCTCAGCACCTCCTGGATGACCTGGCCATTGCAGGTTCCGCTGTCGTGGCTGGTGCCGGACGGCGACAGCGCGATCCGCTCGATCGAGCGATTGAGCAGCCCGCCCAAGTTGTTTTTCCACAGCATCGACGACAACCTGGTGCCGATGGACAACGGCATCCGCCTGTATCAGCACGCGCCACCACCGCGGGTGCTGCAACTGACCCGAGGGGGGCACGTGCAGACCTTCGCCGACCCTACCTGGCGCCAGGTGATGCTGCGGTTCCTCGATGATCCCAGCCATTTCAACGGCCTGCGGCGGCTTGCCGAAGTGCCCAATTTCCCTGACGAGAAGAACAAGCAATGAGTGAAGAACGCAACGCCATCCCGCTGATCCTGACCGGCGTCGGCAGCATCATCGTGACGGTGGGGGCCTTGTGGTATTACGGTTACCTGCATTTCGCCAAGCCCGAAGATGCCCTGCTGCTGCAGGACTTCACCATGCTCAAGACCATCCCCGGCGAGGACTACAAGGTATCGCTGGACCCGGCGCCGCAAGTGGCCCAGTGCGTCGACGGCGTGCTGGTGCTGTTCGACACCCAGCAGAAAGGCCTGACCGGCGTGCTGGTGGACAACCGCAAGCGCGCGGTGCGCTGCATGGGCGAGGAAACACCGCGGCAGGTGCAGTGAGGTTTCGGCGCAGCATTTTTGGCGCCCGCGAGATCGAGCGCCGCGCGGGCGGCGCTCGATCTCACAGGCGGCACAACATTATCGGCGAACAAAGAAAAGCCCCGCGTCGATCGCGGGGCTTGTCCTTTCAGCTAGCCAGCCTTAGCGCTGAACCTGGCTCACCGAGCGTGGTGCCACCGGCTGGTTGTCGTTGGAGATGGTCACCTCCACCCGACGGTTCTGCGCACGTCCCGAGTTGCTCGAGTTGTCCGCTACCGGGTACTCCTTGCCATAGCCCTGGGAAACGATACGCGCCGGATCTACCCCGGCACGCACCAGTGCCATGCGCACGCTGTTGGCACGGCGCTCGGACAGGGTCTGGTTGTAGTTGGCCGAGCCGACGCTGTCGGTGTAGCCCTCGACGATCACCTTGCGTTCCGGGTTTTCCTGAAGGAACTGGGCCAGCTTGGTGATGTTCGGGTAGGCGTTGCTCTTAAGTTCGGCCTTGTTGAAGTCGAACAGCACGTCGCCGAAGGTCACCAGCGTTCCGCGGTCGGTCTGCTTGGCGTTGAGGCTGTCCTGCAGCTTGGCGATCTGCGCGTCGCGGGCATCCAGCTTGGCCTGGGCGCGCTGGGCCGAGGCGTTTTTCAGTTCAGCTTCGGCAGTACGCAGGGCAATGGTCTGCTTGGCCACTTCGACGCGCTGGTTGGTCAGGTAGGCCAGTTGGTCGACTTTCTTCTCGTCTTCACGGTCCATGTACGCCTTGTCGGCCTTGTTCAGCCAGTCCTGGGCGTCCTTGGTCTCCAGTGCCGCGACTTTGCTCGCTTGCGGGTCGCTCTGCAGTGAGGAGAAGTTGGTGCGGGCCGATTCCAGGTTGGCATTCGGATCATGCGAGCAGGCAGCAAGACCGACGCTCAGGGCCAGCAGGGCGGGAATCATTACGTGTTTGCGCATAGTGTTCATCCTTTGATCGTGTGCGAAGGCTAAGGTTGGCGGGGCAGGGCTCACTGAGCGCTGCGCAGGCCTTCCTCACGTACGTCCTGAACGCCCTGGCGGGCATCCTGCACGGCCTTCTGGGCTTTGGCTGCCTGGGCCTTGCGTTCGGCGAGGCGTGCATCCCACTCGGCCTGTTGGGCCAGTCGCTTGGCCTCGTCGTACTTCTTGTCGTGCATGGCGATTTCGGCTTGCTTGAACTTGTCCTGAGCCGCTTTCATTTCCACGGCGGCAAACTCGGTACCGCCAGCGCTGACGGCGGAGTTCACGGCGGACTGGGTAACGGCATACTGCTCGGTGGGCGGATTGCCCGCACAGCCGGCCAGGACCAGGCTACTGCCCAGCGCCAGCGCGGCCAGCTTGAACCCGCGCACATGAGTGGATGACAGTTGGCTAGTGCGGGTCTTCATGGTGGTCAGCTCCATTGGATCACTCCTGATAACGACGATGTCCGTAGCAGTCCATCGCTCAATCCCTGACATAACCGCGCGCTTCAGTTCAACGGTGCACGAGGGCAGTGTGCAGGGTTTTAGCGTGATGGCTATTGGCTCCGACTCGAAGGTTTTTCGAATAGTTCAGAAAAAAGCGCCGTGATCGGATAACTATTTCTGACTGATCGGTCAGTGCGATTTGCCTGGAACTTTCCCAGGCTGGAGCGGTATTCCGGGCCTTGAGCAGGCCCGGAATGCTGGCGCGCAGGATTATTTGTCGCTGTCGACGGTCGCGTTGCGCAAGTTGTGCAGGTGCTGGCGGGACAGGGAGAGAAAGCGCGGCGTAGGACCAACGTCTTCGTACAACGGGTCGCCTTCTTCGTCGGTGGCGATGACCTGACGACCCTGTACATAGGGGAAGCTGGCCTCCAGTTCTTCAAGGGCGGCGGCGACCAGTTCGCCGAGCAGTTCTTCGGCGGTGCGCTTGGGGTACATGTCGATCAGCGCGGCCAGGCGCGCTTCGGACTCCAGGTCCAGGTGCAGGACATGACCGGTACGGCTGAGGGTACCGGCGGCATTCTGTTCCCAGTGCTGGGCGAGTTCACGGATTTTCATGATGACCTCTGTTGACGCCTGGAAAGGCTGCACTGCATGGGAGTGCTGTGCTTTCACTTTAGTTTGGTTTGGCCGATCACGGCTTGCCATCGTCGCTCGGCTGTGGGCACTCTTGGGGGATACCGCTCGCTCCTGCACAGGGCGCGCTGAGGCTGATAGGGATGCAACGGAGAGAGCGCCAATGACCGATATCGATGTGCGTTTGCGTGAAGATGTCCATGTGTTGGGTGAACTGCTTGGCGAAACCATTCGCCAACAGCATGGCGATGCGTTCCTGCAGAAAATCGAGGACATCCGCCACAGTGCCAAGGCCGACCGTCGCGGCCCGGGTGAGCAGCTGAGCTCGACCCTGGCGGACCTGGCCGAAGAAGACCTGCTGCCCGTAGCGAGGGCCTTCAACCAGTTCCTCAACCTGGCCAACATGGCCGAGCAGTACCAGTTGATCCGCCGCCGTGACGCCGACCAGCCCGAGCCATTCGAAGCGCAGGTACTGCCCGAGCTGCTGGGGCGCTTGAAGCAGGCCGGCCACAGCAACGATGCCCTGGCCCGGCAACTGGCCAAGCTCGATATCCAGTTGGTGCTCACCGCACATCCCACTGAAGTGGCCCGTCGCACGCTGATCCAGAAGTACGACGCGATCGCCGGCCAACTGGCCGCACAGGACCATCGTGACCTGACCCCGGCAGAACGCCAGCAAGTGCGTGAACGCCTGCGCCGGCTGATCGCCGAGGCCTGGCACACCGAGGAAATCCGCCGCACCCGGCCTACGCCGGTAGACGAAGCCAAGTGGGGTTTCGCAGTGATCGAGCATTCACTGTGGCATGCCATCCCCAGCCACCTGCGCAAGGTCGACAAGGCCCTGCTGGAGGCCACTGGCCTGCGCCTGCCGCTGGAGGCCGCGCCGATCCGCTTTGCCTCGTGGATGGGTGGGGACCGTGATGGCAACCCCAATGTGACGGCTGCCGTCACCCGCGAAGTACTCCTGCTGGCGCGCTGGATGGCCGCCGACCTGTTCCTGCGCGACATCGATGCACTGGCCGCCGAGTTGTCCATGCAGCAGGCCAACGACACCCTGCGCAAGCAGGTTGGCGACAGTGCCGAACCCTACCGCGCTGTGCTCAAGCAACTGCGCGACCGCCTGCGTGCGACACGCGCATGGGCGCATTCGGCCTTGACCAGCAACCAACCGGCCGGTGCCGACGTGCTGGTGGACAACCGCGAGCTGATCGCGCCGCTGGAGCTGTGCTACCAGTCACTGCACGAATGCGGTATGGGCGTGATCGCCGAGGGGCCGCTGCTCGACTGCTTGCGTCGTGCGGTGACCTTCGGCCTGTTCCTGGGCCGCCTGGACGTACGCCAGGACGCTGCCCGCCACCGTGATGCGCTGACCGAGATAACCGATTACCTGGGCCTGGGGCGTTACGCCGACTGGGATGAGGAGCAGCGCATCGCGTTCCTCCAGGCCGAGCTGAAAAACCGCCGGCCCCTGCTGCCTGCGCATTTCAAGCCGCAAGCGGACACCGCCGAAGTGCTGGCGACCTGCAGGGAAGTGGCCGCTGCGCCGGCCGCCTCGCTGGGGTCTTACGTCATCTCCATGGCCGGTGCCGCCTCGGATGTACTGGCGGTGCAACTGTTGCTCAAGGAAGCCGGCCTGACCCGCCCCATGCGCGTGGTGCCACTGTTCGAGACCCTGGCCGACCTCGACAACGCCGGCCCGGTCATGCAGCGCCTGCTTGGCCTGCCGGGCTACCGCGCGGGCCTGCGCGGCCCGCAGGAAGTGATGATCGGCTACTCCGATTCGGCCAAGGACGCCGGCACCACCGCTGCTGCCTGGGCGCAGTACCGGGCTCAGGAAAACCTGGTGCGTATCTGTGCCGAGCATCAGGTCGAGCTGCTGCTGTTCCACGGCCGTGGCGGTACGGTCGGGCGAGGCGGCGGCCCGGCCCATGCCGCGATCCTGTCGCAGCCACCGGGTTCGGTGGCGGGGCGTTTCCGCACCACCGAGCAGGGTGAAATGATCCGCTTCAAGTTCGGCTTGCCGGGCATTGCCGAGCAAAACCTCAACCTGTACCTGGCTGCCGTGCTTGAAGCCACGCTGTTGCCACCACCGCCCCCGCAGCCGGCCTGGCGTGAAGTGATGGACCAGTTGGCCGCCGATGGTGTCCAGGCCTACCGCAGCGTGGTACGGGAGAATCCCGATTTCGTCGAGTACTTCCGTCAGTCGACGCCAGAACAGGAACTGGGGCGCCTGCCGTTGGGCAGCCGCCCGGCAAAACGTCGCGCCGGCGGCATCGAAAGCCTGCGGGCCATCCCGTGGATCTTCGGCTGGACCCAGACCCGGCTGATGCTGCCGGCCTGGCTGGGCTGGGAAACGGCGCTGACCAATGCCTTGGCCCGAGGTCAGGGTGAGTTGCTGGCACAGATGCGCGAGCAATGGCCGTTCTTCCGCACCCGCATCGACATGCTGGAAATGGTGCTGGCCAAGGCCGATGCGCAAATTGCCGAGGCCTACGACGAACGTCTGGTGCAACCGCACCTGCGTCCTTTAGGTGCGCACCTGCGCGACCTATTGTCGCAGTCATGCCAGGTGGTGCTGGGCCTGACCGGGCAGCCGGTGCTACTGGCGCACAGCCCCGAGACACTGGAATTCATTAGCCTGCGCAATACCTATCTGGACCCGTTGCACCGCCTGCAGGCAGAGTTGCTGGCCCGCTCGCGCAGCCGCGAAGCCGCTCTGGACAGCCCGTTGGAGCAGGCCTTGCTGGTGACCGTGGCGGGTATTGCCGCCGGGCTGCGCAACACCGGCTAAGGGCAAGCCCGGGTCATGTCTGGTGACGGCCATACAGGCCCGGCACAAGGACGGGGAGGGCGGTTGCGCCAGGCGCAACCGCCTGCCCGGTCAGCCGCAAGTGGCGCATTCCTGCAACTTTGGGACGCTTGTCTGGCTGCCGGGCGCTGTGTATCTTGAGCAGCCTTCTGACCGATTTATGGTCATACCCGATTTTCCGGACTTGGCCCTGGTCGCCGAATCCATTGAATTTCATACAAAAATTTGAGGAGCACAAGATGCGCGTAATTCTGCTGGGAGCTCCCGGGGCCGGTAAAGGTACTCAGGCAAAGTTCATCACCGAAAAGTTCGGTATTCCACAGATCTCCACCGGTGACATGCTGCGTGCCGCCGTCAAGGCTGGCACCCCGCTGGGCCTGGAGCTGAAGAAAGTCATGGATGCCGGCCAGCTGGTCTCCGACGAGTTGATCATCAGCCTGGTGAAGGAGCGCATCGCTCAGCCTGATTGCGCCAACGGCTGCCTGTTCGACGGCTTCCCACGCACCATCCCACAGGCCGAAGCCATGGTCGCTGCCGGTGTCGACATCGATGCCGTGGTCGAAATTGCCGTGGACGACGAGGAAATCGTCGGCCGCATGGCTGGCCGCCGCGTGCACCTGGCCTCGGGCCGTACCTACCACATTCAGTACAACCCGCCGAAAGTGGAAGGCAAGGACGACGAGACCGGTGAAGACCTGATCCAGCGTGACGACGACAAGGAAGAAACCGTTCGCCATCGTCTGTCGGTCTACCACAGCCAGACCAAGCCGCTGGTGGATTTCTACCAGAAGCTGTCGGCTGCCAATGGCGGCAAGCCGAAGTACAGCCACATCGAAGGTGTCGGCTCGGTTGAAGCCATCACCGCCAAGGTCCTGGCAGCCCTGAGCTGATCCGGCGCCTGACGCACCTCGACAACGGCCCGCTTGCGGGCCGTTGTCGTTTGTAGGCCGCACAGCGCCCCCTCAGGACACAACGCCGCTGCTGCTCTATACTGCCGCTCTTTTTCATTCGCACCTGGATACCCGTTCGATGACCACCCTGCTGGCCCTGGATACCGCCACCGAAGCCTGTTCCGTCGCGCTGCTGCATGACGGCAAGGTGACCAGCCACTACGAGGTGATCCCGCGCATGCATGCCCAGAAGCTGCTGCCGATGATCAAGCAACTGCTGGCCGACTCTGGCGTGGCACTGAATACGCTGGATGCCATTGCCTTTGGCCGTGGCCCGGGCGCGTTCACCGGCGTGCGTATTGCCATCGGTGTGGTGCAAGGCCTGGCCTTCGCCCTCGAACGCCCGGTGCTGCCGGTGTCCAACCTGGCCGCTTTGGCCCAGGGTGCATTGCGCGAGCATGGCGTGCAGCAGGTGGCCGCTGCCATCGATGCGCGCATGGATGAGGTTTACTGGGGCTGCTACCAGGCCACAGCGGGCGAAATGCGCCTGGTCGGCCGTGAAGCCGTGTTGCCGCCCGAGCAGGTGGCGCTGCCGGCAGGCAGCAATGGCGAGTGGTTCGGTGCCGGTACCGGGTGGGGCTATGCCGATCGCCTGGCGGTACAGGTAGCGGCGAGCAACCCGGCTGCCTTGCCCAATGCTCTGGACATTCTCAGCCTGGCCACCTTTGCCTGGGCCCGTGGCGAGGCAATCGTCGCCGAGCAGGCGCAACCGGTTTATCTGCGCGATAATGTAGCCACGCCCAAGAAGCACTGAGTGCTGTTCGTCGATTATCGCCGAACACGCTAAAACCTTTTGCGCGATCTGTGGTCCAGTTATCACTCAAGCATTAGCGACGGAACTCTGATGCTGCTAAATTGCCATCATTGGTCCTGAGTGCTCATGCCATGCGTATCGACGGTTTCTCATCGCAGTCCTACCCGCTCAAGCGCACCTCGCGCAAAGCAGCGGTGCGTGACGAGGCCATCGACGATGCCGAGGTGATCGAGGAGGCAGAAGCCGCCCCGCAGGAAGCCACCGCCCGCCGCCCTGGTGGTGGACTGCCAGCCCGCCAGCAGGACATGGTTTTCCCTCGCGCCCGTGACCGCCGCACCGCCACCGCACTGGCCAGCTACCTGAGCACTGCCGGCTTTACTGACTGGGACATGGAAGTACTGGGGCTCGACCTGTACATTTGATGGATGAATCCCTCACCACTGCCTTACTTTCTCGGTTGCCCGTCGTGGAGCGAAAACGCCTGGCGCGACTACCTGTACCCCGCTGACGCCAACAGTAACCAAATGCTTGGCTTCTACAGCCAGGTGTTCAACGCCGTCGAAGGCAACACCACTTTCTACGCACGTCCCGCTCCCGGCACCATTGCCCGCTGGGCGCAGCTCATGCCCGAGCACTTTCGCTTCACTGCCAAGTTTCCGCGGGATGTCAGCCATGAAGGCGACCTGCGAGACCAGCTTGAGCCTGCCTTCGACTTCACCCGGCTGATGGCCCCGCTGGGCCGGCGCGTATCACCCTACTGGCTGCAGTTGCCGGCCCAGTTCGGCCCGGCGCGTTTGGGTGAGCTTTGTCACTTCCTCGATCAGATTGCCGTGCCCGTGGCCGTGGAAGTGCGCAACCAGGCCTTTTTTGCCAAGGGTGAGGAAGAACGCCTGCTCAACCGCCTGCTGCACGAACGCGGTGTGGAGCGTATCTGCCTCGACCCGCGTGCGCTGTTCAGTTGTACCTCGCGCGACCCTGCCGTGCTGCATGCGCAGTCGAAGAAGCCCAAGGTGCCTCCGCGGCCGGCAGCCTTCAGCCAGCACCCGCAGGTTCGCTTCATTGGCCATCCTGAACTGGAGGCCAATCACACCTTCCTTAGCCCTTGGGTAGAAAAAGTCGCCGCCTGGATCGAAGAAGGCCGCAATCCCTATATCTTCCTGCACACCTCGGACAATCGCCTGGCTGCGGCGCTGGCCCAGCGTTTCCATCAACGCCTGATGGCACGCCTGCCGGGCCTGGCACCTTTGCCGGAATTGCCGCGCGCCCCTGAGGTCGAACAATTGGGGCTACTCTGACCTTTCCCTGACTGCCGGAGGTTGAACCATGGATGTGCAAACCCTGCGAGCTGAGGCCTTCAAGGCGTTACACGAGCGCGACGGCGCGTTCGTCATCCCCAACCCGTGGGATGCCGGCTCCGCCAAGTTGCTCGCCAGCCTGGGTTTCGAGGCACTGGCTACCACCAGTGCAGGCCTGGCCTTCAGCCTGGGCCGGCCGGACGCCGAAGGCGCCTTGAGCCTTGACGATACGCTGGACAATGCCGGCGAGATCGTCGATGCCACCGCGCTGCCGGTGGCCGCCGATCTGGAAAACGGCTTTGGCGACTTGCCCGAAGACTGTGCCCAGACCATTCTGCGTGCCGCCGAAATTGGCCTGGTGGGCGGCTCCATCGAAGATGCCAGTGGCCGCAGTGATGCGCCCATCTATGACTTCGGCTTGGCTGTGGAGCGCGTGCGCGCCGCTGTGCAGGCTGCGCGAAGCCTGCCATTCCCGTTCACCTTGTGCGCCCGGGCAGAAAACCTGCTGCACGGACGCATGGACCTCGACGACACCATCCTGCGCCTGCAAGCCTATGCCGAAGCCGGTGCCGACGTGCTCTACGCCCCCGGGCTGCGCACCGTGGAGGAAGTCCGTGCCGTGGTGCAGGCAGTCGCACCGCGCCCTGTGAATGTGCTGATGGGCATGGCGGGCGTGCCGCTGAGCGTCAACCAGTTGCAGGACCTGGGCGTGCGCCGCGTCAGCGTTGGCTCGTCGCTGGCCCGTGCTGCACTCGGGGCCTTCTACCAGGCGGCGCAGGAAATTCGCGATGAGGGCACGTTCGGCTACGGTGAGCAGGCAATGCCGTTTGCCCAGCTGAACGACCTGTTCCGCCGCTGATGAGGGCATTGCTGGCGCTACTGGCCGGCCTGCTGACGGTGGCCGGCCTGGTCTGGCACTTCGGCTGGCGCCTGCCTGCCACATGGAACCCCTGGGCGCCGCTGGACGTACGCCAGCCGCCCAACCTGCTGACCCCCTACAAACTGTCGCGCCTACGCGATGACCCAACGCTGTGCCGGCAGGCGCTGGAAACCAGCCACCTGCGTTACCGGGCACAAGCCGACAGCCCGGCGTCGGCCAACTGCCCGCTGCAGAACGTATGGCGCATCGAGGGCGGCCAGGCGCGGCTGAGCAGCAGCTTTCTGGCCAGTTGCCCGGTGGCGGTGGCCTATGCACTGTTCGAAAACCATGGCTTGCAGCCGGCGGCGCAGGAGGTGTTTGGGCAACCGGTGACGCAGGTCGATCACTTGGGCAGCTTTGCCTGCCGCAACGTCTACCACCGCAAGCAGGGCTGTTTGAGCCAGCACGCCACGGCCAATGCGCTGGACATCAGCGGTTTTCGCCTGAAGGACGGCCAGCGCATTATCCTGGCGCGTGACTGGCAGGCGGGCGGGCAGAAGGCGGAATTCTTGCGTCAGGTGCAGCAGGCCGCTTGCGAGAGCTTCAGCACGGTACTGGGGCCGGATTACAACGCTGCGCACCGCAACCACTTTCACCTGGACATGGGGCGCTGGCAGATCTGTCGTTAGCCTCAGGCGTACGCGCGCACGTTGTTCAGCACCACTGGGCGCGCCCAGTGGATGTCGAACGCCAGGTCATTCTGCTGCTTGGCCAGGGTGGCGTCGTCGAACGGTTCCGGGGCCGGGTCCAGCAGGTTGCTTTCCAGCTCGGCGATGGGCAGGAACAGTGACCGTGGCGTGGGGCCAGGGCCGGGTTCGGCGATCGGCTGACCCTGGTTCATCACCACCGGGCGCAGCCAGCTGTTGTTGATGTCGAGCTGGCGCTGTTGCTCGATCAGTTCCATGGCGCTGAACGGCTCGGGGGCGGGCGGCAGCAGCTTGGCTTCAAGCTCGGCCTTGGGCAGAAACAACGGTTCTGGCGGCGCCACGATGGTGTCGTGCACCGGGCAGGCGCGCTGGGCGTCGATCAGGGCCAGGGCACGGGCCCCGCCGATGGGTTCGCCGCTGTCCTGGTCGTACTGCACGAACGACTGGCTGACGCCGTCTACGGGCTCTTCCTGCTGCTCGGCCATGGCCCGGGCAAAGAAATCCTGCCACAGGTGGCTGACGCCCCCGAGTGCCTGGGTGTTGTGCTGACTGTAGTTGCCGACAGGCGACAAATAGGTCAAGCCGATGGGAAGAGTATCTGACATGGCAGTCGTGCGCGCTGTGCTCTGGCAGAATAGCGGGATATTGCCTGTATCGGCCGTGGCTGCCGATTCATTAAGGGCTTGGTTTGATTTTTCGGGTGTGAACGATGGAAGAGCAAGGCACGGGTATCAGGGTCGAGGCGATGACAGCTGAGTATGCGCAACAGGCCAGGGCGTGGGCTGAACGCCTGGGCCTGCCGCTGCAGGACGATACCGCCGCCTTCGCGGTGCAGGTGGGCGTCGACGGCTTGCAGATTCAGCAACTGGGCCCGCAGGCGCCTGGGCCGGTGCGTGTGGACTTCGTCGAAGGTCAGGCTGCGCATCGCCGCCAGTTTGGCGGTGGCAACGGGCAGATGATCGCCAAGGCTGTGGGCATTGCCCAAGGTATCCGGCCGCAGGTACTGGATGCCACGGCGGGGCTGGGCAAGGACGCGTTCGTGCTGGCCAGCCTTGGCTGCCAGATGACCCTGATCGAGCGCCAGCCGCTGATTGCCGCGCTGCTGGAGGACGGCCTGGCGCGGGCGCGAGCGGATGAAGAAGTGGGCCCGATTGTCGGGCGCATGCGCCTGCTGACCGGCAACGCCATCGAGCGCATGCGCGCCTGGGAAGGGGAGGCGCCGCAGGTGATCTACCTCGACCCGATGTTTCCACACCGCGACAAGAGCGCCCTGGTGAAAAAGGAAATGCGCGTGTTCCGGCCTTTGGTGGGCGATGACCTGGATGCCCCGGCGCTGCTTGAAGCCGCTCTGGCGCTGGCCAGCCACCGGGTGGTAGTGAAGCGCCCACGCAAGGCACCGATCATCGACGGGCCGAAGCCGAGCCATAGCCTTGAGGGTAAGTCGAGCCGGTATGACATCTACCCGAAGAAGGCCTTGAAGGCCTGACCTGCCCCTATCTGGCCGGCTAGCACGATTGTAGGAGCGGCTTTAGCCGCGAACACCGACAACGCCGGTGCCATCCACTGCGTCGTCTCCTGCGCGTTAAACCTGCTCCTACAATGACCTGTTATTTCTGCCAGTAGTCATTAGTTGGCTAAGGGCGCGATCCTAACGGACATTTTATCCTGATGGAGGGTAATGTTCATGTCGCCTGCTCCTTATGCCCGGCAAGCTGGCCGCCAGTTTTTTTACTGTAACGGCAAGATAGTTGCTGAATTGAATGGCGATGCCCGCTGGCGTTTCTTTCAGGCTAATGGCCTGGTGCTGGCTCAGAAAGATCACCAGTCCTCGGGCTTGTCCAGCATGCTGGCGGCATCCGACCAGCAGCGCTCGGTCCTATTCATTTATGAAAAGAAACGCCTGGAATCACAGGCTTACTCGCCCTATGGGCATCACAATCAGGGTAGCGGCTTGCTGTCGTTGCTTGCCTTCAGTGGCGAGCGGCTGGATACGAGTTCGGGGCTTTACCATCTGGGGCATGGTTACAGGCCATTCAGCCCGGTCATTATGCGCTTTTGCAGTCCGGACAGTTGGAGCCCTTTCGGTAAAGGTGGTTTCAATGCGTATGCGTATTGCGTGGGAGATCCTGTGAACCGTATCGACCCGACGGGGCATGCTGGAGTTAGGGTGAAAAGTCAAAGAAAACAATCAAGGCCAAATAGACCCGTGCAGAAAGTAATGGAGTCTAACTCTCTAGTGTCGAAGGAAAGAATCTATAAGCGTAATGGGGCTGATCGTATCATACCAGAGAGTAGAGCAGGGGTTGGAGAGGATGTTTCATTTGAGTCATTATTCAATTCGCACGAAATCGCTGAGCAGCATCGTTTGTTTGCGCAGTTTAACGCACCTGCGAGAACATCTTCAGAAAGCAAGAAAGTATTCTTCCAATCGCATGATTCAGGTCCGGATGTTGAAGCCGGAAAGCGCTATGCTCAATCGTTGAGTGTACACAAGGACTCGCTCGAAAGTGAAATCAAAGCGCGTGATTTGAAAGATCTTTTAAGTGATTTGGATGCGGTTAATGCTCGTATGTCCGCAGCGGGATCCTCGCGAGACCTAATGATTCAAGCCGCGTTAATAGCAGAGATCAGAAGGCGTCCCGCATAAATGGCTTGGGTGTGATGAACTCTATATCAGCTACCTTCTGCGTGCACTCACGTAGAAGGCAGAAGGCAGAAGGCAGAAGGCAGAAGTTTGGCTAGTGAGCGATTGAAAAAGTATTAATGAAGATTTTTCTCAGTCCCTAAACGCCCGTAAGAACACTTTTACCACCTCGCGCACATGTGCCTCGGCTTCATCGCCTTCCAGCGGCCCCGCACATCCCAGCAGCAACCGGTAATCTGGCGCCCCCTTGACCAGGCAGAAGAAGTGCTCCGCCGCCCTCAATGGGTTGTCGATGCGCAGCAGCCCGCGCTCATGTGCGCCGCGCAGTAGCGCTTCCATGCCTGCGAGCACGCGCTTGGGCCCGGCCTCGTAGAAGTACTCGCCAAAACTCGGGTCCAGGCTGCCCTGGGCCATGATCAGGCGGCTGAGCTTGACCGCTTCGTCACTGCTGATAAGCGCCTGGAAGTTGCGGGCAATGGTCAGCAGCACTTCTTCCACCGGTACCCCCTCGGGATACTCGAACAGCAGGTCAGGCAACTGGACCTGGCAGGTGGCCATGACCGCCGAGCAGAACAACGTCTGCTTGTCGGTGAAGTGGCTGTAGACGGTGAGCTTTGAAACACCTGCCGCCGCAGCGACCGCATCCATGCTGGTGTTGGCGTAGCCAAGGCTGAGGAACAGGGCCTTGGCCGCTTCGAGGATCGCCTCGCGCTTGGCCAGGTCCTTGGGCCGGCCTGGGCCGATGGGTGCGTCGTTGAGCATTGTGGTCTGCATCTGGTTTAAGAATCCCCATCTTAACGGGTCAGCTGCGATACGGCTAAAACTAGCTCACATTTACCTGCGGCCTGCCAGCGTTGAGTTGATCGACAGGGTGGGCGTTCAGCCGCCGCTTGATCTCACAGGCGCCAGAGGGCTCCAGCCAGGTCGTCGAAAAACCAGCGCATGCCCTTCCCGGCATCGTTGCGCTGATTTAATATACCAGCCAGTACAAATATTAAATGTGCACTCCGCGAAAGGATTCATCATGTTGCGCCATGCCTTGTCCATCGCTCTGCCCGCCGCCGCTGCCCTGCTTCTGGCGGCGTGTGGTCAGGAAGCCGCCCCACCCGCCGCGCCGCGCCCGGCGCTGGTGGTGCAGCCACAGCCGGCCGAAGCCGCTGCCGACAGTTACCCCGGCGAAGTGCGCGCGCGCTTCGAGCCGGAGCTGGCCTTCCGCATTGGCGGCAAGGTCAGCAAGCGTCTGGTGGAGGAGGGGCAGCGGGTCAAGGCCGACCAGCCGCTGGCCGAACTGGACCCGCAGGACGTGCGCCTGCAACTTGAAGCCAACCGCGCCCAGCTGGCGGCTGCCGAGGCCAACCTGGCATTGGTGCGCGCCGAACGCGACCGCTACCAGAAGCTGCTGGAGCGGCAGATGGTCAGCCACTCCCAGTACGACAATGCCGAAAACCTCTACCGTGCAGGCCTTGCCCGTCTGAAGCAGGCCAAGGCCGAGTTCGATGTGGCGGGCAACCAGGCCGAATATGCCGTATTGCGTGCGCCGCAGGCCGGGGTGATCGCCAAGCGCCAGGTTGAAGTGGGCCAGGTGGTCGCCGCCGGGCAGACCGTGTTCACCCTTGCCGCCGATGGCGAGCGAGAAGTGGCCATCGGCCTGCCGGAGCAGCAGTTCGCCCGCTTCGCTGTGGGCCAACCGGTGAGCGTGGAGCTGTGGTCGCACCCGCAGGCGCGTTTCCAGGGGCGCATTCGCGAGCTGTCACCGGCCGCCGACCCGCGCTCGCGCACGTTCGCGGCGCGCATCGCCTTCACCACGGCCGCCGTACCGGCCGAGCTGGGCCAGAGCGCCCGGGTGTTCATCGCCAAGGACGGGCTGATCCCGCTGGCGGTACCGCTGTCGGCAGTGACCGCGGAAAACGGTCAGGCCTATGTCTGGCGGGTGAACAAGGAAAGCCGCCTGGAGCGGGCGACCGTGCGCCTGGGGGCTTATGGCAGCGACAGTGTGCCGGTGCTCGAAGGCCTGGACCCAGGTGACTGGGTGGTTGCCGCTGGTGGCCATGTACTGCGCGAGGGCCAGGAGGTACGCCCCGTGGACCGCAGCAACCGTGTAGTGAACCTGACGGCCAAGGAGTAAGTCCCGATGGGTTTCAACCTTTCTGCCTGGGCGCTGCGCAACCGCCAGATCGTCCTGTTCCTGATGATCCTGCTGGCCGCCATTGGCGCCATGTCGTACACCAAGCTTGGCCAGAGCGAGGACCCGCCATTCACCTTCAAGGCCATGGTCATCCGCACCCTGTGGCCAGGCGCCAGCGCTGAAGAAGTGGCGCGGCAGGTGACCGAGCGCATCGAGAAGAAGCTGATGGAAACCGGTGAGTACGAGAGAATCGTCTCGTTCTCTCGCCCCGGCGAATCGCAGGTTACTTTCATGGCCCGCGACTCGCTGCACTCCAAGGACATCCCCGAGTTGTGGTACCAGATCCGCAAGAAGGTTGCGGACATTCGCCACACCTTGCCGCCGGAGATCCAGGGCCCGTTCTTCAACGACGAGTTCGGCACCACCTTCGGCAATATCTATGCGCTGACTGGCGAAGGCTTTGACTATGCGGTGCTCAAGGACTACGCCGACCGTATCCAGATCCAGCTGCAGCGGGTCAAGGATGTGGGCAAGGTCGATCTGATCGGCCTGCAGGACGAGAAAGTCTGGATCGAGCTGTCCAACCTCAAGCTGGCCACCCTCGGCGTGCCGCTGGAAGCCGTGCAGAAGGCGTTGCAAGAGCAGAACGCGGTGAGCACCGCCGGTTTCTTCGAGACGCCCAGCGAGCGCTTGCAACTGCGCGTGAGCGGGCGTTTCGACAGTGTCGAGCAGATCCGCCAGTTCCCCATTCGCGTGGGTGATCGCACCTTCCGGATTGGTGATGTCGCCGAGGTACACCGTGGCTTCAACGACCCACCTGCACCGCGCATGCGCTTCATGGGCGAGGATGCCATTGGCCTGGCGGTGTCGATGAAAGACGGTGGCGACATCCTGGTACTGGGCAAGGCCCTGGAAGGCGAGTTCGAGCGCCTGGCACATAACCTGCCTGCCGGCATGGCGCTGCGCAAGGTTTCGGATCAGCCGGCGGCGGTGAAGGCCGGCGTGGGCGAGTTCGTACAGGTGCTGGTCGAGGCGTTGGTCATTGTGCTGCTGGTGAGCTTCTTCTCGCTGGGCCTGCGCACTGGCCTGGTGGTGGCGCTGGCCATTCCGCTGGTGTTGGCCATGACCTTTGCCGCCATGCACTACTTCGGCATCGGCCTGCACAAGATTTCCCTTGGCGCGCTGGTGCTGGCCCTGGGCTTGCTGGTGGACGACGCGATCATTGCCGTGGAGATGATGGCGATCAAGATGGAGCAGGGCTATGACCGCCTCAAGGCAGCCAGCTATGCCTGGACGAGTACGGCCTTCCCGATGCTCACCGGTACGCTGATCACGGCAGCAGGCTTTCTGCCAATTGCCACCGCGGCCTCCAGCACGGGCGAATACACCCGGTCGATCTTCCAGGTGGTCACCATCGCTTTGCTGACCTCTTGGGTGGCGGCCGTGGTGTTCGTGCCTTACCTGGGCGAGCGCCTGCTACCCGACCTGGCCAAGCTGCATGCGGCGCGTCATGGCAAGGACGGCCATGCACCAGACCCATACGCCACCCCGTTCTACCAGCGCGTGCGACGGCTGGTGGAGTGGTGCGTACGGCGGCGCAAGACGGTAATCCTGCTGACCATCGCTGCCTTTGTCGGCAGCATCCTGCTGTTCCGCTTCGTACCCCAGCAGTTCTTCCCGGCTTCCGGGCGCCCGGAGCTGATGGTTGACCTGAAGCTGGCCGAAGGCGCCTCGCTGGCCAATACCGCCGAGCGGGTCAAGCAGCTGGAGGCGCTGCTCAAGCAGCAGGACGGTATCGACAACTACGTGGCCTATGTGGGCACCGGTTCGCCGCGCTTCTACCTGCCGTTGGACCAGCAACTGCCGGCAGCCAGCTTTGCCCAGTTCGTGGTGCTGGCCAAGTCGATGGAAGACCGCGAGCGCCTGCGCAGTTGGCTGATCAGCACGGTGGACCAGCAGTTCCCCGACCTGCGCGCCCGGGTCACGCGCCTGGAAAACGGCCCGCCCGTGGGCTACCCGGTGCAGTTCCGGGTCACTGGCGAGCATATCGAGAAGGCCCGTGCACTGGCCCGTGAAGTGGCGGACAAGGTGCGCGAGAACCCGCATGTGGTGAACGTGCACCTGGACTGGGAAGAACCCAGCAAGGCGGTGTTCCTCGAAATCGACCAGGACCGCGCCCGTGCGCTGGGCGTAAGCACTTCGCACCTGGCGAGCTTCCTGCAAAGCTCGCTGATCGGCACCACGGTCAGCCAGTACCGCGAGGACAACGAGCTGATCGAGATCCTGCTGCGCGGCACCCTCCAGGAGCGCAGCGAGCTGGCCAATCTGGGCAGCCTGGCGTTGCCCACCGACAATGGCCAGAGCGTGGCGCTGTCGCAGGTGGCGACCCTGGAGTACGGCTTTGAAGAAGGCATTATCTGGCACCGCAACCGCTTGCCGACGGTGACCGTGCGTGCCGATATCTACGACCAGGAGCAGCCTGCGACGCTGGTGAAGCAGATTTTGCCGACCCTGCAGGAAATTCGCGCCAAGCTGCCCGATGGCTACCTGCTGGAGGTGGGCGGCACGGTGGAGGACTCCGAACGTGGGCAGAAATCGGTGAATGCCGGTATGCCACTGTTCATCGTGGTAGTCCTGAGCTTGTTGATGATCCAGCTGCGCAGTTTCTCGCGCACGGTGATGGTGTTCCTCACCGCGCCGCTGGGGCTGATCGGTGTGACCCTGTTCCTGCTGGTGTTCCGCCAGCCGTTCGGCTTTGTCGCCATGCTTGGCACCATTGCGTTGGCGGGGATGATCATGCGCAACTCGGTGATCCTGGTGGACCAGATCGAGCAGGACATAGCAGCGGGGATGGAGCGTTGGCAGGCGATCATCGAGGCAACGGTGCGGCGCTTCCGGCCGATCGTGCTGACCGCGCTGGCGGCGGTGCTGGCCATGATCCCGTTGTCGCGTAGTGTGTTCTACGGGCCGATGGCGGTGGCGATCATGGGCGGGCTGATCGTGGCCACGGTGCTTACACTGCTGTTCCTGCCGGCGTTGTATGCGGCGTGGTTCAGGGTGAAGAAGGGCTGAAGGCCGCAGGGGGAGGGCTTAGCCCTCCCTTCGCGGGTAAACCCGCTCCTACAGCGCGCCGAAGACCTTCTTGGCCAGGCTGGTAGCCGCCGCTGCCGGGTTCTGGCGAATGTTCTGCTCCTGTTTGCCGATCATCTCGAACAGGCCATCCAGCGCCTTCTCGGTCACGTAGTTCTCGATATTGGCGTCATCCTTGACCAGCCCCAGGCCTTTGGCCTGAGCGGCGAAGGCATTGTACTGCTGGGCCACGCCAACCTTGTCGGTGGCCTGCTTGACGATTGGCAGGAACTTGGCGCGGATCTGCTCGCGGCTGCTCTTGTTCAGGTACTGGGTGGCCGAGTCGTCACCGCCGCTGAGAATGCCCTTGGCATCGGTCACGCTCATGTTCTTCACGGCATCCACCAGAATCGCCTGGGCCTGCGGCACGGCGGCCTCGGCGGCTTTGTTCATGCTGGTTTCCAGGGCTTCGACCTGTTCACCCTTGCCGAACATCTTCATCGCCTTGGCGGCTTTGCCCAGGTTGCCTGGCAGCTCGATGCGCACGTCCGGGTTGTTGCTGAAGCCGCCTGGGGTGCTCAGTTGCTTGACGGCCAGTTGCGCACCTTGGGTCAGGGCATCTTTCAGGCCGCCGGTGGCATCTTTCTGGCTGAGGTCGCCCAGCGACAGGGCCAGGGCACTGGCCGACAGCAGCAGGCCGGCGCACAGGGTGGTGAAGCGCAGGGAAGTGCGGATCATGAAGCTTTCCTTGTAAACGGATGAGTACGGGTATCAGCGAACCTGGTCTACCTTGATGCGTACCGATTGCGGGTCACTGCCATCGAGCGCGACACCGTGGTGTTCGGTATTGATGAACAGCAACTTGCCATTCAGCTCAATGCGCGCACTTACCGCATAGCGGTGGCCAGGCTTGACCTGCGCGGGGTCATAGGTGAGATGGAACGGCAGCGGCACGTTGCCTTTGACCGGGCCGGCCTGGCGCGCCAGGGTCACGGCAGGGGCGTCCATCAGCGACACATCCTGCAGTTCCACGCTCAGGGTGGCGGCAGGCGGCAGGGCAATGCGCTGCAGGTAGAAGACTTCACCGTCCAGGCTGGCCTGGTTGGGTGGGGTTTGGCTGGAGCAGGCTGCAAGCAGGGATGCGCAACACAGCATAAAGAGCTTTTTCATGGAATCTCCGGTGTCCTTGGAGCTGGCTTGTGGCCAACCCCACGGACTTTAGCGGATTTTGCCGACCGATGAACCGTTAGAGGGTCGAAGTTTCCAGCCCGTCGTCACGGTGCAGGGCCACCTGGCGGATCGACAGGCGCAGCTCGGCCGACAGTACTCGCTTGGCCACGCCCTCGGCCAGCTCGCCGAGCTTGTCGTGATAACTCAGCTTGCCTTGCGCGTCGGCGTGCAGCACGCCTTGCTGAAGCAAGGTCTGAATGAAGTGGCGGAACAGCGTCTTGTCGAAGAACTCCGGTGCGTTCAGGCCATGCAGGATCGACAGGCGCTGGGCCATCATCACGCACAGGTCTTCCAGCGCTTCGGCGCTCAGGCTGTTCTGCCCGCTGTTGATCAGCAGCGAGGTTGCCATGTAGAAGCGCTGCAGGGTCTGGGTGATGGTGCGGGCGAGCAGGGTCAGCAACACGAACTGCCGCGAGCTGGGCGCCGGGCGCACGTACAGGTCGTTGTCCTGGCGCAGCAGGCCCTGTTCCACCAGCGCGACCAGCCATTGGTCGATGACCTCGTCCAGCTGTTCTGGCGTCCAGCGCAGGAACAGTTCGGCCTGCAGATAGGGATAAAGCGCATGCACATACTGGCCCAGCAGTTGGCGGCTCATGCGGGAACTGCTGAGGAAGAAGCTGGCCAGCAGCGCCGGCAGGGCGAAGATGTGCAGCACGTTGTTGCGGTAGTAGGTCATCAGCACCGCGTTGCCTTCATCCAGGTAGAGGATGCGGCCCAGGGCGTCCTTCTGCTCGGCCACCAGGTTCATGCTGCGCACATGTTCGATCAGTGCCTGGCCGTCGCCCTCGGGCAGGGTGGTGTGCGGCGAGTAGGGCACTTGGCGCAGCAGCGCCAGGTACAGGTCGAGTACGCGGGTCAGGGCGCGCTCGTCCAGGGCAAGGCGGCTGGTGGACAGCAGTGCCAGGGCCACCAGGTTGACCGGGTTGATGGCGGCCGCCTCGTTGAGGTGGCGGGCCACGGTTTCTCCCAGGCGGGCGGTGGTGGCGTTGAGCCATTCCGGTCGGTACTGCGGACCGTGATCCTGTTCTCGCCAGCCGGGCTGCTGCTGGTCGAGGAAACCAGCCAGGCGGATGGGTTCGCCGAAGTTGACGTAGACCTGGCCAAAGCGCTGCTTGAGTGCGCCGAACACCTTGAAGATGTCCAACACCGACTCCTTCTTCTTGCTGGCGCCGCGCAGTTCGCCCAGGTAGGTACGGCCTTCGAGCACGCGCTCGTAGCCGATGTACACCGGCACGAACACGATTGGCGTACGCGACGAACGCAGGAAGCTGCGCAGGGTAATGGCCAGCATCCCGGTGCGCGGCTGCAACATGCGCCCGGTGCGCGAGCGGCCGCCTTCGACGAAGTACTCGACCGGGAAGCCCTTGGTGTACAGGGTGTGCAGGTACTCGTTGAACACTGCCGTGTAAAGCGGGTTGCCCTTGAACGTGCGGCGCATGAAGAAGGCGCCACCACGGCGTAGCAGGTTACCGACCACCGGCATGTTGAGGTTGATGCCTGCAGCCACGTGCGGCGGGGTGAGGCCGTTGCGGAACAGCAGGTACGACAGCAGCAGGTAGTCGATGTGGCTGCGGTGGCATGGCACGTAGATCACTTCATGGCCAGGGGCGATACCCTGCACCTGTTCAATGTGGTTGACCTTGATGCCGTCGTAGATCTTGTTCCAGAACCAGCTGAGCACCACTTCGAGGAAGCGGATGGCGGTATAGGTGTAGTCCGAGGCTATCTCGTTGCCATAGCGCAGTGCCTGGGCCTCGGCTTTGGCCAGCGGCAGGTTCTCGCGCTGAGCTTCGTCGGCAATCGCCTGGCGCACTTGCGGGGCATGGACCAGGCCTTTGACCAGGGTGCGCCGGTGCGAGATGTCCGGGCCGATGACGGCAGTCTTGAGGTTGCGAAAGTGCACGCGCATCAGGCGCTGGGCCATGCGCACGGTGCGCTCGTGGCCTTTGTTGTGCTGCACCAGTTCGCGCAGGTGGATTGGCGCGGAGAACTGTACCCGGGTCTTGCGCCCCAGGATCAGTACGGTCAGCAGCCGGCGCAGGCGCCCGGTTACCGCCCAGCTGTCGGCGAACAGCAGCTTCCAGGGGCTGGACTCGCTGGCCGGGGTCTGGCCCCAGAACACGCTGACAGGAATGATCTGCGCATCTTCTTCGGCATGCTGGCTGACGGCAGCCACCAGGCGCTCGAGCGTGGGCGGGGCGCCGCTTTTGTCCTGGCGGCCGAGCCAGTCCGGGTCGGGGGTCAGGTAGAAGAACGCGGCGGGTTCCTGCAGTGGGCCGACGGCTACCGGCAGCACCGGGCGCGGCAGCCCCGCCTTGGTGCACTCGTGGTCGAGCACGGCCAGGTCGGTGAGCGCGGGCGAGGGCAACGCATAGAACACCGGCCGGCTGCGGTCGAGGTTGAGGGTCATGGAAGACTGGTTGATGGTCTCGGAGCGCACCCACAGGTACAACAGGCGACGCAGGCCGCCGAATATCAGGCGGTGCAGGGGGGAACGGATCATGGGGTGTGTGCCCTGGGTGTGATTTTCAGGTGAGTATTCTGCTATTTAGTCTGCCGTATCGGCGTAAGTTCAGCAAAATTCGGCCAACGACGGGACCGTCATCAATTTTTTTTGTTCTGTGTCATATACTCGGCCTGCCACTTGCAGGATATTTCGGCAAGCGGCGTTGGCACGGGGCAGGTGACCTCGTGCCTGCAAGGCGATCTTCACAATAAAAATCCGGAGTAGTTCAGATGTCGTCTCGTGAGACTGGGAATGTAAAGTGGTTCAACGATGCCAAGGGTTATGGCTTCATTCAGCGCGAAGGTGGTGCGGATGTATTCGTCCACTATCGGGCGATCCGCGGTGAGGGGCATCGTACCCTGGTCGAAGGGCAGCGGGTGGAGTACGCCTGCGTGCAGGGCCAGAAAGGCCTGCAAGCCGAAGACGTAGTGGGCCTCTGAGCCTCTGGTTTCAAGCCGTAGGAGCGGGCTTGCCCGCGAAGCAGCCACCACGGTGGCTGCCACGGGCATAGCCCGTATTCGCGGGTAAACCCATTCCTACAGAAACGAGCAAGCCTGCCGTTTCATGATGTACGCCAGGTGATTTCCTCTTCACCGTCGGCGCTGATGCGGACCCAGCGGTCAGCATCTTCTTCCCCGTCTTCCTCGACCCAGCCACCCGGCGCGCAGCGCACTTCCACACCCAGCGCGGCAAATGCGGCGCGGGCGCAGGCAACGTCATCGGCCCACGGCGTCTGGTCGCTTTCCAGATACAGGCTGTTCCATTTCCCTACAGCCTTGGGTAACCAAGTGACCGGAATGTTACCGGCCTGGCATTTGAAGGTATGGCCTTTCTGCTTCCACTCGGTGCACGGGCCGATTGCCTGGGCGAGCCACTCGGCAATCTGCTTGTGGTCGACGTCGGCGTCCTTCAGGTAGATCTCGATATCAGGTTGACGCATAAGGGCTCCGGGTGTGCTCAGTCTTGGCGCACGAAATAGTCATAACGCATGGAAACCGTGACCTCGAACGGCTCGGGCTGGTCGATCACCCGGGCACGTTTTTCGGCGCTGGCGCGCCAGCCGTGTGGGGTCATGGCCAGCAGGTCGGCGCGGGCCTTGGGCGCGGCCAGGCTCAGGCGGAACTCGAGGGTTTCGCTGTGGGCGTGGGCCATGCCTTCAGGGACCAGGGCCAGGTGCTTGTCGTCGGCGTAAGGGCGTACTTCATCGTAGAGCACTTCACGCAGTTCCATCAGGTGGCCGCTGGTGGGGCCGACTCGCATCAGGCCGCCGCCGGGGCTGAGCAAACGCTTGGCCTCGGCCCAGTCCAGCGGGCTGAAAACGCTGGCGATGAACTGGCAACTGGCGTCGGTCAGCGGCACGCGGGCCATGCTGGCGACCATCCAGGTGACCGCCGGTGCTCGGCGGCAGGCACGCTTGACCGCTTCGCGGGAGATGTCCAGCGCATAGCCGTCGGCGGCTGGCAAGGCCTGGGCGATCTGTGCGGTGTAGTAACCCTCGCCGCAGCCGATGTCCAGCCAGGCGCCAGGCTGGCGCTCGGCGGCCAGCTCGGCCAGGCGGCGGGCGACCGGCGCGTAATGGCCGGCGTCGAGAAAGTCGCGGCGTGCCTCGACCATCGCCTGGTTGTCACCGGGGTCGCGGCTGTTCTTGTGCTGCACCGGCAGCAGGTTCAGGTAACCCTGGCGGGCGCGGTCGAAGCGGTGGCCGGCCGGGCACACCACTCCATTGTCGAGCCGGCTCAGCGGCGCCTGGCAAAGCGGGCAGGCAAGCATCAGGCGAGCAACCGGACCAGGGTCTGGTAGTAGATTTCGGTCAGCAGATCGAGGTCGCTGGCCAGGATCCGCTCGTCAACCTGGTGGATGGTGGCGTTGACCGGGCCGAGTTCGACCACCTGAGTGCCCATGGTTGCGATGAAGCGGCCATCGGAAGTGCCGCCGCTGGTGGAGGGCTGGGTATCGCGACCGGTGACGCCCTTGATGCTGGCCGCCACGGCGTCGAGCAGCTCGCCTGGTTCGGTCAGGAACGGCAGGCCCGACAGTGCCCAGTCGACCGACCAGTCCAGTTCATGCTTGTCGAGAATCGCCGACACTCGGGCCTGCAGGCCTTCGACGGTGGACTCGGTAGAGAAGCGGAAGTTGAACAGCGCGGTCAGCTCGCCCGGGACCACGTTGGTGGCGCCGGTGCCGGAGTTGAGGTTGGAGATCTGGAAGCTGGTTGGCGGGAAGAACGCATTGCCTTCGTCCCAGTGCTCGGCAGCCAGTTCCGCCAGGGCCGGGGCGGCCAGATGGATCGGGTTGCGCGCCAGGTGCGGGTAGGCCACATGGCCCTGTTTGCCGCGTATGGTCAGCTTGGCGCCCAGCGAACCGCGGCGACCGTTCTTGACCACGTCACCCAGCAAGGTGGTGCTGGACGGTTCGCCGACGATGCACCAGTCCAGGCGCTCGTTGCGCGCTTTCAGGCGCTCGACCACCGCTTTGGTGCCGTGGTGGGCGGGGCCTTCCTCGTCGCTGGTGATCAGAAACGCGACCTTGCCGCGGTGGTTCGGGTAGTCCTGCACGAAGCGCTCGCTGGCGATGACCATGGATGCCAGGCTGCCCTTCATGTCGGCGGCGCCACGGCCGCAGAGCATGCCGTCGGCGTCGATCAGTGCCTCGAAGGGTTCATGCTGCCATTGCTGGACCGGGCCGGTAGGCACCACGTCGGTGTGGCCGGCAAAACACAGTACCGGGCCGTCCTGGCTGCCGTGGGTGGCCCAGAAGTTGTCGACGTCTTCAATGCGCATCGGCTCCAGCTGGAAACCGACGGCGCCCAGACGGTTCATCATCTGCGCCTGGCAATCGGCGTCGACGGGGGTGACCGAGGGGCGACGGATCAGGTCGCAGGCCAGTTGAAGGGTAGGCGAGAGCTCGGCAGGGGCCGTCATGGGGGACTCCGGGGCAAGGCAAGGCGGGGAAATCTGAGGGGCGTTATCTTATATCAAATGGTTTCGGGCAGCACGGCCCATTCGCGGGCACGCCCGCTCCCACAGGTACTGCACAGCTCTGAACGCCTGTGCCAAGCCGGTGGGAGCGGGCGTGCCCGCGAATGGGCTGCACAGGTCGGCCCAGGCAACTTCAAGCCTGCTGCGCTTGGGCAGCCTTTTCTGCGGGCTTGGGCAGCGACGACAGGAACGCCATCACCAGCGCTGCCACATAAGGCAACGACTGCACCAGCAACATCGCCACCCAGAAGCGCATGTCCGAACTCGGCAGCCCCTGCACCAGGTAGATACCCAACGCCGCGCCCCACAGCAGCACCATGATGAACAGCTCTTCACGGGCTTCGGAAATCGCCACCAGCAACCCATGGCTGTCAGCGTTCTTCGGCGTGCGGAAGAACGGCATGCTGCTGGTGAAGAAACCATACAGTACCGCCTTGGCGATGGTGTGCGACAGTGCCAGCCCGGCCAGCGCAGCTGCGAAGGCATCCTTGAGGTTCACCCCCACCGCTCGGCGGTACAGGAAGATGATCTTGCCGACCTTGAAGAAGAACAGCGCCAGCGGCGGGATGGCGAAGATCATCAGGGGCGGATCGACCCGATGCGGCACGATGATCATCGCCGCCGACCACAACAGCGCGCCGATGGTGAAGAAGATGTTCATGCCATCGGCGATCCACGGTAGCCAGCCGGCCAGGAAGTGGTAGCGCTGGCCACGGGTCAGCTGGCTGCCTTTGCCGCGCAGCAGCGCGCCGGCGTGGTGCTTGATGATCTGGATGGCGCCGTAGGCCCAGCGGAAGCGTTGCTTCTTGAAGTCGATGAAGGTGTCGGGCATCAGGCCCTTGCCGTAGCTGTTGTGGGCGTAGGCGGCGGACAGGCCTTTCTCGAACACGCGCAGGCCCAGTTCGGCGTCCTCGCAGATGCACCACTCGGCCCAGCCCAGTTCTTCCAGCACACTGCGCCGGGTCATGGTCATGGTGCCGTGCTGGATGATCGCGTCACGGTCGTTGCGGGTGACCATACCGATGTGGAAGAAGCCCTTGTATTCGCTGTAGCACAGCTTCTTGAAGGCGCTTTCGTGCTGGTCACGGTAATCCTGCGGTGACTGCACCACGGCAATTTTCGGGTCGGCGAAGTGCGGCACCATGTGCTTGAGCCAGTTGCGGTCGACGCAGTAGTCCGAGTCGATTACCGCGATCACTTCGGCGTCCTTTGCCGTGTGCGGGATCAGGTAATTCAGCGCGCCACCCTTGAAGCCGGCCAGTGGCGCGACGTGGAAGAACTTGAAGCGCTCGCCAAGCTTTTCGCAGTGGGCCTTGAGCGGCTCCCACACGGCCGGGTCCTTGGTGTTGTTGTCGATCACCAGCACTTCGTAGTCGGGGTAGTCCAGGGCGGCCAGGGCGTCCAGGGTCTGTTTCACCATCTCAGGTGGCTCGTTGTAGCACGGCACATGCACCGACACCTTGGGCCGGTAGGCAGTGTCGGCCTGCACGGGCAGGAACTCGCGGCGGCGCTTGTGTATCCAGACCGCCTCGGCCAGTTCGTGGGCCTCGGTGAGCAGCACGATGAACACACCCAGCGCGCCGAGGGCCAGCAGCACGCCCACGGTCAGGCTGAACCAGGTGCTGTATTGCTGGCTGTAGTCGTAGGCGATCCACACCAGCACCGACCCGCACAGGAAGGTGATGAACGTCAGGAAGGTACGGCCACGCTGGCGCAGGGCCGAGCCATCGATGAACAGCACCATCAAGGCGATCATTGCCAGCACCACCGACGCCACTGCCAGGGCCCGCCACTGCGGGATCGCCACCACGGGGCCGTCGAAGTTGAACTTCTGCTGGCGCTCGGCGTTGTAGACGCCCCAGTAGGCGCCTACCGATCCTTCGTCGCTGGCCTTCCAGGGTTGGTCATAGGCTTCAATGACAAAGTAGTTGTAGCCACGGCGGTTGAGGGTATTGACCAGGGTGCGCAAGTAGATGGCCTGGTCGGCCTGTGTGGCATCGGCACCACCGCGCATGCGGCCGTTGCTCGGCCAGCCGACTTCCGACAGCAGCAGAGGTTTGCGCGGGAACTGGTGCTTCAGTTCACGGGCGCGCTCGAGGACGAACTCGACCGAATCCTTCATCGGCACGAACTCCCAGTAGGGCAGGATGTGCGCGGCAATCAGGTCGACGTGCCTGGCCAGCTCAGGATGTTCCTTCCAGATGTGCCACTGTTCACTGGTGGTCACGGGCACCTTCACGGCTGCGCGTACGCGGTCCAGGTATTTGATCAGGTTTTCCGGTGTGACTTCTTCACGGAACAGCGCCTCGTTGCCGACCACCACCCGCACCACGCTGCGCGACGTGTTGGCCAGCTGGATGGCCGTGGCAATTTCGCGCTCGTTGCGCTCCAGGTCCGGGCTGATCCATATCCCCAGCGTCACCCGCAGGCCGAACTCCTCGGCCAGGCGCGGGACGTCGGCCTGGGTGCCTTCCACGGTATAGATACGGATGCTGTCGGTCAGTTTGCTCAGTTGCTCCAGGTCCTGGCGCATTTCGTCGTCAGTGGGGTACTGACCCTTCTGTGGGCTTTCGCCCAGGCGGAACGGCGAATACGAAAAGCCAGAGATCTGTTCTGGCCAGGCGGGGGCGGAGACCGGGCGGTTGATCAGTGCCCAGAACCCGGTGAACAGTGCGGCGATGGCCAGCACCACTACCAGGTTCAGGCCGAATTTACGTGAAGACATCGTCGTCCATTCATGTGGAAGTGATAGGACATTAAAGCAGGGTTGGCAGTCTCTTTCCTAACGATGCAGGCCAAGGGCGCACTGGCATATAATGCGCGCCGGTTTTTTGGGGTATGAACATGAGCACAGAAGATCCACGCTTTGCCGGCGTTGCCCGGCTGTATGGCGACCAGGGGCTGCAACGTCTGGGCCAGGCCCATGTGGCTGTGGTCGGTATTGGCGGGGTGGGCTCGTGGGTGGCCGAAGCCCTGGCACGCAGCGGCGTGGGCGAGATTACCCTGTTCGACCTGGACGATGTCTGCGTCAGTAACACCAACCGCCAGGCCCATGCGCTGGAAGGGCAGGTGGGGCGGCCCAAGGTCGAGGTCATGGCCGAGCGCCTGCGAGCGATCAACCCGGCGTGCACGGTGCATGCGGTGGCCGACTTCGTCACCCGCGAGACCATGGCCGAGTACATCACCGAGCACCTCGACTGCGTGATCGACTGCATCGACAGCGTCATGGCCAAGGCGGCGTTGATCGCCTGGTGTCGGCGGCGCAAGATTGCCATTGTCACTACCGGTGGCGCGGGCGGGCAGATCGACCCGACGCAGATCCAGATCGCCGACCTGAACAAGACCTTCAACGACCCGTTGGCTTCACGGGTGCGTTCCACCCTGCGCCGCGACTACAACTTCTCGCGGAATGTCAGCCGCAACTATGGCGTGCCGTGCGTGTTCTCCAGTGAACAGCTGCGTTACCCCAAGGGGGATGGCAGCGTCTGCCTGCAGAAAAGCTTCGTGGGTGAGGGCGTGCGGCTGGACTGCTCGGGTGGCTTTGGTGCGGTGATGATGGTGACCGCGACCTTTGGCATGGTAGCGGCGAGCAAGGCGATAGAAAAACTGGTGGCTGGAGCGCGCCGGCCGTCGGAACGGGTCAAGCCTGAATAAGACCGCGTGGGTTTCTTCGCGGGCCTGCCCGCTCCCACAGATACTGCATCTCTTCCAAGCATGATGCCGTACCTGTGGGAGCGGGCGGGCCCGCGAAGCAACCAGCGCCGATTCAGCGGTTGGACGCCAACTCCGCCATCCGCTGCAACACCGCATGCAGCCCATTGCTGCGCGACGGCGACAATTGGCGCTCCAGCCCGAGCTGGGTAAACCACTCGCGCAGATCAATCCCGGCCAGCTCCTCACTGGCCAGTCCCTGCACCCGCACCAGCAACAGCGCCAGCAGCCCACGCAACAAGCGGGCATCGCTGCTGGCCTTGAACCGCCACACGCCCTCGATCTGCTCGGCCACCAGCCATACCAGGCTCTCGCAGCCATGCACCCGGTTGGCCTCGGTCTTTTCGGCGTCTGCAAGCGGCTCCAGGCGGTCACCCCACTGCATCAACAGCCGCGCACGCTGTTCCCAGCCTTTGCCCTGTTGAAACGCTTCCAGCGCTTGGTGCGCCTGTTCCGGCAGGCTCATCGCAACAGCTCCAGGCCTTGGTCCAGCGCGTCGAAGAAACGCTGCACGTCATCGCTGTCGTTGTACAAACCCAGCGATACCCGTATCGCGCCCTCCAGCCCCAGCCCCTTCAGCAGTGGCATGGCGCAGTGGTGACCGGCACGCACGGCAATGCCCTGTTCAGTCAGCAAATGAGCAATATCGGCGTTGTGCACGCCCTCGATGACGAAACTGGCCAGGGCCGTCTGCGGTGCGCCCAACACCCGCACGCCCTCGCGGTCGCCCAGGCCACGCAGCAGGTGCTGGTGCAGGCTGGCTTCATGCGCTGCGACCGCATGGGCATCGAGGCTGGCCAGATAGTCCAGTGTCGCGCCCAGACCGATCACCCCGGCAATCGGCGGCGTACCCGCTTCGAAGCCCAGGGGCGCGGGACGGAAGCTGGCGCTGTGGTACTCGGCCAGCTGCACCATCTCGCCACCGAACTGCCAGTGGCGCAACAGCTCCAGGGCCTGGGCGCGGCCATAGAGCACGCCGACGCCGTCCGGACCGTACAGCTTGTGGCTGGAAAACACATAGAAGTCGCAGCCCAGTTGCTGCATGTCCTGGCGACCATGCACCACGCCCTGGGCACCATCGACCACCGTCAGCGCGCCCTGGGCGCGGGCATGGGCCAGCAGCGCTGGCAGCGGTTGCCAGGTACCCAGCACGTTGGACAGCTGGCTGATGGCGAGCACTCGGGTGCGCGGGCCGATCAGTTGCAGTGCCTGGTCCTGGTCGATACGACCATGGGCGTCCAGTGGCAGCACCACCAGGTGCAGGTTGCGCCGGTGCGCCAGCTGTTGCCAGGGCAGCAGGTTGGCATGGTGCTCCAGGGCACTGATGGCAATTTCGTCACCGGCTTCGAGGCGGTGCTCCAGGCCATAGGCCAGCAGGTTCAGTGCCGAGGTGGCGCCGTGGGTGAACACGATCTGCCGCGAGTCTGCGGCATTGAGCCAGGCGGCGACCTTGTCGCGGCTGGTTTCGAAGGCCTGGGTCGCCAGCGCACCGGGCAAATGCTGGGCACGGTGCACGTTGGCCGCGCCATGGCCGTAGTAATGGCTCAGGGCATCGAGCAAGGCTTGCGGCTTCTGGGTGGTGGCGGCGCTGTCCAGATAGGTCTGGTGCTGCCGTTGCAGGGCGGCGATGGCGGGGAAGTCGGCACGCCAGGGAGAGGGCTGGAACATGTTTGCGAGGCCTGGAATGAAAATCGGGTCTGGTGCATTGGCGCCAGACCCGATCTTAACACCTCAAACCCGGCAGGGTTCTCAGTTGTGAGCGTGCAGCGCTTCGTTCAGCTCGATGGCCGACTTGTGGGTCTTGCATTCTACCGCGCCGTTCAGCGAGTTGCGGCGGAACAGCAGGTCGGTCTGGCCGGCCAGGTCGCGGGCCTTGACCACTTTGACCAGTTCGTTGTTCTCGTCCAGCAGGTTCACCTTGGTGCCCGCGGTGATGTACAGGCCGGCTTCGACGGTGTTGCGGTCGCCCAACGGAATACCGATACCGGCGTTGGCGCCGATCAGGCAGCCCTCGCCGACTTTGATGACGATGTTGCCGCCACCGGACAGGGTGCCCATGGTCGAGCAGCCGCCGCCCAGGTCCGAGCCCTTGCCGACGAATACGCCAGCGGAAACGCGGCCTTCGATCATGCCCGGGCCTTCGGTGCCCGCGTTAAAGTTGACGAAGCCTTCGTGCATGATGGTGGTGCCTTCGCCAATGTAGGCGCCCAGGCGCACACGGGCGGTGTCGGCGATACGCACGCCGGCCGGGACCACGTAGTCGGTCATTTTCGGGAACTTGTCCACCGAGAACACTTCCAGCAGCTCGCCCTTCAGGCGTGCTTCCAGTTGCAGCTCGGCCAGTTCGCCCAGGTCGACCGCGCCCTGGTTGGTCCAGGCCACGTTCGGCAGCAGCGGGAAGATACCGGCCAGGCTTACGCCATGCGGCTTGACCAGGCGGTGCGACAGCAGGTGCAGCTTGAGGTAGGCCTCTGGGGTCGAGCTCAGGGCAGCGTCTTCGGCCAGCAGGGTGGCGACCAGCGGCTTGTGGCTCTCTGCCAGGCGGGTCAGCAGGGCGGCCTGGGCAGCGTCCACGCCTTTCAGGGCTTCGGCCAGTTGTGCGGCCTGGGCGTTGCTGAAGGCGATGGCCTGGTTGCCACCTTCGTAACCGAGAACAGGGGCTACTGCAGCAACCAGTTCGGCGCTCGGGTTGAGCAGCGGTTGTGCGTAGAACACTTCCAGCCAGGCGCCCTGGCGGTTCTGGGAGCCGACACCGAAGGCCAGGCTGAACAGGGTATTGGACATGTGATTACCTCGTGCGAAATAGGGTGGGGGCTCAGGCCAGGGCAGCGGCGTACAGGTCGGGCTTGAAGCCAACCAGGGTACGCGCGCCAAGGTCGAGCACCGGGCGTTTGATCATCGACGGCTGGGCCAGCATCAGCTCGACGGCCTTGGCCTGGTCGAGGTCTGCCTTGCTGGCGTCGTCCAGCTTGCGGAAGGTGGTGCCGGCACGGTTGAGGATGACTTCCCAGCCGTGTTCGTCGCACCAGCGGTTCAGGCTGTCACGGTCGATGCCTTGGGTTTTGTAATCATGGAATTCGTAGGCGATGGCTTTGTCTTCGAGCCAGGTACGCGCCTTTTTCATGGTGTCACAGGCTTTGATGCCGTAGAGCGTGTAGGTCATTGTGTACATTGGGGTTGCAAGTAGCCCCAATCTCTCCGTTTTTCGATGTCAGTCGCGGGATTATGCGGGAACGATCCTCGCGGCGCCACGCCCGTGGCGCCCCTGTTTATTGATCAGGATGTGTTCAAGCGACCAGACGCTGGACCGACCCGATGATCTCATCGCCGTGTTGCTGTTCGGCTGTGCGCAGATCGAAGGCCGTCTGCAGGTTGAGCCAGAACTCAGGGGTGGTGTCCAGGCAGATGGACAGGCGCAGTGCCATGTCGGCGGAAACACCGCCCCGTTCGCGCAGGATGTTGTTGACGGTTGGCGTTGCTACACCCAACGCCCTGGCCAGAGCCGCGGCGCTGAAGCCCATTTCCTTCTGGAACTCCTCCCGCAGGATTTCACCCGGATGGATTGGACGCATACCGTTCTTGAGCATGATGCACCTCAGTGGTAATCGACAATTTCAACGTTAACTGGCCCGTGCTCTGTCCAGGTGAAGCACAACCGCCATTGGTCATTTACACGGATACTGTGCTGGTCGGCGCGGTTGCCGCTCAGTGACTCGAGGCGATTGCCAGGTGGCGACCTAAGGTCTCGCAACTCTGTTGCGGCATCGAGCATGGCCAGCTTGCGCTCCGCGACTGACTTGATATCTGACCCGCGCCGTGTCTTTCCCGTTGTGAAGAGCGCTTCCGTGTCGGCACAGCTAAAGCTTCGAATCATGAGCTGAATGCTTAACGTTATTCGTTAATTTCGATTATACGACGGGATCGCTGTAGTTCAAGTCTTCAATAACGGGCACGCGACTCGCAAGCTCCGGTCACATCTGCTGGGTATCATCATGTTACATATTCCCCCGTCACCTGCGACTATCGTGCAGCGGCCCCGAACCGCCGGTCGCCGCTAACATATTGTTCCAATGGCGATGTTTCGCCTTGCTATCGTTTCTGGTTCACAAAGGAAGCTTTCCCGGATGCAGTCCGCCTACACCGTTCTCATCCTGCTGACGCTGGTCAGCCTGTCGAAGCTGGTCGGCCGTGTGATCCCACTGCCATTGCCGCTGGTACAGATTGCCGCCGGTGCCTTGCTGGCGTGGCCGACGCTGGGCCTGCATGTAGCCCTTGACCCCGAATTGTTCCTGTTCCTATTCCTGCCTCCGCTGCTGTTCGCCGACGGCTGGCGCATCCCCAAGCGTGAGTTATGGCGCATTCGTGGCCCGGTAGTGGCGCTGGCCGTGGGGCTGGTGTTGTTCACCGTGGTCGGGGCCGGTTACTTCATCCACTGGTTGCTGCCGAGCATCCCGTTGCCGGTGGCCTTCGCCCTGGCCGCAGTGCTTTCGCCGACCGACGCCGTGGCCGTTTCAGCCATTGCCCAGGACCGCCTGCCCACACCCCTGATGCACATGCTGCAGGGCGAGGCACTGATGAACGATGCGTCGGGCCTGGTAACCTTCAAGTTCGCCTTGGCGGCGGCGATCACCGGGGTGTTTTCGTTGGCTGACGCCAGCTTCAGCTTCGTGTTGGTCGCACTGGGCGGCCTTGCGGTGGGCGTGGTACTGAGTTGGTTGATCGGTCGCCTGCGCATGTGGATGATCACCCGGGGCTGGGACGATCCGGCTACCCATGTGGTGTTCATGTTGCTGCTGCCGTTCGCAGCCTACGTGCTGGCCGAGCGTTTGGGCGTTTCGGGTATTCTCTCGGCAGTGGCGGCCGGCATGATGCAGAGCTGGCTCGACCTGCTGCCGCGTCAGACCAGTACCCGCCTGCTCAACCGCAGTGTCTGGTCGTTGCTGGAGTTTGCCTTCAATGGCCTGATCTTCCTGTTGTTGGGCTTGCAGTTGCCAGACATCATCAAGGCTGTGGTCAGCCACGAAGCGACCCTCTGGCCGACATTGGCCTACCGCTGCCTGGACGTGGTGGCGATCTTTGCCGCACTGATTATGTTGCGGTTCATCTGGGTCCAGAGTATCTGGCGCTCGATCGGTGTGGTCCGTCGCTGGCGCGGCAAGCCGGCACTGGTGCTGATGCCTACGGCGCGTTCCTGCTGGTTGCTGACCTTGGGGGGGGTGCGCGGCGCTGTCACCCTGGCGGGTGTCATGTCGATCCCGTTGCTGATAGGGGCTGGCACCGCTTTCCCGGAGCGTGATCTGCTTATCTTCATTGCTGCGGGGGTAATCCTGCTGTCGTTGATCAGCGCCTGCATCGCGCTGCCGATATTACTGCGCGGGGTGACCAAGAGCCCTGACGAACGCTTGCACCAAGAGGTGCAGGAGGCCTGGCGGCGCACGGCCGAGGCGGCGATTCATGCCTTGGAGGCAGAAGAGGTGATCGACAGCAACGCACCGCAGGATGCTGCGCAGGCAACGTTGGCGACCGAGTTGAAGGCGCGCTTGATGGCTGAATACCGGGATGAGCTGGAAAGCTACGACGACAGTGCTGAAGCCAAAGCCCTGGCCGCACAGATGGACTTGCTGGAGCGGCGTTTACGCTTGCGTGCCCTGAGGGCGCAGCGGTTGGAGCTGTACAACCTGCATCGTCAGCACCTGGTGGGGGATGAGGTGGTGCGGCAAGTACTGGGTGAGCTGGATATGAGTGAGGCGAACCTGGGTTCAGTCAAGTAGACCCTATCAAGGCCCTTCGCGGGCGCGCCCGCTCCCACAGGTACTGCGCTGCGCTTGAAATCAGCGCTGTACCTGTGGGAGCGGGCGTGCCCGCGAAGGGGTTGATCAGCGGTTTTGCAGGAAGGCGCGAATGCGCTCCGCCGCTTCGATGCATTCGGCCAGCGGTGCAACCAGTGCCATGCGCACGCGCCCGGCACCCGGGTTCACCCCATCCACTTCACGCGACAGGTACGACCCCGGTACCACGGTTACATGCTGGGCTTCGAACAGGTCGCGGGTGAACTCGGCATCGTCGCCCGGTACCTTGGCCCACAGGTAGAAACTGCCGTCCGGGCGCTGCACATCCAGTACCGGCTGCAGAATATCCAGCACGGCATCGTATTTGGCGCGGTATTGGTCGCGGTTCTCGCGTACATGCGCCTCGTCCTGCCAGGCGGCGATGCTGGCCAGCTGGGTTTGCACCGGCATCGCGCAGCCGTGGTAGGTGCGGTACAGCAGAAACGGCTTGATGATCTGGGCATCGCCCGCGACGAAGCCCGAGCGCAGCCCAGGCAGGTTGGAGCGCTTGGACAGGCTGTGGAACACCACGCAGCGCGCAAAATCGCTACGACCAAGCTCGGCGCATGCCGACAGCAGGCCTGGCGGTGGCGCATCCTCGTCGAAGTACAGCTCGCTGTAGCACTCGTCGGCGGCGATCACGAAGTCGTGTTCGTCAGCCAGGGCAATCAGCTTCTTCAGGGTGTTCATCGGCACCAGCGCACCGGTAGGGTTGCCTGGCGAGCACAGGAACAGGATCTGGCAACGCTTCCACACCTCGGCCGGTACGGCGTCGAAGTCCGGGTTGAAACCGTTGTTTTCCAGGCAGGGCAGGTAGTGCGGGGTGGCACCGGCCAGCAGCGCTGCGCCTTCGTAGATCTGGTAGAACGGGTTGGGGCTGATCACCAGGCCGTCATCGGCGCGGTTGACCACGGCCTGGGTGAAGGCGAACAGCGCTTCACGGGTGCCGTTGACCGGGAGGATGTGGCGGTCAGCGTCCAGCCAGCCGGCGGGCACGCCAAAGCGTCGTTCGCACCACTGGCCGATGGCCTGGCGCAGGGCTGGCAAACCAAGGGTGCTGGGGTAAACCGCCAGCTTGTCGAGGTTGTCGGCCATGGCCTGGGCGACGAACGCCGGCGATTCGTGCTTCGGCTCACCGATCGACAGGGCGATGGCGCGTTTGTCCGCCGCAGGCTTCACGCTGCCCAGCAGGGCGCGAAGCTTTTCGAACGGATAGGGCTGAAGCTGGGTCAAGGCATGGTTCATCGGCGCAAGGTCTCGTCAATCGTCTAATCGTTAAAAGGTCACGCGGGTCTGGCTGGTGTCGCTACCTTGGCCGGCCTGCAGTTGCTGCACGATGGCTTCCTGCAGGCGGCTGCACAGCTGCGGGTCTGACAGCGGCTGGTTGTCGGCATCGGTAATGAAGAACACGTCTTCTACCCGCTCGCCGAGGGTGGCGATCTTGGCGTTTTGCAGTGACAGGTCGAACTCCAGGAAGATCCGCCCCAGCCGGGCCAGCAGGCCCGGGCGGTCTGGCGCGGTGATTTCGAGGATGGTCACCGGCCGCTGGGCATCGTTGAGGATGGTCACTTGCGGCGGGAAGTCGAAGTGCTTGAGCTGCCGCGGTACCCGGCGCTGGATGATGGTCGGGTAGTCCTCGGGGTTGCGCAGCGCTTCGGTCAGGCCATCGCGAATCTGCTTGACCCGCTGTGGGTTGTCGCCGATCGAGCCACCGTCGTTGTCCAGCACAATGTAGGTGTCGAGGGTGAACTGGCTGCTCGACGTGATGATCCGCGCGTCGTGGATGTTCAGGTTCAACTGCGACATGGCCGCCACCGTCACGGCGAAGAAATCGTGCTGGTCGGGGGCATAGATGAAGATCTGCGTGCCGCCTTCGAACTCGCGCTGGGTGGTTTCCTTGATCAGCACCAGCGGCCCGCCATCGGCCGGTTGCTGCAGGATCGCATCCGTGTGCCAGGCCACGTCGGCGGCGGTGTGCTTGAGGAAATAGTCATCGCCCAGTTGCGCCCATAGCTGCTCGACGTCGTCCGGGTCGGTGCCCTCGCGCACCAGGATGTCCAGCGCTGAGGACTGGGTCTGGCGAATCTGCTCTTCGCGGTCCAGCGGGTTTTCCAGGCCGCGGCGCAGGGCACGCTTGGTCTCGGTGTACAGCTGGCGCAGCAGGCTGGCCCGCCACGAGTTCCAAAGGCTCGGGTTGGTGGCGTTGATGTCGGCCACGGTCAGTACGTACAGGTAGTCAAGGCGCGTCTCGTCGCCCACGTGCAGGGCAAAGTCGTTGATCACCTGCGGGTCGGACAAGTCCTTGCGCTGAGCGGTGGTCGACATCACCAGGTGGTTCTGCACCAGCCAGACGATCAGGCGGCTGTCCCAGGCCGGCAACTGGTGCCGTTCGCAGAACTTCTGCGCGTCCACTGCACCGATTTCCGAGTGGTCGCCCTGGCGACCCTTGCCGATGTCGTGGTACAGCCCGGCCAGGTAGATCAGCTCGGGTTTGGGCAGGCGCCCCATGAGCTTGCTGGCCAGCGGGAATTTCTCGGACACCGGCGTGTATTGCAGCTTGCGCAGGTGCTTGATGAGGTTGAGGGTATGCGCATCGACCGTATAGATGTGGAACAGGTCATGCTGCATCTGCCCGACGATCAGGCCGAACTCTGGCAGGTAACGGCCAAGAATGCCGTAGCGGTTCATCCGGCGCAGGTTGCGGTGGATGCCGATTTCGCACTTGAACAGCTCGATGAACAGGCTGGTATTGCGGATATCGGTGCGGAACGTGTCGTCGATCAGGTGGCGGTGTTCGCGCAGCAGGCGCACGGTATCGGCACGCACGCCCTTTATCTCGGGGTGCTGGGCCATCAGCACGAAGATTTCCAGCATGGCGAATGGCGTGCGTTTGAACACGTTCGGGTGGGTGGCCTCGATATAGCCGTCATGCAGGCGGAACCGCGCATTCAGCGGCTGGGTGCTGCCACTTTCCTCATCGGCGAGGATAACCTCTTCGAAGTGCTGGATGATCAGGTCGCACAGCTGGCTGATGCTCATCACCACCCGGTAGTACTGCTGCATGAACTGTTCGATCGCCCGCTTGGGGTTTTCATCGCTGTAGCCCAGCAGCGTGGCGATGCTGCGCTGGTGGTCGAACAGCAGGCGGTCTTCGGCGCGTCCGGCCAGCATGTGCAGGGCGTAACGGACTTTCCAGAGGAAGTCCTGGGACGAAGCCAGCAGTTCATTCTCGCTTTCCAGCAAGAAGCCTTCGCCGGCCAGTGCATGCAGGTTGAGCGTCCCGTACTGGCGGCGGGCCACCCACAGGACCGTCTGGATGTCACGCAGGCCACCTGGCGAACCCTTGACGTTGGGTTCGAGGTTGTACTCGGTGTCGTTGTACTTGTGGTGGCGGGCCTTGAGTTCGGCGCGCTTGGCCAGGAAGAACTCCTTGCTCGGCCACATGTGCGCGGTGCTGGTGACTTCCAGCATGCGCTGGCGCAAGGCCTCGGGGCCGGCGATGGTGCGGCTTTCCATCAGGTTGGTGATCACCGTCAGGTCGGCGCGGGCCTGTTCGGCGCATTCGTCGACGGTGCGCACGCTCTGGCCGACTTCCAGGCCAATGTCCCACAGCAAGGTCAGAAAGCGCTCGATGGCGTCGCGGTACTGCTCGTGCTCGGCAGCGCCCAGCAGAATCAGCAGGTCGATGTCCGAGTGCGGGTGCAGTTCACCGCGCCCGTAGCCGCCCACCGCAACCAGGGCAATGCCGCTCTGGTCGCCCCAGTCGAACTGGTTCCACGCCTGTTGCAGGATATTGTCGACGAGCCAGGCGCGGGCCTCGATCAGCGGTCGGATGTCGCTGCCGGCGCGAAAACGTTTGTCGAGCACCTCGCCGGCCAGGCGGATGGCTTTCTTGAAGGCGGCGATGGGGCTCGCCTTGAGGGCCAGTTCCGCCTGGAACTGGCCACGGTCGAACAGCTCGGGGTCCACCTGGGGCATCGCGTCACGTTCCTGTCGTGGGGTGGCCTGTCGGGGTGCGGTCAGGCCGAAGTGCGCGGGATGGTGTCGTCCTTGCGCAGGGTGAAGATCTCGTAGCCAGTGGCGGTCACCACCAAAGTGTGTTCCCACTGGGCCGAGAGCTTGCGGTCCTTGGTGATGGCGGTCCAGCCGTCGCCCAGCACCTTGGTGTCGGCCTTGCCCTGGTTGATCATCGGCTCGATGGTGAAGGTCATGCCTTCCTTCAGCTCCATGCCCGTGCCAGCGCGGCCATAGTGGAGGATCTGCGGCTCTTCGTGGAACACCTTGCCGATGCCATGACCGCAGAACTCGCGTACCACCGAGAAACCGTTCTTTTCCGCGTGCTTCTGGATCACTTCACCGATGTCGCCCAGGCGGCAGCCCGGCTTGACCAGCTCGATGGCCTTGTACATGCATTCCTGGGTGACCTTGGACAGGCGCTCGGCCCAGACCGGCACGTTACCGACGTGGAACATGCGGCTGGTGTCGCCGTGGTAGCCGTCCTTGATCACGGTGACGTCGATATTGAGCGTGTCACCGTCCTTGAGCGGCTTGTCGTTGGGGATGCCGTGGCAGACCACATGGTTGATCGAGGTGCAGATCGACTTCGGGTAGCCCTTGTAGTTGAGCGGTGCCGGGATGGCCTGCTGAACGTTGACGATATAATCGTGGCACAGGCGGTCGAGCTCTTCGGTGGTGACACCGGGCTTGACGTGTTCTTCGATCATTTCCAGCACTTCGGCGGCCAGGCGGCCAGCGATGCGCATCTTCTCGATGTCTTCTGCGGTCTTGATGGTGACGGTCATTACAGGCTCTCTACGGCGCCGTGCACGGCGCGAACAAACGGGAAAGGCCGGATTCTAGCAGAGCAGGGCGCCGATCGGTCGGGATAAAGGCGGCCATGCTGTTGTCTACAGCTGGCATTCTGGCGCGAAAGCCGGGGTGCTGCAAAAAGTGCTGACAGACGCAACAGTATCCGGGTTCCGTTCGCTCGCGGTCTGTGGTATAAAATGCGCCGCTTTCGGGGACGACCCCGTCAGCACTTAACCCACACACGTGTCGACACGATGACCTGGGTGCCCCGAGTCGCAGAATTCGCGGGTTGGTCATTGGGATACGTGGAGGCCCAACCCGACTTATCAAGGAACTATCATGTCCCAAGTCAACATGCGCGATATGCTGAAGGCCGGTGTGCACTTCGGCCACCAGACCCGTTACTGGAACCCGAAAATGGGCAAGTACATTTTCGGCGCGCGTAACAAGATCCACATCGTCAACCTGGAAAAAACCCTGCCAATGTTCAACGACGCTCTGTCGTTCGTAGAGCGCCTGGCCCAGGGCAAGAACAAGATCCTGTTCGTCGGCACCAAGCGTTCCGCCGGCAAGATCGTCGCCGAGCAAGCAGCTCGTTGCGGTTCGCCGTACGTTGACCACCGTTGGTTGGGCGGCATGCTGACCAACTACAAGACCATCCGCGCTTCGATCAAGCGTCTGCGCGACCTGGAAACCCAGGCCGAAGACGGCACTTTCGCCAAGCTGACCAAGAAAGAAGCCCTGATGCGCTCCCGCGACCTGGAAAAACTGGATCGCAGCCTGGGTGGCATCAAGGACATGGGCGGTCTGCCAGACGCTCTGTTCGTTATCGACGTTGATCACGAGCGCATCGCGATCACCGAAGCCAACAAACTGGGTATCCCGGTCATCGGCGTTGTCGATACCAACAGCAGCCCGGAAGGTGTTGACTACATCATCCCAGGTAACGATGACGCCATTCGCGCTATCGAGCTGTACATGACTTCGATGGCTGACGCAGTCATCCGCGGCCGCAACAACGTTGCCGGCGGCACCGAAGTTTACGCTGAAGAAGCGGCTGCACCTGCTGCTGAGTAATAGGCGCTAGCGTCTACTTGGCACGCAAAAAGGGGGCTTTGCCCCCTTTTTGCCACCTTGAAATCCTGCTGTCAGCATCGGCCCCGCATCATGGGCCTGCTGAAATGAAAACAGCGGATTTGCAGAATTGAACGCCCGTGATTGACGGGTGGAATGGTTGAAAAACTTTCCAAGAGGATTTTGAAATGGCAGCAATTACTGCAGCGCTGGTAAAAGAACTGCGCGAGCGTACCGGCGAAGGCATGATGGATTGCAAAAAGGCCCTGGAAAAGGCCGGCGGCGACATCGAGAAAGCCATTGACGACATGCGTGCCTCGGGCGCCATCAAGGCCGCCAAAAAGGCTGGCAACGTCGCTGCTGAAGGCGCTATCGCCGTCAAGACCGACGGTACTTCCGCCGTCCTGCTGGAAGTGAACTCGCAGACCGACTTCCTGGCCCTGCAAGACGACTTCAAGAACTTCGTGGCCGAAAGCCTCGAAGAAGCCTTCGCCCAGAAGCTGACCGACGCCGCTCCGCTGATCGCCTCGCGTGAAGCTGCTCGTGAAGCCCTGGTTGCCAAGTGCGGCGAGAACGTCAACATCCGTCGCCTGGTGCGCGTTGAGGGTGACGTTGTCGGTGCCTACCTGCACGGCAACAAGATCGGCGCTGTCGTCGTTCTGAAAGGCGGTGACGTGGAGCTGGCGAAGAACATCGCCATGCACGTTGCAGCTTCGAACCCTGAGTTCCTGGATTCGTCGGAAATCTCCGCCGAGGCCATCGAGCGCGAGAAGAATGTCTTCCTGCAGCTGAACGCCGACAAGATCGCCGGCAAGCCGGAAAACATCGTTGAGAACATGATCAACGGTCGTATCACCAAGTTCAAGGCCGAAGCCTCGCTGAAAGAGCAAGCCTTCGTCATGAACCCGGAAATCAAGGTTGGCGAGCTGGCCAAGAAAGCCGGTGCAGAAATCGTTTCCTTCACCTACTTCAAAGTAGGCGAAGGCATCGAGAAGCCAGTCGACGACTTCGCTGCTGAAGTTGCCGCTCAGGTCGCTGCTGCCAAGCAGTAAGACAGCCCCGTCTGTCGCCCCAAAGAGGCTGCCCGCTCACGCGCGCAGCCTCTTTGTCAAAACGGGGAGGAGTTTATACGACTCCCTCTTCGCTGGCACCGAAGCGGTGCCACGCTACAGTTAGCAGGCTGCAAACAGCCCGCACGAATTTTCTAAAAGTACGCCGCAGGAGAGACTCGCAATGGCTCAGCAGGTGAGTGGTCGCCAACCTCGCTATAAACGCATTTTGCTCAAACTTAGCGGCGAGGCCCTGATGGGCTCGGAAGACTTCGGGATCGACCCGAAAGTGCTGGATCGCATGGCGCTTGAAGTTGGCCAGCTGGTAGGGATCGGTGTCCAGGTCGGCCTGGTGATCGGTGGTGGCAACCTGTTCCGCGGCGCCGCGCTCAGCGCAGCCGGCATGGACCGCGTCACGGGTGACCACATGGGGATGCTGGCTACCGTGATGAACGGCCTGGCCATGCGCGATGCGCTGGAGCGCTCGAACATCCCGGCCCTGGTCATGTCGGCCATTTCCATGGTGGGTGTCACCGATCATTACGATCGCCGCAAAGCTATTCGTCACCTCAACTCCGGGGATGTGGTAATTTTCTCCGCCGGTACCGGCAACCCGTTCTTCACCACCGACTCCGCGGCCTGCCTGCGCGCCATCGAAATCGATGCTGACGTGGTGCTGAAGGCGACCAAGGTCGATGGCGTGTACACTGCCGATCCATTCAAGGACCCGCATGCCGAGAAATTCGATCACCTGACCTACGATGAGGTTCTGGATCGCAAGCTGGGTGTGATGGATCTGACCGCAATCTGCCTGTGCCGTGACCACAAGATGCCATTGCGGGTATTCAACATGAACAAGCCTGGCGCCCTGCTGAACATTGTGGTGGGTGGCGCTGAAGGCACACTGATCGAGGAAGGCCAAGCATGATCAACGACATCAAGAAAGACGCGCAGGAGCGCATGGGCAAGTCCATCGAAGCCCTGTCCCGCAACCTGGCTGCAATCCGCACCGGTCGCGCTCACCCAAGCATTCTGGACAGCGTCAAGGTTACCGCCTGGGGCAGCGAAATGCCGCTGAACCAGGTCGCCGCGATCACCGTCGAAGATGCCCGCACCCTGAAGATCGTCGCTCACGACAAGAACCTCAGCGCTGCCATCGAAAAGGCCATCCTCACCTCCGATCTGGGCCTTAACCCGTCCAGCGCCGGTACCACCATCCGTGTGCCGATGCCGGCCCTGACCGAGGAAACCCGCAAGGGCTACACCAAGCAGGCCAGCGGTGTTGCCGAGGATGCCAAGGTAGCCGTGCGCAACGTGCGCCGCGACGCCCTGGCTGACCTGAAAAAGCTGACCAAGGACAAGGAAATCAGCGAAGACGAAGAGCGTCGCGCCGCGGACGAGATCCAGAAGCTGACCGACAAGTTCGTCGCCGAAGTGGATGCTGCCTTCAAAGCCAAGGAAAAGGACCTGATGGCCGTCTAAGGCCGGGGTTTTTTAATGGAAAAGACCAAGCCAGCGGCGCCGTCCTCGGTGCCGCGTCATGTCGCGATCATCATGGATGGCAACAACCGCTGGGCGAAAAAACGCCTGCTGCCCGGCGTGGCCGGGCACAAGGCGGGTGTGGATGCCGTTCGCGCGGTCATCGAAGTCTGTGCCAAGTCCGGGGTCGAGGTACTGACCCTGTTCGCCTTCTCCAGCGAGAACTGGCAGCGCCCTGCCGAAGAGGTCGGTGCGCTGATGGAGCTGTTCTTCTCGGCGCTGCGCCGTGAGGCCAAGCGCCTTGACGAGAACAACATCAGCCTGCGCATCATCGGCGACCGTTCGCGTTTCCATCCTGAGCTGCAGGCCGCCATGCGCGAGGCCGAGGCAGTGACCGCTGGCAACAACCGTTTCATTCTGCAGATAGCAGCCAACTACGGTGGCCAGTGGGACATCGCCCAGGCTGCCCAGCGGCTGGCGCGGGAAGTGCAAGCCGGGCACCTGCGCCCGGAAGACATCACCCCGGGTCTGCTGCAGACCTGCCTGGCAACCGGCGACCTGCCGTTACCGGACCTGTGCATTCGCACCGGTGGCGAGCACCGCATCAGCAATTTCCTGTTGTGGCAGCTGGCCTATGCCGAGTTGTACTTCTCCGACCTCTACTGGCCGGACTTCAAACACGAGGCCATGCGCAATGCCCTGGCCGATTTCGCTTCGCGCCAGCGCCGCTTCGGTAAGACCAGCGAGCAGGTCGAGGCTGGAGCTCGTGCTTAATGCTTAAACAACGCATCATTACTGCGCTGATCCTGCTGCCGGTCGCGCTGGGTGGTTTCTTCCTGCTCAATGGCGGGGATTTCGCCCTGTTCATCGGCTTCGTAGTGACCCTCGGTGCCTGGGAGTGGGCGCGCCTTGCCGGGCTGATGGCCCAGCCGCTGCGCATTGCCTATGCAGCGGTGGTCGCGGGGGCGCTGATGCTGCTGCACATCCTTCCGGAACTGGCGCCCTGGGTGCTGGGCGCTGCCGTGATCTGGTGGGGGCTGGCCACCTGGCTGGTGCTTACCTACCCGCGCAGCAGCGACCTGTGGGCCAGTGCGGCCTGTCGGTTGTTGATCGGCCTGCTGGTGTTGCTGCCGGCCTGGCAAGGGCTGGTGCTGCTCAAGCACTGGCCCTTGGGCAACTGGCTGATCCTGTCGGTCATGGTGCTGGTGTGGGCCGCCGACATCGGTGCGTACTTCTCTGGCCGGGCATTCGGCAAGCGCAAGCTGGCTCCCCAGGTCAGCCCAGGCAAGAGCTGGGAAGGCGTGTACGGTGGTCTGGCGGTCAGCCTGTTGATTACCCTGGGTGTCGGCATCAGCCGCGACTGGGGCTTTGGTCAGATCCTGCTGGGCCTGTTGGGCGCTGCGTTGCTGGTGATGTCCTCGGTGGTCGGTGACCTGACCGAGAGCATGTTCAAGCGTCGCTCCGGCATCAAGGACAGCAGCAATCTGCTGCCCGGGCATGGGGGTGTGCTCGATCGCATTGACAGCCTGACTGCCGCAATCCCGATCTTCGCCGTGCTGTTGTGGGCTGCCGAATGGGGTGTGATGTGAGTCGCCCGCAACGTATTACCGTGCTCGGGGCCACCGGCTCCATTGGCCTGAGTACGCTGGATGTGATTGCGCGTCATCCTGACCGTTATCAAGCGTTCGCCCTCACTGGCTATTCGCGCATCGACGAGCTGTTGGCGCTATGCGTGCGTCATCGTCCGGCCTTCGCTGTGGTGCCGAGCACCGAGGCGGCGGTGAGGTTGCGTGCGAGTCTGGCTGCGGCCGGTTGCACCACCGAGGTGCTGGAAGGTGAGGCCGGGCTTTGCCAAGTGGCGTCGGCCGCTGAAGTGGATGCAGTGATGGCAGCCATTGTCGGTGCTGCCGGCCTGCGCCCCACGCTGGCGGCAGTCGAGGCAGGCAAGAAGGTGTTGCTGGCCAACAAGGAAGCACTTGTGATGTCCGGCGCACTGTTCATGGAGGCGGTGCGGCAAAAGGGTGCCGTGCTGCTGCCGATCGACAGCGAACACAACGCTATCTTCCAGTGCATGCCAGGCGACTACGCCCGTGGCCTGAGTGCCGTCGGTGTGCGCCGGATCCTGCTTACCGCGTCCGGCGGGCCGTTCCGCGAAACGCCGGTCGAGGCGCTGCTGGACGTGACTCCGGAGCAAGCCTGTGCGCACCCCAACTGGTCCATGGGGCGCAAGATCTCCGTGGATTCGGCCAGCATGATGAACAAAGGCCTCGAGTTGATCGAAGCCTGCTGGTTGTTCGATGCCGTGCCGTCCAAGGTTGAGGTGGTGGTGCACCCGCAGAGCGTGATCCACTCGCTGGTCGACTACGTGGACGGTTCGGTACTCGCGCAGTTGGGCAACCCGGACATGCGTACGCCAATCGCCAACGCGTTGGCCTGGCCGGAACGGATCGATTCCGGGGTTGCCCCGCTGGACCTGTTCGCCATCGCCCGTCTGGATTTCCAGGCGCCCGACGAACAACGCTTCCCTTGCCTGCGCCTTGCGCGGCAGGCTGCCGAGGCCGGCAACAGCGCGCCTGCCGTGCTCAATGCGGCCAACGAAGTCGCGGTCCAGGCATTTCTTGAACGGCGCATCCGCTTCCCGGAGATCGCGGGTATGATCGAACAGGTACTCGACCAGGAACCCGTCGTACCGCTGCCGTCGCTGGATGCGGTATTTGCCGCCGATCAGCGTGCCCGGGAGCTTTCCCGTGAGTGGCTGAGGCGTCACGGCCGCTGATGCAGGCCCGCCAAGGTTCGTGAGGGGGCTGGGCAGGATGCCGGCCCGCTGAACATCATTCGGAGATGGACATGACAGCGCTCTACATGATTATCGGCACCCTCGTGGCTTTGGGTGTGCTGGTCACTTTCCACGAATTCGGTCACTTCTGGGTGGCGCGCCGCTGCGGCGTCAAGGTGCTGCGTTTCTCGGTGGGTTTCGGCACGCCGCTGCTGCGGTGGCATGACCGCCACGGCACCGAGTTCGTTGTTGCGGCCATTCCTCTGGGTGGCTACGTCAAGATGCTCGACGAGCGCGAAGGCGATGTGCCGCCAGCGCTGGCCGGGCAGTCGTTCAACCGCAAGTCGGTGCGCCAGCGTATTGCGATTGTCGCGGCAGGCCCGATCGCCAATTTTCTGCTGGCTATCCTGTTTTTCTGGGTGCTGGCGATGCTGGGTACCCAGCAAATCCGCCCGGTTATCGGCGCGGTCGACAGTGGCAGCCTGGCAGCATCTGCAGGGCTGACCGCGGGTCAGGAAATTGTTTCTGTGGATGGCAAGCCGACCAACGGTTGGTCGGCGGTCAATTTGCAGCTGGTTCGTCGTCTGGGCGAGAGCGGTACCTTGCAGATTGGCGTGCGCGATGAGGGCGCCAGCGCCGAGCGCCAGCTGCAGGTCAAGCTGGACAGTTGGCTCAAGGGCGCCGACGAGCCGGACCCGATTCAATCCCTGGGGCTGCGCCCTTGGCGCCCGGCGATCACCCCGGTGCTGGCCGAGATCGATCCGAAGGGGCCGGCTGCCGCTGCGGGCCTGAAAACCGGTGACAAGCTGCTGGCTCTGGATGATTTGGCAGTGACCGAATGGCAGCAGGTAGTCGACCGCGTGCGCGCCCGCCCGGATGCCAAGGTCGTGGTGCGAGTGGAGCGCGACGGCGCTGCCCTGGAACTGCCGGTGACCTTGGCCCGCAAGGGGGAGGGCAAGGCAGTCGGTGGCTATCTTGGCGCTGGTGTCAAAGGTGGCGAATGGCCTGCCAACATGCTCCGCGAAATCAGCTACGGCCCGCTGGATGCGGTGGGTGAGAGCTTGTCGCGTACCTGGAACATGAGCGTCCTGACCCTTGAATCGCTGAAGAAAATGCTGTTCGGGGAGCTCTCGGTAAAAAACTTGAGTGGACCGATAACCATTGCTAAAGTGGCGGGCGCTTCAGCCCAGTCCGGCGTGGGGGATTTCCTGAATTTCCTGGCCTACCTGAGCATAAGCCTGGGGGTTCTTAACCTGCTGCCCATTCCAGTACTGGACGGGGGGCATTTGCTGTTTTACCTGGTCGAGTGGGCGCGCGGTCGTCCGCTGTCGGATCGGGTGCAAGGTTGGGGGGTTCAGATCGGTATCAGTTTGGTCATAGGGGTGATGTTGCTCGCCCTGATCAACGATCTGGGTCGACTATAAAGCTTCGCTCAATTGCGAACCTGCCGTTCTGTGACGGCAGGTTGTTTATTGCCAGTTGGAATAAAAGGACTTCATGAAACGTCTGCTGCTAACTGCGGTCATGTCCGCACTGATGATCGCTGAAGTTCACGCCGAGTCCTTCACCATCTCCGATATTCGCGTCAACGGCCTGCAGCGGGTTTCCGCTGGCAGTGTGTTCGGTGCCTTGCCGCTGAACGTCGGCGACCAGGCTGACGACCGCCGCCTGGTGGACTCGACTCGTTCCCTGTTCAAGACCGGGTTCTTCCAGGACATCCAGTTGAGCCGCGATGGCAATGTGCTGATCATCAACGTGGTCGAGCGCCCGTCGGTGTCGAGCATCGAGATTGAAGGCAACAAGGCGATCAGCACCGAAGACCTGATGAAGGGCCTGAAGCAATCGGGCCTGGCCGAAGGCGAGATCTTCCAGCGTGCCACCCTCGAAGGTGTGCGTAACGAACTGCAACGCCAGTACGTGGCCCAAGGGCGCTACTCGGCCGAGGTCGATGCCGAAGTGGTGCCGCAGCCGCGCAACCGTGTGGCCCTGAAGATCAAGATCAACGAAGGCACCGTCGCCGCCATCCAGCACATCAACATCGTTGGCAACAACGTATTCGATGATGAGACCCTGGGGCAGCTGTTCGAGCTGAAGACCACCAACTGGCTGTCGTTCTTCAAGAACGACGACAAGTACGCCCGTGAAAAACTCTCCGGTGACCTGGAGCGCCTGCGTTCCTACTACCTGGACCGCGGCTACATCAACATGGACATCGCCTCCACCCAGGTGTCCATCACGCCGGACAAGAAGCACGTCTACATCACCGTCAACATCAACGAAGGCGAGAAATACACCGTTCGCGACGTGAAGCTGTCCGGTGACCTCAAGGTGCCGGAAGACCAGGTCAAGTCGCTGCTGCTGGTGCAGCCGGGGCAGGTATTCTCGCGCAAGGTGATGACCACCACGTCCGAGCTGATCACCCGCCGGCTGGGTAACGAAGGCTACACCTTCGCTAACGTCAACGGCGTGCCGCAACCCAACGACCAGGACCACACGGTCGACATCATGTTCGTGGTCGACCCGGGCAAGCGTGCCTACGTCAACCGCATCAACTACCGCGGCAACACCAAGACCGAAGACGAAGTGCTGCGTCGCGAAATGCGCCAGATGGAAGGCGGCTGGGCGTCGACCTACCTGATCGACCAGTCCAAGACCCGTCTTGAGCGCCTGGGCTTCTTCAAGGAAGTCAACGTCGAGACCCCGCAGGTGCCTGGCACTGACGACCAGGTCGACGTCAACTACAGCGTCGAAGAGCAGGCCTCCGGCTCGATCACCGCCAGCGTCGGTTTCGCCCAGAGCGCCGGCCTGATCCTGGGTGGTTCGATCAGCCAGAGCAACTTCCTCGGTACCGGTAACAAGGTATCCATCGGCCTGACCCGTTCGGAATACCAGACCCGTTACAACTTCGGCTTCGTTGATCCCTACTTCACCGCCGATGGCGTCAGCCTGGGCTACAACGCCTTCTATCGCAGCACCGATTACGACGACCTCGACGTCGACGTTGCCAGCTATGCGGTGGACAGCTACGGTGCCGGCGTCAGCCTGGGCTACCCGATCAGCGAAACCTCGCGCCTGACCTACGGCCTGAGCGTGCAGCAGGACAAGATCAAGACCGGCAAATACACCGTTGACGAGATCTTCGACTTCCTCGAGGAGGAAGGTGACAACTTCCTGAACTTCAAGGCCTCGATCGGCTGGTCCGAGTCGACCCTGAACAAAGGCGTACTGGCCACCCGTGGTCACTCGCAAAGCCTGACCCTGGAGTCCACCGTTCCGGGCAGCGACCTGTCGTTCTTCAAGCTTGACTACCGTGGCCAGCTGTTCAAGCCGATCACCAGCGACTACACCCTGCGCCTGCATACCGAGCTGGGCTATGGTGATGGTTACGGCAGCACCTCCGGTCTGCCGTTCTACGAGAACTATTTCGCGGGTGGTTTCAACTCCGTCCGTGGCTTCAAGGACAGCAGCCTGGGCCCGCGCAGTACCCCGAGCATCGGTGAGGCCGCAGGTGGCAAGCCAGGCACCATCGCCGACCCGGATCAGGATCCGTTGCCGTTTGGTGGTAACGTGCTGGTGCAAGGCGGTGCCGAACTGCTGTTCCCGCTGCCGTTCGTCAAGGACCAGCGTTCACTGCGCACCTCTGTGTTCTGGGACGTGGGTAACGTGTTCGACACCAATTGCGGCAACAAACCTGATTGCGAGAAGGTCGGGTTCTCGGGCATGGCCAGTTCGGTCGGCCTGGGCGTGACCTGGATTACCGCACTGGGCCCCCTGAGCTTCAGCCTGGCAATGCCGGTCAAGAAGCCGGACGATGCCGATACCCAGGTGTTCCAATTCTCTCTGGGCCAGACCTTCTAAGGTCGGCCCTTGCTTAATGACAACGGTTTATCCAGGAGTGCATCGTGCGTAAATTGGCTCAATTGGCCGTAGTGGCCGCGGCGCTGGTCGCCACCCCGGCTTTCGCCGAAATGAAGGTTGCCGTCCTGAACTACCAGATGGCCCTGCTCGAGTCGGATGCCGCCAAGAAGTATGCGGTTGATGCCGAGAAGAAATTCGGTCCGCAACTGACCAAGCTGAAAAGCCTGGAAAGCAGTGCCAAGGGCATCCAGGACCGCCTGATCAAGGGCGGCGACAAGATGCAGCAGCAGGAGCGTGAGCGCCTGGAGCTCGAGTTCAAGCAAAAGGCCCGCGATTTCCAGTTCCAGTCCAAGGAACTGAACGAAGCCAAGGCCGTTGCTGATCGCGACATGCTCAAGCAACTGAAGCCGAAGCTGGATGGTGCTGTCGAGGAAGTGATCAAGAAGGGCGGCTACGACCTGGTCCTCGAGCGTGGTGCGGTCATCGATGTCAAACCTCAGTACGACATCACCCGCCAAGTCATCGAGCGCATGAACCAAGCCCGTTGATATGAGTGTGACCATGACGCTAGGCCAGCTGGCCGAGGTACTCGGAGCTACCCTCAAGGGGCCCGAGGCGCTGCAGATTACCGGGTTGGCCACCTTGCAGGAGGCTGGCCCGACGCAGTTGAGCTTCCTCGCCAACCCGCAGTACCGCAAGTACCTGGATAACAGCCAGGCCGGCGCGGTGCTGCTCAAGGCTGCGGATGCCGAAAGCTTTGCCGGCAATACCCTGGTCGTGGCGGACCCGTACCTGGCTTACGCGCGAATTTCCCACCTGTTCGATCCCAAACCCAAGGCTGAGGCGGGTATACATCCCAGCGCCGTGGTGGCGGAAGATGCCCAGGTGGACGCCAGCGCCAGCATCGGGCCGTTCGCGGTCATCGAAAGTGGTGCGCGCATCGGCGCCAACGTCAGCATCGGCGCACACTGCTTCATCGGTGCCCGCTGTGTGGTCGGTGAAGGTGGTTGGCTGGCACCGCGGGTCACGCTGTATCACGACGTGACCATCGGTAAGCGTGTGGTCATCCAGTCGGGTGCCGTGATCGGCGGCGAGGGCTTCGGCTTTGCCAACGAAAAGGGCATCTGGCGCAAGATTGCGCAGATCGGCGGCGTCACCATTGGTGATGACGTGGAGATCGGCGTCAATACTGCTGTCGACCGTGGCGCGCTGTCCGACACCCGGATCGGCGACGGGGTCAAGCTGGATAACCAGATCCAGATCGCTCACAACGTACAGATCGGTGATCACACTGCCATGGCCGCTTGCGTCGGAATCTCCGGCAGCACGCGCATCGGCAAGCACTGCATGCTGGCCGGGGGTGTGGGGCTGGTTGGGCACATCGATATTTGCGATAACGTTTTCGTTTCCGGAATGACCATGGTTACCCGTTCGATCACTGAACCGGGTTCCTATTCTTCCGGCACTGCCATGCAGCCGCTGGCTGACTGGCGCAAGAGCGCCGCGCGTATCCGCCACCTGGACGACATGGCCAAGCGTCTCCAGCAGCTGGAAAAACGCGTCGATACCGTGACCTCAGGTGGCCTGCCGACATCAGAAGGCTGATACCATTCCCTGAGCAAGAGTGAACAGTCGCTAGCTGGCTCCTCTTTGGATTGCAAAAGGAGCGTGTGGTCAGCACCTGCGCTCCCTATTCTTATTACAGGCTTCCCCACCGAAATGATGGACATCAACGAGATTCGCGAATACCTGCCTCACCGCTACCCGTTCCTGCTGGTAGACCGTGTGACGGATCTGGACTTCGAGGCCCAGAGCATTCGTGCCTACAAGAATGTCAGCATCAATGAGCCGTTTTTCAATGGCCACTTCCCGGCACACCCGATCATGCCGGGTGTCCTGATCATCGAAGCCATGGCCCAGGCGGCCGGCATCCTTGGTTTCAAGATGCTCGATGCCAAGCCGGCCGATGGCACCCTGTACTACTTTGTCGGTTCCGACAAACTGCGTTTCCGTCAGCCGGTTCTGCCGGGTGACCAGCTTGTGCTGGAAGCCAAGTTCCTCAGCCGTAAAAGCATGATCTGGAAGTTCGAGTGCCGCGCCCTTGTCGATGGCAAGCCGGTCTGCTCGGCAGAAATCACCTGCGCGGAACGCTCCCTATGAATTCGATTGATCCTCGGGCCATTATCGATCCGTCGGCCAAGCTGGCCGACGGCGTCGAGGTCGGCCCTTGGTCGATCGTTGGCCCTGATGTAGAAATCGGGGAGGGCACCGTTATCGGCCCGCATGTTGTGCTCAAAGGCCCGACCCGCATCGGCAAGCACAACCGTATCTTTCAGTTTTCCTCGATCGGTGAAGACACCCCGGACCTTAAGTACAAGGGTGAGCCGACGCGCCTGGTGATCGGCGATCACAATGTGATTCGCGAAGGGGTGACCATCCACCGCGGTACTGTTCAGGACCGCGCGGAAACCACCGTGGGTGACCATAACCTGATCATGGCCTATGCCCACATTGGCCACGACAGTGTCATCGGCAACCACTGCATCCTGGTCAACAACACGGCGTTGGCAGGTCATGTACATGTGGGTGACTGGGCGATCCTGTCCGGTTACACCCTGGTTCACCAGTACTGCCACATTGGCGCCCACGCGTTTTCCGGCATGGGCACGGCCATTGGCAAGGACGTTCCGGCCTTCGTTACCGTGTTCGGCAGCCCCGCCGAAGCCCGCAGCATGAACTTCGAGGGCATGCGCCGCCGCGGTTTCAGCGACGAGGTGATCCATGTGCTGCGTCGTTGCTACAAGATTGTCTACCGTCAGGGCCTGACCGTAGAAGACGCGCTCAAGGAGCTGGCCGAACCGGCCACGCAACACCCTGAGGTCGAGCTGTTCCGTCAGTCGATCCTGAGCTCCGCTCGCGGCATCACGCGCTGATATGGCCCAGCTTTGCGTAGCGCTGGTCGCCGGTGAGGCCAGTGGCGATATCCTTGGTTCAGGCTTGATGCGTGCCCTCAAGGCGCGCCACCCCGACGTGCGTTTCATCGGGGTTGGCGGCCCCTTGATGGAGGCCGAGGGCCTGCAATCCTATTTCCCCATGGAGCGCCTGGCCGTCATGGGGCTAGTCGAGGTACTGGGGCGCCTGCGCGAACTGCTCAAGCGCCGCAAGCTGCTGATCCAGACCCTGATCGAAGAAAAGCCCGACGTATTCATCGGCATCGACGCCCCTGACTTCACCCTCAACATCGAGCTCAAGCTGCGCCAGGCCGGGATCAAGACCGTGCACTATGTCAGCCCGTCAGTGTGGGCCTGGCGGCAGAAGCGCGTGCTGAAGATCCGCGAAGGCTGCGACCTGATGCTGACGCTGCTGCCGTTCGAGGCGCGGTTCTACGAAGAGCAGGGTGTGCCAGTGCGTTTTGTCGGCCACCCGCTGGCAGACACCATACCGCTTGAAGCCGACCGCCCGGCCGCGCGTGCCGCGCTGGGCCTGGGCGAGGGGCCGGTGGTGGCGTTGATGCCGGGCAGCCGGGGTGGCGAAGTAGGGCGCTTGGGCGCGCTGTTCCTCGACGCCGCCGAGCGCCTCAGCCAACAAGTGCCGGGTGTGCGCTTCGTGTTGCCCTGCGCCAACGCCACGCGGCGCGCCCAGATCGAACAGATGCTTGAAGGGCGCCAACTGCCGCTGACCCTGCTCGATGGCCAGTCGCACCAGGCCCTGGCGGCCTGTGACGCGGTGCTGATCGCCTCGGGCACCGCCACCCTCGAGGCGTTGCTGTACAAGCGGCCGATGGTAGTGGCGTACCGCCTGGCGCCCTTGACCTTCTGGATTCTCAAGCGTCTGGTGAAAAGCCCTTACGTGTCATTGCCGAACCTGCTGGCCCAGCGAGAGCTGGTGCCCGAGTTGCTGCAGGACGACGCTACCAGCGAAGCGCTGGCCAACACCCTGGCGCCGCTGGTGCGCGATGGAAGCCAGCAGACCGAACGTTTCGACGAAATTCACCGCACCCTGCGCCGTGACGCCTCCAATCAGGCGGCCGAGGCGGTACTGGCCCTGCTCAAGGACCGCTGACATGCAAATTGGACTGGACTTCAACTTGGTAGAAGACCTGGTTGCCGGCGTTGATGAAGTGGGCCGTGGCCCGCTGTGCGGCGCGGTGGTAACGGCGGCGGTGATTCTTGATCCTGCACGGCCGATTCTCGGTCTGAACGATTCTAAGAAACTCACCGAAGCCAGGCGTGAGGCGCTGTTCGACGAGATCTGCGAAAAGGCCTTGAGCTTCTGCATCGCCCGCGCCGAAGTCGAGGAAATCGACAGCCTGAACATCCTGCAAGCCACCATGCTGGCCATGCAGCGGGCAGTGGAGGGGTTGCACATTACGCCAAAGCTGGCCCTGATCGATGGCAATCGCTGCCCGAAGCTGGCGGTGCCGGCAGCACCGGTGGTCAAGGGGGATAGCCAGGTGCCGGCCATTGCGGCGGCATCGATCCTGGCCAAGGTGACCCGTGATCGGGAGATGAGTGCGTTCGAACTGATCTACCCGGGTTATGGCATTGGCGGGCACAAGGGCTACCCGACCCCGGTGCATCTCGAGGCGTTGGCACGTCTTGGGCCTACGCCCATTCATCGGCGTTCCTTCGCCCCGGTGCGGGCGGCTTGGGAAGCGCGCGAAGGCGTCACCGATTCCCTGATCTGACCTATTGGGGCCGCTTCGCGGCCCTTCGCGGGCACGCCCGCTCTCACAGGATTCATCGGTCTGAGCGGCGGGGCCGTACCTGTGGGAGCGGGCGTGCCCGCGAAGGGCTGCAAAGCAGCCCCAAAAAAAGCCCCTAGTTAGGCTACAATCCCGCCCTTGTCGTTAAGCACTGCTACAGGATCTTCCATGTCGGTTCCCTTCGTTCACCTGCGCGTCCACTCCGAATTCTCGCTGGTCGACGGCCTGGTGCGGATCAAACCGCTGGCCAAGGCGCTGACCGGGATGAACATGCCGGCGGTCGCGATCACCGATCAGAGCAACATGTGCTCGCTGGTGAAGTTCTACAAGACTGCCATGGGCGCCGGCATCAAACCGATCTGCGGTGCCGACCTGTGGCTGGCCGGTGCCGACCCGGAAGCCCCGCTGTCGCGCATCTGCTTCCTGGCCATGGACCCCAAGGGCTATCGCAACCTCACCGAACTGATCTCGCGCGGCTGGACCGATGGCCAGCGCAATGGCCTGGTCATCCTCCAGCGTGAATGGATCGCCCCGGCCAGCGAGGGCCTGATTGCCCTGTCCGCGGGCAAGGAAGGCGACATTGGCATGGCGCTGCTGGCGGGGCGGCAAGACGAAGCCGAAGCGCTTCTTCAAGACTGGATGGGCATGTTCCCCGAGCGCTTCTACGTTGAAGTGCAGCGCACCAATCGGGCACGCGACGAAGAATACGTGCACGCGGCGGTGGCATTGGCCGACAAGCTTGGCGCCCCGCTGGTGGCTACCAACGACGTACGTTTCATCAAGCAGGCGGACTTCGACGCCCACGAGACCCGCGTATGCATTGGCGAGGGATGGACCCTTGACGACCCGCGCCGTCCGCGTTGCTACAGCGACCAGCAGTACCTGAAGTCGGCCGAGGAAATGGCCGAGCTCTTCAGCGACCTGCCCGACGCCATCGCCAACACCGTCGAGATTGCCAAGCGCTGCAACATCCAGGTGCAACTGGGCAAGTACTTCCTGCCTGACTTCCCCACGCCCAACGGCATGGGCATCGACGACTACCTGCGGCATGTGGCCCACGAAGGCCTGGAAGAGCGCCTGGCCGTGCTGTGGCCGAAAGAGACCACGCCCAATTATGAAGAAAAGCGTCAGGTTTACCTGGACCGCCTGAAGTTCGAGCTGGACATCATCATCCAGATGGGCTTCCCCGGTTACTTCCTGATTGTTATGGACTTCATCAAATGGGCCAAGAACAACGACGTACCGGTGGGCCCGGGTCGTGGTTCGGGTGCCGGCTCGCTGGTGGCCTATGTCCTGAAGATCACCGATCTCGACCCGCTGGCCTACGACCTGCTGTTCGAGCGCTTCCTCAACCCTGAACGTGTTTCCATGCCCGACTTCGACGTCGACTTCTGCATGGACGGCCGTGACCGGGTGATCGACTACGTGGCTGAGGCCTACGGCCGTAACGCGGTGAGCCAGATCATCACCTTCGGTACCATGGCCGCCAAGGCGGTGGTGCGTGACGTGGCGCGGGTGCAAGGCAAATCCTATGGCCTGGCCGACCGCCTGTCGAAGATGATCCCCTTCGAAGTGGGCATGACCCTGGAGAAGGCCTACGAGCAGGAAGAAATCCTGCGTGACTTCCTCAAGGGCGACGAAGACGCCCGTGAAATCTGGGACATGGCCCTGAAGCTGGAGGGTGTGACCCGGGGTACCGGCAAGCACGCCGGTGGTGTGGTTATCGCACCGACCAAGCTCACCGACTTTTCGCCGATCGCCTGTGATGAAGAGGGTGGTGGCCTGGTAACCCAGTTCGACAAGGATGACGTCGAGGCCGCCGGCCTGGTGAAGTTCGACTTCCTCGGCCTGCGTACCTTGACCATCATCAAGTGGGCGATGGAGATCATCAACCGCGAGCAGGCCAAGAAGAACCTGCCCGACCTCAACATCGACTTCATCCCGCTGGACGACCGCAAGACCTACGAGCTGCTGCAGAAGGCCGAAACCACGGCGGTGTTCCAGCTTGAATCGCGCGGCATGAAGGAGCTGATCAAGAAGCTCAAGCCCGACTGCCTGGAAGACCTGATCGCACTGGTTGCGTTGTTCCGCCCGGGCCCGCTGCAATCGGGCATGGTGGACGACTTCATCAACCGCAAGCACGGCCGCGCCGAGCTGGCCTACCCGCACTCCGACTACCAGTACGAAGGCCTCAAGCCGGTACTGGCGCCAACCTACGGCATCATCCTGTACCAGGAACAGGTGATGCAGATCGCCCAGGTGATGGCAGGTTATACCCTGGGTGGCGCCGACATGCTGCGCCGGGCCATGGGTAAGAAAAAGCCCGAGGAAATGGCCAAGCAGCGCGGTGGTTTCATCGAAGGTTGCGTGGCCAACAATATTGATGCGGACCTCGCCGGTAACATCTTCGACCTGGTAGAGAAGTTCGCGGGCTACGGCTTCAACAAATCCCACTCCGCCGCCTATGGCCTGGTGTCGTACCAGACCGCCTGGCTGAAAACCCACTACCCGGCGCCATTCATGGCCGCGGTCCTGTCGGCGGATATGCATAACACCGACAAGGTGGTGGTGCTGGTGGAGGAGGTGCGCAGCATGAAGCTGCGCCTCGACGCGCCGGACGTGAACTTCTCGGACTTCAAGTTCACCGTCAACAACGACGGCCGTATCGTCTACGGCCTTGGTGCCATCAAGGGTGTCGGCGAAGGCCCGGTGGAGGCGATTGTCGAGGCTCGTGCCCAAGGCGGTCCCTTCAAGGACCTGTTCGATTTCTGTGAACGCATCGACCTCAAACGGGTCAACAAGCGTACCCTTGATGCGCTGGTGCGCAGTGGCGCGCTGGACCGCCTTGGCCCGCACTTCCATGACGAGATCAAGGCCTACCACGCCAACATCGACATCAACCGGGCAACCTTGCTGTCGGCGCTGGGCGAGGCCATCAAGGCAGCCGAGCAGGCTGCGCATACCGCTGACAGTGGCCATGTCGACCTGTTCGGCAGCATGTTCGACGCGGCAGATGTCGACGTCTATGCCAACCATCGCAAGGTGCGCGAGCTCACCCTCAAGGAGCGTCTGAAGGGGGAGAAGGACACCCTTGGCCTGTACCTCACCGGCCACCCGATCGACGAGTACGAGACCGAGATCCGCCGCTTCGCACGCCAGCGCATCGTCGATCTCAAGCCGTCGCGCGAAACCCAGACCATCGCGGGCATGATCATTGCCCTGCGGGTGATGAAGAACAAGAAGGGCGACAAGATGGGCTTCGTCACCCTGGATGACCGTTCCGGGCGGATCGAGGCATCGCTGTTTGCCGATGCCTTCATGGCGGCACAGTCCTTGCTGCAGACCGATGCGATGGTGGTGGTGGAAGGCGAGGTCAGCAATGACGACTTCTCCGGGGGCTTGCGCCTGCGGGTGAAGCAGGTGATGACCATGGAAGACGCGCGCACCAAGCTGGCCGAGAGCCTGCGCCTGAAGGTGGCGCACGACGCACTGAAGGGCGACCGGCTGAAGTGGCTGGGCGAGCTGATCACCCGCCATCGCGGTGCCTGCCCGATCACGCTGGAGTACACCGGCAGTGACGCCAAGGCCATGCTGCAGTTTGGCGAGCAGTGGGCGATCGACCCGGCCGATGGGCTGATTCAGGCGCTGCGTGACCAGTTCGGGCGTGAGAACGTCTTCCTGCAATATCGTTGAACCGACAAAAATTTAATCTCGACCTGAATGCGCCTGATCCCGTAAGGTATGGCGCCAAACGGATCAACCGGCCGGCCGCCTGGCCGTAGACCCAAGACGGATGACTATGAACCCGAATTTCCTCGACTTCGAACAGCCGATTGCCGACCTGCAAGCCAAGATCGAAGGCCTGCGCCTGGTGGGCAACGACAACTCGCTGAACATCAGCGATGAAATTGCCCGTCTGCAAGACAAGAGCAACACCCTGACCGAAAGCATCTTCGGCAACCTGACCAGCTGGCAGATCGCCCGCCTGGCCCGTCACCCGCGTCGTCCTTACACCCTGGACTACCTGGAGCACATCTTCACCGAGTTCGAAGAGCTGCACGGGGACCGTCACTTCTCTGACGACGCCGCCATCGTGGGTGGTACTGCGCGTCTGGACGGCAAGCCGGTCATGGTCATTGGCCACCAGAAGGGCCGTGAAGTGCGCGAGAAAGTGCGTCGCAACTTCGGCATGCCGCGCCCGGAAGGCTACCGCAAGGCCTGTCGCCTGATGGAAATGGCCGAACGCTTCAAGATGCCGATCCTGACCTTCATCGACACGCCGGGCGCCTACCCGGGCATCGACGCCGAAGAGCGCAACCAGAGTGAAGCCATCGCCTGGAACCTGCGGGTCATGGCACGCCTGAAAACCCCGATCATCGCTACCGTGATCGGTGAGGGTGGTTCCGGTGGGGCACTGGCCATTGGCGTGTGCGACCAACTGAACATGCTGCAGTACTCCACCTACTCGGTGATCTCGCCGGAAGGCTGTGCTTCGATTCTGTGGAAAACTGCCGATAAAGCAGCAGACGCGGCCGAGGCCATGGGCATCACCGCCGAGCGTCTGAAGAGCCTGAACATTGTCGACAAGGTCATCCAGGAGCCGCTGGGCGGCGCCCACCGTGATCCGGCCAAGATGTCCGAAAGCATCCGTGCCGATCTGGTGCAGCAGCTGGACATGCTCGGCAAGTTCGACAACGATGCGCTACTGGCCCGTCGTTACGAGCGCCTGATGAGCTACGGCCTCTAATTCTGATTTGCCCCGGGGCCGTTTTGCGGCCCTTGTGATTGATGGCACCGGCTTCGCCGGTGTTCGCGGGTAAACCCGCTCCTACAGGTATTGCGCTGCCCTTGAGGCTTGCGCCGTACGTGTGGGAGCGGGCATGCCCGCGAATGCTTTCTGGAATCGAGCGAGGGCTAGATGATCAACCTCACTCCTTGGCTCAACGCCCCCACCTGGTACGTCGCCTTCTCCGGCGGCCTCGATTCCACCGTCCTCCTGCACCTGCTGGCCGAATACGCCCGCAACCACGCATCCCCCCCGCTGCGCGCCATCCATATCCACCACGGCCTGCAAGCTGCTGCCGACGCCTGGCCCGCCCACTGCCAGGCCATCTGCGACAATTTCGACGTTGAACTTCAGGTCATCCACGTCCAGGTCTCCCCAGGCGCCAGCCTTGAACAGGCCGCTCGCGATGCCCGCTATGCCGCCTTCAGGCAAGTGCTCGGCCCGGGCGATATCCTGTTCACCGGCCAGCACCGCGACGACCAGGCCGAGACCCTGCTGTTCCGCCTGTTGCGCGGTGCCGGCCTGCGGGGCCTGGCGGCAATGCCGGGGCAGCGGGCGCTGGGGCAGGGCAGCCTGGTCAGGCCGTTACTGGCCTGTTCCCGGCAACATTTGCAGGAGTATGCTCAAGCCCAAGGGCTGACCTGGATCGAAGACCCGTCAAACGTCGACACACAATTCGCCCGCAACTACCTGCGCGGCGAAGTGATGCCGCACTTGCAGCAACGTTGGCCACAGGCCAGCCAGAACTTCGCCCGTGCAGCAGAGCATCTGGGCGAGGCGCTGGGTTTGCTGGACGAACTGGCCCAGGAGGATCTGGCGCTTGCGGGTAAGGGGGCGCCCCTCGCCTGGCCGGGGCTGGATTCCCTCGACCTGGCCGCCCTGCTGGCGTTATCGCCGGCCCGTCAGCGCAATGCCTTGCAGTACTGGCTGAGCCAGCGCACCCGTTTGCCCGATACCCGGCACTGGGCCGGCTGGGCAGACCTGCGCGATGCCGGTGCCGATGCCCGGCCAGTCTGGCGGCTTGCCGATGGACGGTTGGTGCGTAGCCACGGGCGCATCTGGTGGTTGAGCGGTGATTGGCTACAGCAACCGGCTGGCTCGCTGGCCTGGCCCGACCCTGATGGGCCGTTGCGGTTGCCGGGCAATGGTTGCGTGCGTCTTGTTGGCGCAGCCGTGCCGAGCGGGTTGCGCATTGCCTACCGTCAGGGGGGTGAAATGCTGGAGGTTCCCGGCCGTGGTCGGCGGGACCTCAAGCGCCTGCTCAACGAACAGCAGGTGCCGCATTTCCTGCGCTCGCGCCTGCCGTTGCTGTATCACGGCGAATGCCTGCTGGCGGTGGCCAACCTGCCCGGGCTGGTGCAGGCGGATTGCCAACTGCACTGGCAGTTACCGACGAACGCGCAAGGTTTGAGCTGAAGGGTACATTCCGGTAGACTACCCTCCCTTCTTGATACAACTTCTGTGGGTTCCGCGAAAACACAGGAGTTGCCGATTACCAAGCAGTTTTTTGCCGAGCTGATTCTGGAAATGACGAGCGAACGCCATGCCGGGTATACCCTGGCTGTACAGACGCGGCAGTTTTTCGAGATGCACTGTGATTGACGCAGGTGATCGGGGGCTTCGGCCTTCCTTCGCTTTCTCCGGCGGCGCTGGCCGCCTTAACGCAGACTTCTAGGGTTTTTCATGACGCGCTACATATTCGTCACGGGCGGTGTTGTTTCTTCATTGGGGAAAGGCATTGCCTCGGCTTCCCTGGCGGCCATCCTGGAAGCGCGGGGCCTGAAGGTCACCATGCTCAAGCTGGATCCGTACATCAACGTCGACCCGGGTACCATGAGCCCGTTCCAGCACGGTGAAGTTTTTGTCACCCACGATGGCGCCGAGACCGACCTCGACCTGGGGCACTACGAGCGGTTCATCCGCACCACCATGACCCAGAACAACAACTTCACCACCGGCCGTATCTACGAGCACGTGCTGCGCAAAGAGCGTCGTGGTGATTATCTGGGCGCGACCATCCAGGTCATCCCGCACATCACCGACGAAATCAAGCGTCGCATCATCAAGGGTGCCGGCGATGCCGACGTGGCCCTGGTGGAGATCGGCGGTACCGTGGGTGATATCGAGTCGCAGCCGTTCCTCGAGGCGATTCGCCAGCTGCGTGTCGAAGTGGGCTCCAAGCGTGCCATGCTGATGCACCTGACCCTGGTCCCGTACATCGCCACCGCTGGCGAAACCAAGACCAAGCCGACCCAGCACTCGGTCAAGGAGCTGCGCTCCATCGGCCTGCAGCCTGACGTGCTGATCTGCCGCTCCGACCACCCGGTGGATGCTTCGTCGCGTCGCAAGATCGCGCTGTTCACCAACGTTGAAGAGCGTGCGGTGATTTCGCTGGAAGACGTCGACACCATCTACAAGATCCCGGGCGTGCTGCATGCTCAGGGCCTGGACGACTTCGTCGTCGAGCGCTTCGGCCTGCAGTGCAATGGCGCCGACCTGTCCGAGTGGGACAAGGTGGTCGATGCCAAGCTCAACCCGGAGCACGAAGTGACCATCGCCATGGTCGGCAAGTACATGGAGCTGCTGGATGCGTACAAGTCGCTGATCGAAGCGATGAGCCACGCCGGCATCACCAACCGGACCAAGGTCAACCTGCGCTACATCGATTCGGAAGACATCGAGAACCAGGGCACCAGCCTGCTCGAAGGCGCCGATGCCATCCTGGTACCGGGCGGTTTCGGCCTGCGCGGTGTGGAAGGCAAGATCACTGCGGTGCAATACGCCCGTGAGAACAAGGTGCCGTACCTGGGTATCTGCCTGGGCATGCAGGTGGCCGTCATCGAATTCGCCCGTAACGTGATGGGCTGGAAAGACGCCAACTCCACCGAGTTCGACCGTAACAGCGGCCACCCAGTGGTCGGCCTGATCACCGAGTGGGCCGATGCCACCGGTGCCGTCGAGACCCGCGACGAGGCTTCCGACCTGGGCGGCACCATGCGCCTGGGCGCACAGGATTGCCAGCTGGCTGCCGGTTCCAAGGTGCACGACTGCTACGGCAAGGACGTGATCACCGAGCGTCACCGTCACCGCTACGAAGTGAACAACAACCTGCTGCCACAACTGGTGGAAGCTGGTCTGGTGGTTTCCGGCCGTTCCGAAGACGGCGCGCTGGTGGAAGTGGTCGAGTCCAAGGATCACCCATGGTTCGTCGCTTGCCAGTTCCACCCGGAGTTCACCTCTACCCCGCGTGACGGCCACCCGCTGTTCAGTGGTTTCGTCAAGGCAGCCCTGGCTCAGAAGAACAAGGCCTGATCGATGACCCAGAAGATCATTCGCGTCGGTAACATCGAGATCGCCAACGACAAGCCGTTCGTCCTGTTCGGCGGCATGAACGTTCTGGAATCCCGTGACCTGGCGATGAAGGTCTGCGAAGAGTACGTGCGGGTTACCGAGAAGCTCGGTATCCCGTACGTGTTCAAGGCCAGTTTCGACAAGGCCAACCGTTCGTCGGTAACGTCCTACCGTGGCCCTGGCATGGAAGAGGGGCTGAAGATCTTCGAAGAGATCAAGCGCACCTTCAACGTGCCGGTGATCACCGATGTGCACGAGCCTTACCAGGCCGAGCCCGTCGCCAAGGTATGCGACATCATCCAGCTGCCGGCTTTCCTGTCGCGGCAGACTGACCTGGTGGTGGCCATGGCCAAAACCGGCGTGGTGATCAACATCAAGAAGGCTCAGTTCCTCGCACCTCAGGAAATGAAACACATCCTGGCCAAGTGCGAAGAGGCCGGTAACGACCAGTTGATACTCTGCGAACGTGGTTCGAGCTTCGGCTACAACAACCTGGTTGTCGACATGCTGGGCTTCGGCATCATGAAGCAGTTCGAGTACCCGGTGTTCTTCGACGTGACCCACGCCCTGCAGATGCCGGGTGGCCGCGCCGATTCCGCCGGCGGTCGTCGGGCCCAGGTCACTGACCTGGCCAAGGCCGGCATGAGTCAGGGCCTGGCCGGGCTTTTCCTCGAGGCCCACCCCGACCCGGACAACGCCAAGTGCGATGGCCCATGCGCCCTGCGCCTGGATAAACTGGAGCCGTTCCTGGTCCAGCTCAAGCAATTGGACGACCTGGTGAAAAGTTTTCCGACGGTAGAAACCGCGTAAAGCTCATTTCTCGGGTAAAGTACCGCCCGATCCACCCCTGACCAGTCGGTCAGGGGCTCCCTTCATCAGGCCTGCCCAAAGCAAGTTCGCCCGGTGAACGGCAAGAATTTCCTAAGCTAAGTTGTTTTCGTCAAATTCTGGAGTGCTTACAACAATGGCAAAAATCGTCGACATCAAAGGTCGTGAAGTTCTCGATTCGCGTGGCAACCCCACTGTGGAAGCCGACGTACTGCTCGACAACGGCATCATCGGCAGCGCTTGCGCGCCGTCCGGTGCTTCTACCGGCTCGCGCGAAGCGCTGGAGCTGCGTGATGGCGACAAGAGCCGTTACCTGGGCAAGGGCGTGCTGAAGGCCGTCGCCAACATCAACGGCCCGATCCGTGACCTGCTGCTGGGCAAGGATCCTTCCGATCAGAAGGCTCTGGACCGCGCCATGATCGAACTGGACGGTACCGAGAACAAGGCCAAGCTGGGCGCCAACGCCATCCTGGCTGTTTCCCTGGCTGCCGCCAAAGCTGCTGCCCAGGACCAGGACCTGCCGCTGTACGCGCACATCGCCAACCTGAACGGCACCCCGGGCCAGTACTCGATGCCGGTTCCGATGATGAACATCATCAACGGTGGCGAGCACGCCGACAACAACGTCGACATCCAGGAGTTCATGGTTCAGCCGGTTGGCGCCAAGACCTTCTCTGACGGCCTGCGCATGGGTACCGAAATCTTCCACCACCTCAAGGCTGTACTGAAGGCCCGTGGCCTGAACACCGCCGTAGGTGATGAAGGTGGTTTCGCCCCTAACCTGGCATCCAACGAAGACGCCCTGGGCGCCATCGCTGAAGCTGTCGAAAAAGCCGGCTACAAGCTGGGCACCGACGTGACCCTGGCCCTGGACTGCGCGGCTTCCGAATTCTACGAAGACGGCAAGTACAACCTGTCCGGCGAAGGCAAGTCGTTCGACGCCGAAGGCTTCGCCGACTACCTGAAAGGCCTGACCGAGCGTTTCCCGATCATTTCGATCGAAGACGGCCTGGACGAGTCCGACTGGGCTGGCTGGAAAATCCTCACTGACAAGATCGGTGAAAAAGTCCAGCTGGTCGGTGACGACCTGTTCGTGACCAACACCAAGATCCTCAAGGAAGGCATCGAGAAAGGCATCGGTAACTCGATCCTGATCAAGTTCAACCAGATCGGCTCGCTGACCGAAACCCTGGAAGCCATCCAGATGGCCAAGGCTGCTGGTTACACTGCAGTGATCTCGCACCGTTCCGGTGAAACCGAAGACTCGACCATTGCCGACCTGGCTGTGGGTACTGCTGCTGGCCAGATCAAGACAGGCTCGCTGTGCCGTTCCGACCGCGTTTCCAAGTACAACCAGCTGCTGCGCATCGAAGAGCAACTGGGCGCCAAAGCGGTTTACCGCGGTCGTGCCGAGTTTCGCGGCTAAGCAAGAGATGGTAAAAAGGCAGCAGCCGGAGTTGTAGGAACGTTCGTACTGAACTTTCCTACGTACTAACGGGTTTCTGTCGACGAAGCCTGGCCTCGGCCAGGCTTCGTGCTATTCGAGGCCCCGAAGTAACAAGTACGCGGCAGCCTTTTTAACCTGGATAACGTGATGCGCAGTCCCTATTGGTTGTTCCTCGTTCTGCTCTTGCTGTTGGGTGGCCTGCAGTACCGCCTGTGGGTGGGTAACGGCAGCCTGGCGCAAGTGACCGAACTGAAGCAGCAGATTGCCGATCAGCATGCCGAAAACGAGCGCTTGCTCGAGCGTAATCGTGTGCTCGATGCTGAAGTGCTAGAGCTGAAAAAAGGCATGGAGACCGTTGAAGAACGGGCCCGCCATGAATTGGGGATGGTCAAAGAGGGCGAAACCCTCTTCCAGTTGCCACAGAAATGATCGATATCTTGCCGGCCTTCTGGGCCGTGATCCCTGCGGCGGGTGTAGGTGCCCGCATGGCTGCCGACCGCCCCAAGCAATACCTGGAGCTGGCTGGGCAGACCCTTCTCGAGCACAGCCTCGACTGTTTTCTTGGCCACCCGGCGCTCAAGGGCGTGGTGGTCAGCATTGCCGAAGATGACCCGTACTGGCCTGGCCTGCGCTGCGCCAGCGACCCACGCATCCACTGCGCGGCGGGCGGGCGTGAACGCGCTGACTCGGTGCTTAACGCCTTGCTGGTGCTGCATGCCCAGGGGGCGGCGGACAGCGACTGGGTGCTGGTGCACGATGCTGCGCGGCCGAACCTGGCGCGCAGCGACCTGGACAAGCTGTTGTCGGAGCTGGCGGACGACCCGGTGGGTGGCCTGCTGGCGGTGCCGGCGCGCGACACCCTCAAGCGTGCCGACAGCCATGGCCGGGTGAGTGCTACCGTGGACCGCAGCACCATCTGGCAGGCGTACACACCGCAGATGTTCCGCCTTGGAGCGTTGCATCGGGCGCTGGCTGAGTGCCTGGTGTCGGATGTGGTGGTGACCGACGAAGCCTCGGCCATCGAATGGTCCGGTCAGGCGCCGCGGCTGGTGGAAGGGCGCAGTGACAACATAAAGGTGACCCGGCCCGAAGATCTCGAATGGTTGCGCCAGCGCTGGGCGGGTAAACGCTGAGCGTTCTCCTGGGCTGGCCTTTTCGCGGGTAAACCCGCTCCTACAATGGATTGCATCGGTGGTTGGACACAGACCGTCGTAGGAGCGGGTTTACCCGCGAAGAGGCCAGTACCAGCAGCACATCCCGTCAGCCGAAACGATACTCCGGCAACCCCGCCAACCCCTCCTTCAGGTAATCCACCAGCCGCCGTACCTTCGGCGACAGGTGCCTCTGCTGCGGATACAGCGCCCATACCGCCGTATTCGGCGGTTGGTGCGCCTCCAGCAGCGACACCAGCGCACCACTGTTCAGGTGTTCCAGCACGTAGTAATCCGGCAACTGGCACAACCCGATTCCTTGCAGCGCCGCATCCAGCACTGCCTGGCCACTGTTGCAGCGCCAGTTACCCTGTACCCGCTGGCTGATCTCACGGCCATCCTGCTGTAGCGCCCACAAGTCCGAACTCCCCACCAGGCAATTGTGCCGCGCCAGCTCCGACAGGCTGTGTGGCCGGCCATAGCGCTCAAGATAGGCCGGCGAAACACACAGGTACATGCGCCTTGGCGCCAGGCGGGTAGCCACCAGGCGAGAGTCGGCCAGGCGGCCAAGACGGATGGCCAGGTCCATGCCTTCATGCAGCAGGTCGAGGGTGTGGTTGCTCAGCTCCACATCCACGCGCAACTGCGGGTACAGCGCCATGAATCGCGTCACCAGCGGCACGATGAAGCGCTCGCCGTAGGCCACTGCACACGTCATGCGCAACAAGCCCTTGGGTTCGCTGGCCAGGTCGCCCATGGCGCGCAGCGCTTCCTCACGGCCATCCTGCAAGCGTTGGCAATGCTGCAGGAAGGTCTGCCCGGCTTCGCTCAGGGTTACCCGGCGGGTGCTGCGATACAGCAGGCGCGTTTGCAGGCGGTCCTCCAGCCGGGCGATCTGCCGGCTGATGTGCGATGAGGAAACCCCCAGGCGTTCGGCGGCGGCAGTGAACTGGCCCGATTCGGCCACGGCGACAAATTCGTCGATGCCTTCCCATCGGCTGCTCATCGATTATCCCTGTGTGGCAATAATGTTTTGTCTTTGGCCTGATTATTAATCAAAAGGCGCTGAATTACACTGCAAGACTGAATCGATCCTCTGTCTGGAGACCTTTGATGATCAAGTCCCGTGCTGCCGTAGCCTTCGAAGCCAAGAAACCCCTGGAAATCGTCGAAGTCGACGTGGCCATGCCAAAGGCCGGTGAAGTGCTGCTGCGCGTGGTCGCCAGCGGTGTCTGCCACACCGATGCCTATACCCTGTCCGGTGCTGACCCGGAAGGTATCTTCCCGTCGATCCTTGGCCACGAAGGCGGTGCCATCGTCGAAGCGGTAGGCGAGGGGGTGACCTCGCTCGCCGTGGGTGACCACGTCATCCCGCTGTACACCCCGGAATGCGGCAAGTGCAAGTTCTGCCTCTCGGGCAAGACCAACCTGTGCCAGGCCATCCGCGCCACTCAGGGCAAGGGCCTGATGCCGGACGGCACCACGCGCTTCTCGTACAAGGGCCAGCAGCTGTTCCACTACATGGGCACCTCGACGTTCTCCGAATACACCGTGCTGCCGGAAATTTCCGTGGCCAAGATCCAGAAAGAAGCACCCCTGGAAAAGGTCTGCCTGCTGGGTTGCGGCGTCACCACCGGTATCGGCGCGGTGCTCAACACTGCCAAGGTCAAGCCCGGTGATACCGTGGCCATCTTCGGCCTCGGTGGCATCGGCCTGTCGGCCGTGATCGGTGCGGTCAAGGCCAAGGCCTCGCGTATCATCGCCATCGACATCAACCCGGCCAAGTTCGAAATCGCCCGCCAGTTGGGTGCCACCGATTGCGTCAACCCGAAGGACTACGATCGCCCGATCCAGGAAGTGATCGTCGACCTCACCGATGGTGGCGTGGACTTCTCCTTCGAGTGCATCGGCAACGTTCAACTGATGCGCGCCGCCCTGGAATGCTGCCACAAGGGCTGGGGAGAGTCGGTCATCATCGGTGTGGCCGGTGCCGGCCAGGAAATTTCCACGCGTCCATTCCAGCTGGTTACCGGTCGGGTTTGGCGTGGTTCGGCGTTCGGCGGCGTGCGTGGCCGCAGCGAGCTGCCGAGCTACGTGGAAATGTCCGAGAAAGGCGAGATCCCGCTGGACACCTTCATCACCCACACGATGGGGCTGGAAGACATCAACAAGGCCTTCGACCTGATGCATGAAGGCAAGAGCATCCGTAGCGTGATCCACTTCTGAGGTCTGTCATGAGCCTGGATAACATCTCCTGCCAGAAGAGCTTCGGCGGCTGGCACAAGCGTTACCGGCATCATTCCAAGGTGCTGGGTTGCGATATGGTGTTCGCTGTGTACCTGCCGCCGCAGGCCGAGCAGGGCGAAAAGCTGCCGGTGCTGTACTGGCTCAGCGGCCTCACCTGCACCGACGAGAACTTCATGCAGAAGGCCGGCGCCCAGCGTCTGGCCGCCGAGCTGGGGCTGATCATCGTCGCCCCCGATACCAGCCCGCGTGGCGAGCAGGTGCCGGGCGATCCGGACGGCGCCTGGGACTTCGGCCTGGGCGCTGGCTTCTACCTCAACGCCACCCAGCAACCCTGGGCCCAGCACTACCGCATGCATGACTATGTGGTGGAGGAGTTGCCAGCCCTGATCGAGGCACACTTCCCGGCGTCGGGCGAGCGCAGCATCAGCGGCCACTCCATGGGTGGGCATGGCGCGCTGGTGTGCGCCTTGCGCAATCCGGGGCGCTACCGCTCGGTGTCGGCATTCTCGCCGATCAGCAATCCGATGGATTGTCCGTGGGGCGAGAAGGCCTTCAGCCGCTACCTGGGTGAAGACCGTGGGCGCTGGCGTGAGTGGGATGCCAGCGTGCTGCTGGCCGAAACCCCGGCAGGCCAATGCCCGCCGTTGCTGGTGGATCAGGGCGACCGTGACGACTTCCTCGAGAAGCAACTCAAGCCTGAAGCGCTGGAACAGGCGGCACGCAAAGGTGGCCATGCAATGACCCTGCGTATGCAGCCAGGCTATGACCATAGCTACTACTTCATTGCCAGCTTCATCGAGGAGCACCTGCGCCATCATGCGGTGGCACTGGGGCGGGTTTAACGCCTCCTGTGGGAGCGGGCGTGCCCGCGAAGGGCTGCACAGCAGCCCCAATCCCACAAATCCCCTGCAAAGCAGGTAGAATCACGCCCTGACTCATTCAGGGCGTTTTCTTATGCGTATTGGCCACGGCTACGATGTGCACCGTTTCTGCGACGGTGATTTCATTACCCTGGGCGGGGTGCGTATCCCCCACAAATACGGCCTGCTGGCCCACTCCGACGGTGACGTGCTGCTGCACGCCCTGAGCGATGCCTTGCTTGGCGCTGCGGCGCTGGGCGACATCGGCAAGCACTTCCCTGACACTGACCCGCAGTTCAAGGGGGCTGACAGCCGCGCGCTGCTGCGCCATGTGGTCGGCATCGTCAAGGCCAAGGGCTGGAAGGTCGGCAACGTTGACGCCACCATCGTCGCCCAGGCACCGAAAATGGCCCCACACATCGAAACCATGCGCCAGCTGATCGCCGAAGACCTGCAGGTCGAGCTCGACCAGGTCAATGTCAAGGCCACCACCACAGAGAAGCTTGGCTTTACCGGCCGCGAGGAGGGCATTGCCGTGCATTCGGTCGCCCTGCTGCTGCCAGCATGACCGAACTGGAATTGCTGGGCCCGCGCGCATCGGGCGAACCCCTGGGCACCGCCATCCTCAAAGCGGTCGCCGAAGACTTTCAGGTTGACGAAGTCCTCGATATACCGCTATCGGGCCAAGGCGAGCACCTGTGGCTGTGGGTCGAGAAGCGTGATCTGAACACTGAAGAAGCCGCCCGGCGCCTCGCCCGCGCCGCTGGCGTGCCGGTGCGCAGCATCAGCTACGCCGGCCTGAAGGACCGCCAGGCGCTGACCCGCCAGTGGTTCAGCCTGCACCTGCCGGGCAAGGCCGATCCGGATCTGTCGCGTGCCGAGGATGCCAGCCTGCGTGTGCTCAAGCAGGTGCGTCACCAGCGCAAACTGCAGCGCGGCGCGCATTCGGCCAACGGGTTCACCTTGCGCCTGACCGCCCTGGCTGCCGATCACCAGGCGGTGGATGCCCGCCTGGAGCAGCTGAGGCAGCAAGGTGTGCCCAACTATTTCGGCACCCAGCGCTTCGGGCACGGGGGTGGCAACGTCCATGACGCCCTCGATTGGGCCGCGCGCAAGGCTTTGCCTGAACAGCGCAACGTGCGTTCGCGGCTGCTTTCGGCCGGGCGCAGCTACCTGTTCAATCAGTTGCTGGCTGCGCGTGTGGCTGACGGTAGCTGGGCCCGAGCCCAGGTCGGCGACCTGCTGGCGTTCACCGACAGCCGCAGTTTCTTCCCGGCGGGTGAGGCGGAATGTGCCGACCCGCGCCTGGCGATTCTCGACCTGCATCCAACCGGCCCGATGTGGGGGGAAGGCGCTTCACCTGCTGGCGGTGCGCCTGCGCAGCTGGAAAACGCTATCGGCGCACGTCAGCCGGCACTTTGCCAGTGGCTGGCCCAGGCGGGCATGGATCACGAACGGCGAATTCTGCGGCTCCCTATTGGCGGCCTGACGTGGCATTATCCCGAGCCTGATATCCTGCAACTGGAATTCGTCCTGCCGGCCGGATGCTTCGCCACCGTGGTGGTGCGTGAAGTCGTGGATCTGGTGTCGGCAGGGCAGACGGACAGCCCATGCGTATTCTGATTTCGAATGACGACGGTGTTACCGCACCTGGCATCGCCGCGCTGCACGCTGCGCTGGCGGATTATGCCGAGTGCGCGGTGATCGCCCCGGATCAAGACAAGAGCGGCGCCAGCAGTTCGCTGACGCTGGACCGGCCACTGCATCCGCAGACCCTGGCCAATGGCTTCATCAGCCTCAACGGCACGCCGACCGACTGCGTGCACCTGGGGCTCAATGGGCTGTTGCCGCAGATGCCGGACATGGTCGTGTCGGGGATCAACCTCGGTGCCAACCTGGGCGATGACGTGCTGTATTCGGGAACGGTCGCTGCGGCGCTGGAAGGCCGCTTCCTCGGCGGTACCTCGCTGGCGTTCTCGCTGTTGTCGCGCCAGCCGGACAACCTGCCGACTGCGGCCTATATCGCCCGTCGTCTGGTCGAAGCACAGTCGCGTCTGGTGTTGCCGCCACGCACCGTACTCAACGTCAATATTCCCAACTTGCCGCTGGAGCACATCCGTGGCATCCAGCTCACCCGTCTCGGTCACCGGGCGCGGGCGGCGGCGCCCACCAAGGTGGTCAACCCGCGTGGCAAGGAAGGCTACTGGATTGCCGTGGCCGGTGATGCCGAGGACGGCGGCCCAGGCACCGACTTCCACGCAGTGATGCAAGGCTACGTATCGATTACCCCGTTGCAGCTCGACCGCACCTTCAATGATGCCTTCGAGCAGCTCGATGGTTGGCTGGAGGGCCTGCTCTGATGCGTGAGGACGATATGCTGCGGCGTGGCATCGGCATGACCTCTCAGCGTACCCGGGAGCGGCTGATCCAGCGCTTGTGCGAAGAGGGGGTTTCGAACACCAAGGTGCTCGACGTGATCCGTCGTACGCCGCGCCACCTGTTCGTCGACGAGGCGCTGGCGCATCGGGCTTACGAAGACACCGCGCTGCCGATCGGCCACAACCAGACCATCTCCCAGCCGTTCATGGTTGCTCACATGAGCGAGTTGTTGCTCGAGGCCGGGCCGCTGGACAAGGTGCTGGAGATTGGCACCGGTTCGGGCTACCAGACGGCGATCCTGGCCCAGCTGGTCGAGCGAGTGTTTTCGGTAGAGCGTATCAAGGTACTGCAGGACCGGGCCAAAGAGCGCCTGGTGGAGCTTAACCTGCGCAACGTGGTCTTCCGCTGGGGTGACGGTTGTGAGGGGTGGCCGGCGCTTGCGCCGTACAACGGCATCATCGTCACCGCCGTGGCGCCGGAAGTGCCACAGGCACTGCTCGACCAACTGGCACCCGGTGGGCGCATGGTCATCCCGGTAGGGCCGGCCGGCGAAGCGCAGCAACTGATGCTGATCGTGCGCGAGGAGCATGGATTCTCCCGTCGGGTACTGGGGGCTGTGCGTTTCGTGCCGCTGCTCAATGGTCCCCTGGCCTGAGGCCTGTTGATCCGAGCTGTGCGGGCATGAGGCGCGGTGTATTTTTGTGCCGGTGGCGAATTCTTGTCGCTTCGCCCTGTCTATCAGGCGGTGCGAAGCGCTGACGCACAGCGTGCACCGGGGTTTTATGCCCGTCTTTTGTACCCGTCTGCCATTACCGGCTGGCTTGGTTATAATTGCAACAATATTGCATTTCTTGTCTTCATATCGATTTTCGGCACCATGAGGGGAGCGCGGGTGGGTCACACAGTCATTCGGCAGCGCAAGGACGGGTCGGGTTTCAAGCTTCTGGTGATTGCATTGGCCATGGGCTCGCTTCTGGTGGGTTGCTCAAGCACCAGCAGCAACAGCGCGCGGGTGGTCGACCGCAACAACACCGTGCCCAAGCGCCCGGCGGTGACTTCTGGGCAATACATCGTCAAGCCAGGCGACACCCTGTTCTCCATCGCCTTCCGTTATGGCTGGGACTACAAGGAGCTGGCTGCACGCAACGGCATTCAGGCGCCTTATACCATCCGCCCGGGCCAAGCGATTCGTTTCAGCAGCGGTTCCAGCAGCCGCACCACGGTGGTGTCCAGCCCGTCCTCGTCAAGCCGCACCACGGTCACGCGGCGGCCTGTGGGCAGCACAGCCACGGCGCCTGCCAGCACCAGCAAACCGGCCACGTCGGCGCCTTCCGCCCCTGCCCCTGTGGTTGCTACCGTACCAGCCGCAGAGCGCGCGGTAGGTGGGTGGACCTGGCCTGCCAACGGTGTACTGATTGGAAAATTCGCTTCAAACGGTAGTTTGAATAAAGGCATTGATATCGCCGGTGATTTGGGACAGCCTGTTTTTGCTGCGTCTGATGGTGCGGTGGTTTATGCCGGGAGTGGTTTGAGGGGCTACGGCGAGCTGATCATCATCAAGCACAGCGACACCTACGTCAGTGCCTACGGTCATAACCGCAGGCTGTTGGTTCGGGAGGGGCAGCAGGTCAAGGCAGGGCAGTCGATTGCTGAAATGGGGTCTACGGGCACAGATCGGGTGAAGCTGCATTTCGAGATTCGCCGCCAGGGCAAACCCGTCGATCCACTCCAGTTCCTGCCACGTCGTTGACCGTTGTACCCAGCCTGTTCCTGTGATGTAGAGGGGACAGGCTCAAGCGCTGCCAGGGAGAAAGGTGCCGCTCGAGTCTGAGTTCGAACTCAGCAAAGGATTATAACAATGGCTCTCAGTAAAGAAGTGCCGGAGTTTGACATCGACGATGACGTCCTCCTGATGGAGACGGGTATCGTTTTGGAAACGGATGTGGTGTCAGACGAACCTGCTGTATCTTCGGTTCGGACGAGGGCCAAATCGGGCTCTTCGCTCAAGCAACACAAGTACATCGATTACAGCAGGGCGCTCGATGCCACCCAGCTGTATCTCAACGAGATTGGTTTCTCGCCGCTTCTTTCGCCGGAAGAAGAAGTGCATTTTGCGCGCTTGTCGCAAAAGGGTGACCCTGCCGGCCGCAAGCGCATGATCGAAAGCAACCTGCGCCTGGTTGTCAAAATTGCCCGTCGATACGTGAACCGTGGCCTGTCGTTGCTCGACCTGATCGAGGAGGGCAACCTGGGGCTGATCCGGGCGGTCGAGAAGTTCGACCCGGAGCGTGGTTTCCGTTTTTCGACCTATGCGACCTGGTGGATTCGCCAGACCATCGAACGGGCGATCATGAACCAGACCCGCACCATTCGCCTGCCGATCCACGTGGTCAAGGAACTGAACGTCTACCTGCGCGCCGCGCGCGAGCTGACGCAGAAACTTGACCACGAGCCCTCGCCGGAAGAAATCGCCACCTTGCTGGAAAAGCCGGTCGCCGAGGTCAAGCGTATGCTCGGCCTGAACGAGCGGGTGTCTTCGGTAGACGTGTCGCTTGGCCCGGATTCGGACAAGACCCTGCTCGATACCCTGACCGACGACCGCCCGACCGACCCGTGCGAACTGCTGCAGGATGACGACCTGTCGCAAAGCATCGATCAGTGGTTGGGTGAGTTGACCGACAAGCAGCGTGAAGTGGTTGTACGCCGCTTTGGCCTTCGCGGCCATGAAAGCAGTACCCTGGAGGATGTTGGGCTGGAGATCGGCCTTACCCGTGAACGGGTGCGGCAAATCCAGGTGGAAGGGCTCAAGCGCTTGCGCGAGATCCTTGAAAAGAATGGTCTGTCCAGCGAGTCATTGTTCCAGTAGCTAGCGCTGTAACAAAAAACGCCCCGGTGATCTCGGGGCGTTTTTGTTTGTGAAGAAAAACCAGTTTCCCCTCCGGTTGCCGGGGCGCATGGCGCCCAGACTCTGCCAGGCAAGGCACAATCAAATGTGTACCGCGCTACCCCAGTAACATCGCGTGTAAGCCTTTGCTTACTCGTTGTGTAAGCTTTCCATGCAACCTTCAGTAAATCAAAGTCGTTTCCAAAGGCTGCATTTTTACAACCCATTGAAAAGCATGGTTTATTCACCGGTGAGTAAATGTGTCCGCGGAAATACCTTGCAAGGTCCATCGCTTGCTCGCCCGGCTGAACCCGCTAGTATTCGAACTGTGCACAGGGACATGCACAGGCTTTCAGGATGAAGGCCAGGGACATCGCAAGAAGCGATTTCATCAGGATGATGTTTGGGACAAGCAGGGACTACGGAAAAAAATGTGGGCGGGTCAAACCGCCCCTTTTTTTGCCCGTAGGAAAACAAAAAAGGCCCGAAGGGCCTTTTTCGCGTCTGGGCGCTATCAGCGCTCCAGGTCGGCAATCTTGCCAGGCTTGCCATCCCATTCTTCAGCGTCCGGCAGGGCGTCCTTACGCTCGGTGATATTAGGCCAGATTTCCGCCAGCTCGGCGTTCAGCTCGATGAAGTTTTCCATGCCCGAAGGCACTTCGTCTTCCGAGAAGATGGCTTGCGCTGGGCACTCCGGCTCGCACAAGGCGCAGTCGATGCACTCGTCCGGGTGGATGACCAGGAAGTTCGGGCCTTCGTAGAAGCAGTCCACCGGACAGACTTCCACGCAGTCGGTGTATTTGCATTTGATGCAGTTGTCGGTGACGACGAAGGTCATTTCTAATTCTCTCCTCAGGCGACGGCGGCGGCCCTTCCTCTCAGGGCCGCGCGGTTTACGGGCATGTGGCTGCAGGCCAGGCTAATAACCTGCAGCACCAGCAAACCGCGGCGGATTCTACCAGCTTGTAATGGGCGCCGTTATAACAGGTTCTTTAGTTGATATAGCATTTCGATAGCTTGACGCGGGGTCATGTCGTCCAGTTGCAGCTTGCCCAGCTTCTCGATGGCTGGATGCGGCAGGCTGGCAAACAAGTCGCTCTGGTGCGGCACTTGCGGCGCGTCCTTGGCCTTGTGGGCCGCTGGCTGCTCATGGGGCAGGCTGGTGGTTTCCAGCCGGCCAAGGTGCTCGCGGGCACGCTGGATCACTGCCGTCGGTACGCCGGCCAACTGCGCAACGGCCAGGCCGTAGCTTTGGCTGGCAGGGCCGGGTAGCACGTGGTGCAGGAACACGATGCGTTCATTGTGCTCGGTGGCGTTCAGGTGCACGTTGGCCACCAGCGGCTCGCTCTCCGGCAGCACGGTCAGTTCGAAGTAGTGGGTGGCGAACAAGGTGTAGGCACGCAGCTGGGCCAGGCGCTCAGCGGCAGCCCAGGCCAGCGACAGGCCGTCGAAGGTGCTGGTACCGCGGCCCACTTCGTCCATCAGCACCAGGCTGCGGTCGGTGGCATTGTGCAGGATGTTGGCGGTTTCGCTCATCTCCACCATGAAGGTCGAGCGCCCGCCGGCCAGGTCGTCACTGGAGCCGATGCGGGTGAAGATGCGGTCGACCAGCGACAACTCGCAACTCGCCGCAGGGACGAAGCTGCCGATGTGCGCCAGCAGCACGATCAGGGCGGTCTGGCGCATGTAGGTCGACTTACCGCCCATGTTCGGGCCGGTGATGATCAGCATGCGCGTACTGTTGTCCAGGCCCAGGTCGTTGGCCACGAACGGCGTGGTCAGCACCTGCTCCACCACCGGGTGGCGGCCCTGCTCGATGCGCAGGCAAGGCTCGTCGACGAAGCGTGGGCAGTTCAGGTCGAGGTTCAGTGCGCGCTCGGCCAAGTTGCTGAGCACGTCCAGTTCGGCCAGGGCGGCTGCGCTGTCCTGCAGTGGCGCCAGGTGGCTGATCAGGGTTTCCAGCAGTGCGTCGTAGAGCATCTTCTCGCGGGCCAGGGCGCGGCTCTTGGCCGACAATGCCTTGTCCTCGAACGCCTTCAGCTCCGGGGTGATGAAGCGCTCGGCGCCTTTGAGGGTCTGGCGGCGGATGTAGTCGCCCGGGGCCTGCTCGGCCTGCTTGGTCGGCAGTTCGATGAAGTAGCCGTGCACGCGGTTGTAGCCGACCTTGAGGTTGGCCAGGCCGGTGCGAGCCTTTTCACGGGCTTCCAGGTCGATCAGGAACTGGCCGGCGTTCTCGCTGATTGCCAGCAGCTCGTCCAGTTCGTTGTCATAGCCGGCTTTCAGTACGCCGCCGTCGCGGATCACCGCCGGCGGGTTGTCGATGATCGCCCGCTCCAACAGGCTGGCCAGCTCCGGATAGGTACCGGTAATGGCCGCCAGGCGCGCCAGGTGCGGCGCTTCGAGCTCGGTCATGGCGTTCTGCAGCTCTGGCAACGCGCCCAGCGCATCGCGCAGGCGTGCCAGGTCGCGCGGGCGGGCATTGCGCAGGCCAATCCGGGCGAGGATCCGCTCGATATCGCCAATTTCCTTCAACTGCGGCTGCAGCTTCTCGAAGCGGTAGCTGTCGAGCAGGCAGCGGATCGAGTCCTGGCGTGCTTGCAGCACCTTGAGGTCGCGCAGCGGGCGGTTCAGCCAGCGGCTCAGCAGGCGGCTGGCCATGGCGGTCTGGCAGCGGTCGATCACCGATTGCAGGGTGTTGTCGCGCCCGCCGGCCAGGTTGATGTCCAGCTCCAGGTTGCGGCGGCTGGCCCCATCGAGGATGACTGTATCGTCCAGACGCTCGTGGCGCAGGCTGCGCAGGTGCGGCAGGGCGGTGCGCTGGGTTTCCTTGGCATAGGTCAGCAGGCAGCCGGCGGCGCCGATGGCCAGGGTCAGCTTGTCGCAGCCGAAGCCCTTGAGGTCCTTGGTCGCGAACTGCTGGCACAGGGCCTTGCGTGCCGAGTCTCGGTCGAAGTCCCAGGGGGCGCGGCGGCGGGCGCCTGGGCGTTTCTCCGCAGGCAGGTCCCGTGGCCAGTCGTCGGGGATCAACAGCTCGACCGGGTTCAGGCGCTCGAGTTCGGCCAGCAGGTTTTCCCAGCCCTTGATCTCCTGCACGCTGAAATTGCCGCTGGTGATGTCCAGTACCGCCAGGCCGAACAGGCGCTCGTCACCGAGCAGGGCGGCAATCAGGTTGTCGCGGCGCTCGTCGAGCAGTGCCTCGTCACTGACCGTACCCGGGGTGATGATGCGCACCACCTGGCGCTCCACCGGGCCCTTGCTGGTGGCGGGGTCGCCGATCTGCTCACAGATCACCACCGACTCGCCGAGCTTGACCAGCTTGGCCAGGTAGCCTTCCAGCGAATGGAACGGAATCCCGCACATGGGGATGGACTGGCCGGCCGACTGACCGCGGGCGGTCAGGGTGATATCCAGCAGTTTCGCGGCCTTTTTCGCATCTTCGTAGAAGATCTCGTAGAAGTCGCCCATGCGGTAGAACATCAGCTGGTCCGGGTGCTGGTTTTTCAGCTTCCAGTACTGCTGCATCATCGGGGTGTGTGCGGAAAGATCTGACATTCAGGGCCTTACAGGGGGGATCTGGTTGGCGATGGTAAACCCGTAATGGTACAGGCTTTTTCGTTGCGATGCAGGCGCGTGCTATGGGGCATGCGCGCAGTCTGGCGGGCAATGGTGGAGCTGCGCCGCGTAACCCTCTAGAATGCGCGCCCCTCGATGAATGCCCCTAGCCGTGACCTGCACGATGAATGTGTCCAGCCCTGTCCCTTATGTAACGCAACAGCTGATCTACCTCCTTTATGGCGAGCGCCGGATCTATCAGCTGGAGGCAAAACTCAGCATCCTCACCGCCCTGGCCCGTTGCAAGGCGGCTGAGCTGCCGGTGATCCGCGTGCTTACCGACCAGCCACAGGCTTTTGCCGGCTGGCCGGTGGAAGTGATCGCACTGGACGAGCAGACCTTGCAGGCCTGGGCCGGCGACGGCGGCTACACCCATCGGCGCAAGGCCTGCGCCATTGCCCAGGCCGGGCAGTGGGCGGACAAGACCGTGTTCATCGATACCGATACGGTATTTCTGCAGTCGCCGCAAAAGCTGTTCAGCCAGGTCGATGTCGGGCAATTCTTGGTCGACGAGGTGGAAATGAGCTGGGCCGAGGCCTCGCGCAGCAGCTATTACCGCAGCTTCGTCGAGGGGCTTGCGGAGTCGGGCGAAGCACCGGCCGATGCCCTGCGGCTGTGTAACAGCGGTGTGATGGGCTTTACCCGCGACGACGTTGGCATCGCCGAGCGCGCCATCGTCCGGATTGACGACTGGACGCCGTATGCCCGTGACTTGCATACGATCGAGCAGATCGCTTTTTCCTTCGAATTGCATGGCGCGCCGATCAACGAGGCGCGCGGCGTGATCAGCCATTACTTTGCGATGAAGCAGTACGTGCATGCCATTCTAGAAATCTTCTTTGCCAGGCATGGCGAGCATTTTCATTCGAAGATGCCAGGTCTGGCCCTGAAGGTGCCGGCGCATCGCCCGGTGCCCTCGTGGTTGGCTCGGCTCTCGGTGAAATGGAGCCTCAAGCATGTACCCCGGGAGTTGCGTGGCATCGGCCGCAAGTTGCTCTACGGCAGTGTGATGAGTGGTGATGATTACCAGCGCGCGTGCAAGGTGGTCTGGTGGCGTTCGGCAATCGAGGACATGCGCACGCTGGGCGGCTTCGACTGGAGCCGGGAGTGGCCTGAGGGGCTGCCGCGGCTGGGGCAGCGTGACGAACTGGCGTTCAGCGAAATCGCCCGGGCCAGCCTGAAAGTTTCCTGAGCCAGAGCCCGAAGCAGGGTGATAGGGTAGAGAGCCGCCCTCAAGGAGCACCCACATGGACCCGATCACTACGCTCGCCACCCGCCTGGGTGAACACCTGCGCCGATTCAATGCGCAGGTGACTACCGCCGAATCCTGCACCGGTGGTGGCATTGCCGAAGCCATCACCCGCATACCTGGCAGCTCGGCCTGGTTCGAGGCCGGTTACGTCACCTATTCCAATGCCCAGAAAACCCGCCAGCTGGGGGTGCCTGAAGCGTTGTTCGGTCAGGTGGGGGCGGTCAGCCAGGAAGTGGTCGAAGCCATGGTCCGCGGAGCTCAGGCTGCCAGTGGCGCACGCTTCGCCGTGGCGGTGAGTGGTGTGGCCGGGCCGGACGGCGGCTCGCCAGCCAAACCGGTGGGCACTGTGTGGCTGGCCTGGGGTGATGGCGATCGGGTGTTCAGCGAACGTCGGCAGTTCGATGGTGACCGCGAGGCGGTGCGCCGACAGACGGTGATCGCCGCGTTAGACGGCTTGTTACAGCTTGGTGCCGAGTAAATCGACGACAGGGGTTTGCGCGGGCGTCTGCCTGTGGAATAATACTGGCTACTTATACAGGTATTCCGGCCGTCAGGGCCAAGTCGAACACGTGAGGATTTCAATGGACGACAACAAGAAGCGCGCCTTGGCTGCGGCCCTGGGTCAGATCGAACGCCAATTCGGTAAAGGCGCGGTCATGCGCATGGGTGACCATGAGCGTCAAGGCATTCCGGCCATCTCCACCGGCTCGCTGGGGCTGGATATCGCCCTGGGCATCGGCGGTCTGCCAAAAGGCCGTATCGTCGAGATCTACGGCCCGGAATCGTCGGGTAAGACCACGCTGACCCTGTCTGTCATCGCTGAAGCGCAAAAGAACGGTGCTACCTGCGCCTTCGTCGACGCCGAACATGCCCTTGACCCTGAGTACGCCGGCAAGCTGGGCGTCAACGTCGATGACCTGCTGGTTTCGCAGCCGGACACCGGTGAGCAGGCCCTTGAAATCACCGACATGCTGGTGCGTTCCAACGCGGTCGACGTGATCATTGTCGACTCCGTTGCCGCGCTGGTACCGAAGGCCGAGATCGAAGGCGAGATGGGTGACATGCATGTGGGCCTGCAGGCCCGCCTGATGTCCCAGGCACTGCGTAAGATCACCGGTAACATCAAGAACGCGAACTGCCTGGTCATCTTCATCAACCAGATCCGTATGAAGATCGGTGTGATGTTCGGCAGCCCGGAAACCACTACCGGTGGTAACGCCCTGAAGTTCTATGCTTCGGTCCGTCTGGACATCCGCCGTACCGGCGCGGTCAAGGAAGGCGACGAAGTGGTCGGCAGCGAAACCCGCGTCAAGATCGTCAAGAACAAGGTCTCGCCTCCGTTCCGTCAGGCTGAGTTCCAGATTCTTTACGGGAAAGGTATCTACCGTAACGGCGAGATCATTGATCTGGGGGTATCTCAGGGCCTGGTCGAAAAGTCCGGCGCCTGGTACGCCTACCAAGGCAACAAGATCGGTCAAGGCAAAGCCAACGCTGCCAAGTACCTGGCTGAGAACCCGGCTATTGGTGCCGAGATCGAGAAGCAGATTCGTGAGAAGTTGCTGAAAGCGGGTGCTGCTGCTGAAGCCGGCAAAGCTGCTGCTGCTGAAGCTGATGCCGATGACATGGCCGACGCTGACGCCGGTTATTGATTGCGCAGTAGATAGCCGAATATGTCTGCCGTACTCGACACCCCCGTCGCCATCCGGCGGACAGCCATGGACCTGCTCGCACGACGTGAGCACGGTCGAGTCGAGCTGACGCGCAAGTTGCGTCAGCGCGGCGCTTCGGACGAGCTGATCGAGCCTGAACTCGATCGGCTCGCCGAAGAAGGGCTGCTTAGTGAAGCCCGCTACCTCGAGAGTTTCATTCGTTATCGTTCCGGCTCTGGCTATGGCCCTGCGCGTATTCGCGAAGAGCTGTGTCAGCGTGGTTTGGCGCGTGCAGATATCGACCAGGCCCTGCGTGAAAGCGAGGTGAATTGGAGCGAGCGTATGCGCGACGTGTGGCAGCGCAAGTTTGCCGGGCAGCGCCCGCAAGATCCGCGCAGCCGCGCCCAGCAGACCCGGTTCCTGGCTTACCGTGGGTTCCCTATGGACATGATCGGTCGTCTGCTCAGCGGGCGTGATCTCGACGATTATTGAAGCTCGAAACCACAGTGGGTGGCACGTGCCCGTAGCGGATAATCTGTTTTGTCAAATGCCCCCGGCTGTCTCCATTCCATACATAGGAGCGGGTTCACCCGCGAATGCGGTAGCGGCTGCGACGGCGAATGACCAGGGAAATTGGCCAGCAGGTCAGGCCCTTTCGCGGGTAAACCCGCTCCTACGACGGTCTGCGTACAACAACCCGATCAGGTGCAGGAGCAAACAGCCTAAGGTTGCTCCTGCAGGTATCACGCGAGCTGTTACAGAAAAGCATCAACTCACTTTCAGCGCCTGCCTGGCCCTCTGCGTGGTATGCATGGGTTGTGGCTTGGCCCAGTTCTCCGGCAGGTTGATGAAATCCACCAGCTCACGCAAGCGGCCCTGATCCCGGCCGTTGAAGGCGAATGAGAGGCGGGTCAGGTGGCTGTAATTGCCAACTTCGTGCTCGGCACTGCTATCCGCTTGCTGATGATATTTGCCACTCAGGCGCAAATCGGCAAACCCTTCCTGAATGTCATACAACGCCGCCTCGCTGAGCGCATGGTGCATGCGGATCACGAACTGGCTCTTCAGCCAGCGGCTGGAGTGGTAGTTGCTGTAGAACTGGTTGATTTCCTCAACCGCCTCGTCAGCGCTGTGCACCAGGCGCACCAGCTTCAGGTCGCTGGGCAGGATGTAGCGGTTTTCTTCCAACTGGCGGCTGATGAAGTCCAGGCAGTCGTGCCAGAAGCTCCCGCCCGGCGAATCCAGTAGCACCACCGGCACCAGTGGGCTCTTGCCGGTCTGGATCAGGGTCAGTACCTCCAGCGCTTCATCCAGGGTGCCGAAGCCGCCAGGGCACAGCACCAGGCCGTCGGCCTCCTTGACGAAGAACAGCTTGCGGATGAAGAAAAAGTGGAACGGCAGTAATTTGTCGGTACCGTTCACCGTCGGGTTGGCATGTTGTTCGAAGGGTAAGGTGATGTTGAAGCCCAGGCTGTGCTCGCTGCCGGCGCCTTCGTGGGCGGCCGCCATGATGCCGCCGCCGGCGCCGGTGATAACCATCAGGTCGGAGCGCGCCAGAGTGGCGCCCAGCTCGCGGGCCAGGGCGTACATCGGATGCTCCAGCGGGGTGCGTGCCGAGCCGAACACGGTCACTTTGCGTCGGTCCTTGTAGCGCTGCAGGGTCCGGAACGACTGGTCCAGTTCGCGCAGGGCCTGCAGGGTGATCTTGGCGCTCCAGCGGTCGCTGTCGTCATGGGCCATGCGCAGGATGGTCAGCATCATGTCGCGGTAGAGCGGCAGGTTGGGGCTGTTGGGGGCAACCAGTTGCAGTTGTGCTTCGATATTGCTCAGATCGATATTGTTGTCGCGGAAGTGGCTGAACAGCAGTTCATTCGAATGGTAAGGCATGCGACGTCTCCTTCTGCACCAATACCTCTGACCTCAATCTAGACCCTTGCGCCCGATCGTGCCGAGGTGTTCGGCGCCGCCGCCTGTCGGCCTGCGGCCATCGGCAGCACGGGTTTGGTTAACTGGTAGAGTGAAACGTGTCGATGCAGGAGGTGGCGGTATGCATCGCTTGGTCATCGAAGTGGACTGGCAGCTCTACCAGCAGCTGGAGAACGCGGCCCAGGTGCATCACCTGAGCCTTGAAGCCGAGTGCCGCCGCAGGCTGTCGGGGCTGGAGTGCCGGTCGCGATACTTGCAGGCGCTGTTGGCGGAGATGCGCGCCGATGCCGCTGAAGGGCGCTGGCACGCTCATGAGGACGAAAAGGCGTAGCGTTGACGCTGTGCTTACTTCTTCTTGTTGCCGGCCACGCAGCTGGCGTTGTCGAAGGCTTGGTCCATGACTGGCTGGTTGGTCTTGTAGACCGTGAAGCGGTAGACCATGACGGCGCCCTTGGACATCAGGTTGCGGAAGCCGTTGTTGCGGCACACGCTGTCGCCGAGCTGGCTGCGCACCTGCTCAGGGTTGGCCTGCATGCGTGCTGCGTGGCTCTGGCGTACGCTCAGGTGGTTGACCAGCGCCTTGCCTTCAACGGTGTAACCCTGATCGAGGATGTCCTCGTTGATTGCGCGTGGGGTTCCGACGCTGCTCTCTTTGGCGACCTTCTGCAGCAGGGTGTTCAGGTCGTAATCCTGCTTGGATGCCGCCTGGGCTGCCAGAGGCAGGGCGAGCAGCAGGCTCAGGGCGGGGGCGATAAGGCGCAGCATGAATCTCTCCTGGTTCGATGACTGGCGCTTTGACATGCGCGGGTCAACGGCGTTCCGTAAAATTGCGCGTGGCGAGGACCGGCACGGTAGAAGTCCGATTATAAGGAGCGCTTTGCTGGCTGCACAGCAATTGCCACCTGTTCTGGTAGACTGGCCGCCTTGTTTTTTCCGAGTCATCCCTGTGCCCATTTTCAATCTGTCCAGAGGCCTGCCGGCATGAGCCATGCGGTAGCGCGTCTGCGCGCCGAACGCCTGGCCCGCAGCAACAAGCCTTTCATCGCCCGTGGCTCGCGTGCCGAGCGTTGCCCGGATTGCCGGGTCATCGCCACCCATTGCCTGTGTGCCTGGAAGCCTAGGGTGCAGGCTGACGCGGGTGTGTGCCTGCTGATGCACGACACCGAGCCGCTGAAACCCACCAACACCGGCTGGTTGATTGCCGACCTGATTGAAGACACCTGGGCCTTCGGCTGGTTGCGCACCGCAGTTGACGAGCGACTGCTGGCCTTGCTCGATGACCCGCGCTGGCAGCCCTATATCGTTTTTCCGGGCGAGTTCGTTGCCCAGGAGCGGGTGGTCAGCGAGGTGGTGCGGGAGCCGGGCAAGCGGCCATTGTTCATCCTGCTGGATGCCACCTGGACCGAAGCGCGCAAGATGTTCCGCAAAAGCCCGTACCTGGACCGCTTCCCGGTGTTGAGCCTGCAAGCCGAGCAGATGTCGCGCTACCGCCTGCGGCGCTCCAAGCGCGATGATCATTTCTGTACGGCAGAAGTTGCGGCGATGTGCCTGGACCTTGCTGGCGATGGCCAGGCTTCGCAGGCGCTGGATGCCTATCTGGATGTGTTCAGCCTGCATTACCTGAGCGGCAAGCGGCGGCTGCCGCTTGACGAGCAGGACGACACCCACCAGCGTTTGCATACCTTCCTATAGTCCAAGGGGCACAACCCCTGCTTTGGTTCATAATGACGGAGCTGGCAGCCAGGGTGGGCGAGACGGCAGGGCGATTGGCTTGATCTCCCTTGACCGTGCTCGGCATCCTTGGCGCCGATTCCCCGCCGGGCGCTTCCCTTCCCCTCGAGTGCCTGGCACAGAACAGGATCCTTAGATCGATGGCCACATACGAAATCCTGATTGCCGATGACCACCCACTGTTCCGTGGCGCCCTGCGCCAGGCCGTTACCCTCGGGCTTGGCTCCGATGTGCGTCTGGTCGAAGTCGCAAGCATTGCCGAACTGGAAACCCGCCTGAGCGAAAAAGCCGACTGGGACTTGGTGCTGCTGGACTTGAACATGCCGGGTGCCTACGGTTTTTCCGGTCTGGTGCTGCTCCGCGGGCAGTACCCGCAGATCCCCGTGGTGATGGTTTCGGCACAGGAAGAGGCCGCCGTGGTGGTCAAGTCCCGCGAGTTCGGCGCCAGTGGTTTCATTCCCAAGTCCAGCACCCTGGAAGTGATCCAGGATGCGGTGCGCAAGGTACTCGACGGCGAGGTCTGGTGGCCGCCGCAGGCGTTCGAAAAGGTCGATGTTTCGGCCGAGGCCAAGGCCGCCAGCGAAGGCTTGGCCAGCCTCACGCCGCAGCAGTTCCGCGTACTGACCATGGTCTGCGAAGGCTTGCTGAACAAGCAGATCGCCTATGAGCTGAGCGTGTCGGAAGCGACCATCAAGGCCCACGTAACCGCGATCTTCCGTAAACTGGGCGTGCGTACCCGGACCCAGGCTGCACTGCTGCTGCAACAACTTGAATCGGTTGCCAGCAACTGACTGCGTGTGGCTTCACGCTTTTTTGACCCGAGCCGGTCTAGTCTGCTGGCCTTTCTGCTGTGAAGTGACTCACATGACATCGCCATTCAAGGGCCAGACCGGCCTCAAACGCATCTTCAACGCCGCTGGCTACTCGCTGGACGGCCTGCGTGCCGCCTTCAAGGGCGAGGCCGCATTCCGCCAGCTGGTGCTGCTCAACGTGCTGCTGATCCCGATCGCCTTCTGGCTGCCGGTCAGCCGCGCCGAGCGGGCAATCATGATCGCCGTTTGCCTGCTGGGGCTGATCGTCGAGCTGTTCAACTCGGCGGTGGAGGCGGCCATCGATCGCATTTCGCTCGAGCGCCACCCGCTGTCGAAAAATGCCAAGGACATGGGCAGCGCCGCACAGCTGGTGGCCCTGACCATGGTGGCGCTGGTGTGGGGTGTGATCCTGCTTTAAGCGATCGGCGGCAGCACGATCTCGTCACTGCGGGTAAAGCCCGCAGTGAAGTTGCGGCATAGCTCGAGAAACTCACGCATGGCCGAGGTCTGGTACTTCTGTTTGTGCCAGATGAAGTAGAACTGGCGCAGCAGGTCCAGCTCCGGTGTTTCCACAGGTACCAGGCTGCCACGGCGGAAGGCGTCACGCAGGGCCAGACGTGAAATGCAACCGATGCCCAGGCCCGACTCCACCGCGCGCTTGATCGCTTCGGTGTGCTCCAGCTCCAGGCGAATATTGAGGTTGGCGCGGTGATGGCGCATGGCCTGGTCGAAGGTCAGGCGCGTGCCTGAGCCTTGTTCGCGCAGGATCCACGCCTCTTGCGAAAGGCTTTCGATATCGGCGCGGCCCAGTTTCGCCAGTGGGTGCTGTGGCGCACAGAACACCACCAGTTCGTCCTCGACCCACGGCTGAACTTCCAGGTCGGGGTGATTGCAGTCACCTTCGATTAGACCCAGATCAATTTCGTAGTGCGCGACCTGTTGCACGATATGCGCAGTATTTTGAACATGCAGTTTTACCTGGCTTTCCGGGTGTGTCTGCATGTAGTTGCCGATCAGCAGGGTGGCCAGGTAGTTGCCGATGGTGAGCGTGGCGCCGACCGCCAGTGAGCCGAAACCGGATTTGCCGTTGAGCAGGTCTTCGATTTCCTTGGCCTGGTCAAGCAGGGCTACTGCTTGTGGCAGCAATTGATGGCCCAGGGCATTGAGGGCCAGGCGTTTGCCGGCACGGTCGAACAGCTGGCAGCTCGATTGCCGCTCCAGTTCCGTGATAGAGGTACTGGCGGCCGACTGCGACAGCGCCAACAGGCTGGCGGCCCGAGAGACGCTTTGGTGCTGGGCGACGGCGACGAAGACTTGCATTTGACGGAGTGTGAATCGCATATCGATATAACCGATAACACATATCTTGATAATCCAGTTAACAGATATTGTCGCTGCCCCTAAACTATTGCGCAACTGTGCGCTTTGCGCGCGCGTTTTTCTTCAGGAGCCCCATCGATGAGCAACATGAACCACGAACGTGTCCTCAGTGTGCACCACTGGAACGACACCCTGTTCAGCTTCAAGTGCACCCGCGACCCGGGCCTGCGCTTCGAGAACGGTCAGTTCGTGATGATCGGCCTGCAGCAGGACAACGGCCGTCCGCTCATGCGTGCCTACTCCATCGCTTCGCCAAACTGGGAAGAGCACCTTGAATTCTTCAGCATCAAGGTGCCGGACGGCCCGCTGACCTCGCAGCTGCAGCACCTGAAGGAAGGCGATGAGATCATCATCAGCAAGAAGCCTACCGGCACCCTGGTCCTCGACGACCTGAATCCTGGCAAGCACCTGTACCTGCTGAGCACCGGCACTGGTCTGGCGCCGTTCATGAGCGTCATCCAGGACCCGGAAACCTACGAGCGCTTTGAAAAAGTGATCCTGGTGCACGGCGTGCGCTATGTGAACGAAGTGGCCTACCGCGAGTTCATCACCGAGCACCTGCCGCAGAACGAGTTCTTCGGTGAGTCGGTTCGCGACAAGCTGATCTACTACCCGACCGTGACCCGCGAGCCGTTCGAAAACCAGGGCCGTCTGACCGACCTGATGCGCAGCGGCAAGCTGTTCAGCGACATCGGCCTGCCGCCGATCAACCCGCAAGACGACCGCGCGATGATCTGCGGCAGCCCGAGCATGCTCGACGAGACCAGCGAAGTGCTGGACAGCTTCGGCCTGAAGATCTCCCCGCGCATGCGCGAGCCGGGTGACTACCTGATCGAACGTGCCTTCGTCGAGAAGTAAGGCGCAGGCGGGTAGAGGAAGGCGACTTTCGGGTCGCCTTTCTTATGCCTGGGATTTGTGCATTGCCTGTTCCGGCCCTTTCGCGGGTAAACCCGCTCCTACGCGGGGCAGCGCACGTCTCGGGAATTGTACGACCCCCGATCTATTCGACCCGCGTCTCGCCGCTGTACACCAGGACTTCCCGGCACCGCTTGCACAGGTATCGCCGCCCTTGGTGCACCAGCTTGTGCCGCTGCGCGGTAAACGGGAAGTCGCTTTGCGGGCACGGGCAGCGGTAGATGTAGCGGGTCACTGCGCGCCGTTGCACGTCATAGTTGTGGCAACGATTGGGCGGCAGTTCATACACCCCGCGCATGATCAGCTGCCACTCTTCACCATGGGCCTGGATGCGGTCGCCAAACAGTTGGTGGGCAACCAGGTGTGCCACTTCATGGGCCACGGTCTGGCGCAGGAAGTCTTCCTGGTTTTCGCGGTAGAGCTGCAGGTTGAAACGTAGCAGATTCTCGTGCAGGTGGGCGACGCCGGCTTTTTGCCCGCGCAGTTTGAAGCTGACTTCGGGGCGCGGGAAGCGGCGTTTGAAAAAGGCTTCGGCTTGCTGGTAACAGGTTTCGACGCGTTGTTTGAGCTGCTCGGGCATGGCGGGGCGGTTCTCCTGACCAGGCATTATGCCGCAAGCGCAGGTGGCTTGCCGAGTCACCGGTCAGCGCACAGCCAGAGGCCGCCTTGCGGCGGCCCCTGGTTGATGCCCCAGTGTTGGTTCGGTCTGTTCTAGTTGGTGTAGACGGGCCCCACGCCCAGTCCCCAGATAATCACGGTAGCGGCCATGATTGCCACCAGTACTACCAAGCCCACTGCCAGCACCGAGCTGGAGAACAGGAAGCCTTCATCCGACGGTATGTTCATGAACGTCGGCAAGCCGACATACAGCAGGTACACCGTGTAGCAGATGGCGGCAGTGCCGATCAGCATGCCCAGCCACAGGTGCGGGTAAAGCGCCGCCAGGCCGCCGATGAACAAGGGGGTGGCGGTGTAAGTGGCAAAAGCGATGCATTGCGCCATGGACGGGTTGGCATCGTAGGTGCGGGCCATCCAGTGGATGAACGCGCCCATTACCGCCACTCCGGCGAGCATGGCCAGGTAGGACATGATGCTCATCCAGATTGCGCTTTCCATGGTCAGCATCACTGCTGGTCGGTCACCGATCACCCAGCCCACCTGGGTAGTGCCGATAAACGCCGAAACGGCCGGAATCGCCGCGAGGATCAGGGTGTGTGTCAGGTACATGTGGCTGATGGTTTCTTCTTCGCCACGAATCTCCCGCCATTCCTGATCGGGATGGGTAAACAGCCCCACAACGTGATGAATCATGCCGATCACTCCTCTCAATGTTGCCAAACGCCCCCCAATATGGAGCGTAAGCGGCCCGAGGCCCTAACACCGATGCAAGCGGTAATGTGGCCTTATGTCGCAGTATAGGAAGCCGTTACCTACATAAACCGCGCTTTTTAGAGCAAATTGCGCTGTAAGCCGTGCTGTTGATTACAATGAAGTCTTTATCGGAATGCCTACAGCGGCGTCGCGTTTGTGCGTAAAATAGCCGGCTTTTGTCACACCTCGCGGATCCAAGCGCTATGGGCACCCTCTCGGTCAACCAGAACAAACTGCAAAAACGCCTGCGTCGTCTCGCTGGCGAAGCCATCACCGACTACAACATGATCGAGGATGGCGACAAGGTCATGGTCTGCCTGTCCGGCGGCAAGGACAGCTACACCATGCTCGACGTTCTGTTGCACCTGCAGAAGGTGGCACCGATCACGTTCGAGATCGTTGCGGTGAACATGGACCAGAAACAGCCGGGCTTCCCTGAGCACGTACTGCCGGCCTACCTCAAGGAGCTGGGGGTCGAGTACCACATCGTCGAGAAGGATACCTACTCGGTGGTAAAGGAGCTGGTACCCGAAGGCAAGACGACTTGCTCGCTGTGTTCGCGCCTGCGCCGCGGTACCCTGTACACCTTCGCCGACGAAATCGGCGCTACCAAGATGGCGCTGGGGCATCATCGCGACGACATCGTCGAAACCTTCTTCCTCAACATGTTCTTCAACGGTGCGCTCAAGGGCATGCCGCCGAAGCTGCGCGCCGACGATGGCCGCAACGTGGTGATCCGCCCGCTGGCCTACTGCAGCGAGAGGGACATCCAGGCCTACTCGGACATGAAGGCATTCCCGATCATCCCGTGCAACCTGTGCGGCTCGCAGGAAAACCTGCAGCGCCAGGTGGTCAAGGACATGCTGGTGGAGTGGGAACGCAAGCACCCGGGCCGTACCGAGAGCATCTTCCGTGCCCTGCAGAATGTGGCACCGTCGCAGTTGGCCGACCGGAACCTGTTTGACTTCACCAGCCTGAAGATCGACGAAAACGCTACCCCGCGTTTCCTCGACGTGCTGAACATCTGAGCCCATGCGTGATTACCAGTGGTTGCATGAGTATTGCCTGAACCGCTTTGGTTCGGCCCAGGCGCTGGAGGCTTTCCTGCCGCAGCCGCGCACGCCGGCGCAACTGCGCGACATCAGTGACGACCGCTACCTGTCGACATTGGCCCTGCGCGTGTTCCGCGCGGGGCTCAAGCACAGCCTGGTGGATGCCAAGTGGCCGGCGTTCGAGCAGGTGTTCTTTGGCTTCGACCCGGAGAAAGTGGTGCTGATGGGCGCCGAGCATCTGGAGCGGTTGATGCAGGATGAGCGCATTATCCGCCACCTGGGCAAGCTCAAGAGCGTGCCACGCAATGCGCAAATGGTGCTGGATATCGCCAAGGCGCATGGCAGTTTTGGTGCATTCATCGCCGATTGGCCAGTGACCGACATTGTCGGCTTGTGGAAGTACCTGGCCAAGCACGGCAACCAGTTGGGCGGGTTGTCGGCGCCACGGTTCTTGCGCATGGTCGGCAAGGACACGTTCATCCCGACCGATGACATGGCAGCGGCGTTGATTGCGCAGAAGGTGATCGACAAGCAGCCAACCAGCCAGCGCGACCTGGCTCTGGTGCAGCAGGCGTTCAACCAGTGGCATGCAGAGAGCGGGCGGCCGCTGTGCCAGTTGTCGGTGATGCTGGCGCACACCGTCAACCATTGAGCCTTGTGTTGCTCCCATTCGCGGGCATGCCCGCTCCCACAGTAATCGCACCGCACTTAAGGCCTGTGCAGTACCTGTGGGAGCGGGCGTGCCCGCGAAAAATCTAACTGCCTTCGCCCGCCATGCGCCGCTCATGCTGGAACTTCCAGCGCACGTACAGTAGCCCGGCAATGAACAGCCCCAGGCTCACCAGCACTTCAAGCCAGCCGAATACCGCCCGCGCCGGGTCGAACGCCGCCAGCACGCCCTTGATGAAATAGATATTCACCACGAAGCAGGTCCAGGCATGCGCCCGGGCGCTGCCTTTCAGCATGCCTGGCAACAGCAACAGCAACGGCACCAGCTCGATCGCCAGGATCACCTCGACCCTGGCCCCATGCAGGTTGGCGAACCACAGGTTGTTCACCACCAGCAGGGCGATCAGGCCGAAGAAGCATGCCAGGCTCAATGCCCGCGTCAGGCGCAGGCGTGGTACCAGCCATTGGACCGGCGGCAATGCCTTGGGCTTTCTAGCCACGCGCCGCCTCCAGGGCCTTGGCCGTGGTCGCCAGGCGTTGGCCCAGGGCGCGGCACAGGGCGATTTCGTGTGGGTCGAGTTCGCGCTTGCCATCGGCGCCTGCGTGGTGGCTGGCGCCATAAGGCGTGCCGCCACCACGGGTCTCGAGCAGTGCCGACTCGCTGTAGGGCAGGCCCATCACCAGCATGCCGTGGTGCATCAGCGGCAGCATCATCGACAGCAGGGTGGTTTCCTGGCCGCCGTGCAGGCTGGCGGTGGAGGTGAACACGCCAGCCGGTTTGCCGACCAGCTCACCGCCGAGCCAAAGGCTGCTGGTGCCGTCCAGGAAGTACTTGAGTGGCGCTGCCATGTTGCCGAAGCGGGTCGGGCTGCCCAGTACCAGGCCAGCGCAGTGGCGCAGGTCATCAAGGGTGGCGTACAGCGCGCCACTGGCCGGAATATCCGGGGCCACCGCTTCGCATTCGGTGGAAATAGCCGGCACCGTGCGCAGACGCGCCTCCATGCCGGCCAGCTCGATACCGCGGGCGATGTGCCGGGCCATTTCGCTGGTCGCGCCATGGCGGCTGTAATACAGCACCAGGATGTAGGGCGCGCTCACGGCAGGATCTCCAGCACCTTTTCCGGCGGGCGACCGACCACGGCCTTGTCGCCGGCAACCAGGATCGGCCGTTCGATCAGTTTGGGGTGCTGGGCCATGGCCTCGATCAGTTGCGCGTCGGTCAGTGCCGGGTCGGCCAGGTTCAGCGCTTTATATTCGTCCTCGCCGCTGCGCAGCAACTGACGCGGGGCGATGCCCAGCTTGCCGAGCAGGGCCTTGAGGGTGTCCGCGTCGGGCGGGGTTTCCAGGTAGCGCACGATGGTCGGGGCCAGGCCGCGGGCTTCGAGCAGTTCCACGGCGCCGCGGGATTTCGAGCAGCGCGGGTTATGATAGAGCGTGAGGTCAGTCATGTCGGGTCGCATCCAGCTGGGTGTGGCGGCTATTCTAACCGCAGCGACTGACCAATTTGCTTTAAAACTCGAGAAGGATTGACCCATGGCAAGGCGTCTGGCAGCAGTACTGGCCATCACCGCGAGCCTGTTGCTCGGTGGTTGCGGTGCCGATTACGGCGTGGACCAACACGGTAATACGGTTAAGGCCGAACAGATCGAAGGGCACTGGCTGGTGCTCAACTATTGGGCTGAATGGTGCGGACCGTGCCGTACCGAAATCCCGGAACTGAACGCGGCGGCCAAGCAATGGGCGGCTGATGGCGTCAAGGTGGTGGGGGTGAACTTCGATGGCCTGCAGGGGCAGGACCTGAAGCAGGCTGCCGAAACCCTGGGTATCGGTTTCACCGTGCTTGCCCAGGACCCGGCCGAGCGCTATGACCTGCCGCGCAGCGAGGCGTTGCCGGTGACCTACATCATCGACGACAAGGGCAAGGTGCGTGAGCAGTTGATGGGCGAGCAGACCCTGGAAGGGTTGCAGGCCAAGATCAAGGCCCTGAAAGGCGCCTGATGCATTCGGGGCCGCTTTCGCGGCCCCGGCAATCCTCAGCCTTCCTCGGGCCAGAAGCGCAGCGGCTTGCCTTCGGCTGGCCAGAAGCGCATCTGCCCCACCGGTGACACATCCCAACGCTCTACCGTTTCCAGCGCCTGCAGGAAGCGCTTTTCCTGTTCCATCAGCGCGGGTGCGCACAGCTTGCGGGTCTTGCCGACCTTGCCGAAGCTCAGGTGTTCGCCATCGAGCGTGTAAGGCGCAAACCAGTGGTTGCAGCCGCCGTTGCCATAGGCACGGCCGTCGCTGGCCAGGGTCAAGGTCAGGTGGCTGTAGTCGATCAGTGGTCGTTCGCCAATCCACTCCAGCACGTAGCTGCGTTCCTGCTGCAGCCTGGAAGGTTCAGTGGCGCAGCCGAGCAGGCCGGTTGCAATCAGCACGCCGGTCAGCAGATTCTTCACTCGGCGCTCTCCTGGCAACGCGGACACAGGTGTTTTTCGCCACGGCTGGCCCAGCCCAGCTCTGCGATACGGGCGCTGGCAGCCGGCTGACGAGCTGCCTTGCCGAGCTTGGCGTCTACTGCGAACTCGAAGCCCAGCACCGCATCGCAGCGATCGCACTCGACCTGCCAGGTGAGGATTTCCAGCTCGTTGAATACCGGGCCGTTCGCCACGGCCACCCACTGGCCGCGTGGGTTGATCAGGTGGCGCACGCTTTCCACGGTCAGGCGCATGGACAAATCCTTGCTGCCCTTGAGCGTGACCAGCAGGCTGTCGCCTTTTTGCATCGAACCGCCGTTGCCCGTGACCTGATAGCGGCCCGGCACCAAAGCGCGGCACTCGATCAGGGTGTGTTGCGGGTTGAAAAGGGTGTAGCGAAAATCGTGTTCGACCATGGGTCCTCCAGAAATGCCGCGTATCCTAGCATTAACCCATCACCAGGTTCTGTGGATTGCCTGCCGCCCAGCGGTTGATGTTGTCCAGTGTGGTCGCGGCAATGGCATCCAGCGCCTCGCGGGTGAGGAAAGCCTGGTGGGCGGTGATGATCACGTTGGGGAAGGTCAGCAGCCGAGCCAGCACATCGTCTTGCAAGGGCAGGTCGGAGCGGTCCTCGAAGAACAGTTGGGCTTCTTCTTCGTAGACGTCCAGGCCCAGGTAGCCAAGCTGGCCGCTTTTCAGTGCGTCGATCAGCGCCGGGGTGTCGACCAACGCACCGCGACCGGTGTTGATCAGCATGGCGCCGGGCTGCAACTGGGCCAGGCTTTGCGCGTTGATCAGGTGGCGAGTGTGCTCGGTCAGTGGGCAGTGCAGGCTGATGATGCGGGCTTCGCGCAATAGCTCGGGCAGGGGCAGGTAGCGGGCGCCAAGGGCCAGCAGCTCTGGGTTGGGGTAGGGGTCGTAAGCCAGCAGCTGGCAGCCGAAACCGGCCATGATGCGAGCGAAGGCGACCCCGATCTGGCCGGTACCGACCACCCCGACGGTTTTCCCGTGCAGGTCGAAGCCGGTCAGCCCGTGCAGGGTGAAGTCACCTTCGCGGGTGCGGTTGTAGGCCCGATGCAGACGCCGGTTGAGTGCCAGGATGAGCGCCACGGCATGCTCGGCAACGGCGTGTGGCGAGTAGGCCGGCACCCGCACCACGGCCAGCCCCAAGCGCTGGGCGGCGGCCAGGTCGACGTGGTTGTAGCCGGCCGAGCGCAGGGCGATCAACCGCGTGCCAGCGGCGGCCAGGCGCTGCAGCACCGGCGCGTCGAGTTCGTCATTGATGAAGGCGCAGACCACCTCAAAGCCATCTGCCAGGGCGGCGGTGTCGAGGGTCAGGCGGGCGGGCTGGAAATGCAGCTCCAGGGCGGTGCCGCCGGCAGCCTTGGTGAAGCTTTCCTGATCGTAGTGCTGGCTGCTGAACAACAGGGCGCGCATGGTCGAACTCCTTTGCAATGCATGTCTTGGGTGGGTCACTGCCTGTCAAGGCATGCCCAGCGTGGCCCAGATCCCCTCAAGCGCTCAATCTGGCCTGTGCCGCCAGCCGGCTGATCGCGCTGTCCAGTTCATCCAGGGCCTGCTGCGCCTGGGGATTGTCCTGCTTCAGCAAGGTCTCGCTGCGTTGACACGCTGCCCGTAACTGCGGCACGCCGCAATAGCGTGAGGCACCGTTCAGACGGTGTACCTGCTCGATCAGGCCATTTCGGTCATCGGCTGCGCGGGCGGCGCGTATGGCTTCGCGGTCCGTATCCAGGGAGGCCAGCAGCATGCTCAGCATGTCAGCGGCCAGATCTGCCTTGCCAGCGGCCAGGCGCAGGCCCTCTTCGGGGTCGAGTACCTTCAGTTCGTCGCCGTTGGTCAGCAGCTCGGCCTGCGCCTGCTGCGGTGTGCCCAGGCTCAGGCCGGTCCACTTCATCACCACCTGGGCCAGTTGCCGTTCGCTGATCGGTTTGGTCAGGTAGTCGTCCATGCCGCTGTGCAACAACGCGCGTTTTTCGTTGGCCATGGCATGGGCAGTGAGGGCGACGATCGGCAGCGGGTTGCCGCTCTGGGTGTTCTCCCACAGGCGGATCTGTTCGGTACAGGCGCGGCCGTCCATGCCGGGCATCTGCACATCCATCAGCACCAGGTCGAACAATTCTTCCTGCACGGCCTGTACCGCCGCATAACCATTGTTGACGGCCAGTACCTCGGCACCCAGGTCTTCGAGCAGGGTTTTTACCAGCAGCAGGTTGGCGGCATTGTCGTCGACGCAGAGTATTTTCGGTCGTCGCTGGCCGTTGGGGTTGCTCCCCTCGGCCAGCGGACGGCGAGGTTGCACCAGCTCCAGCAAGAGGCGCCGCAGCTTGCGGGTGCAGGTCGGCTTGGACAGCAACTGGCCATGGCCGTTGGGCAGGTACGGGTGGTACAGCGCCTGCTCGGTGGTCGGGCACAGCACTACGCATTGGCAGTGGTAACGCTCGAGCTGCTGATGATAATGGCCCAGTTGCTCGGGCGACAGGTTACCCAGGTTGGCACCGAGCACCGCGAACTCGAAGGGCAGGCCGGCCTGGCTGGCGGCCTGCACCCCCTGCAGCAACTGGTCGTAGGAGGCGAACAGGCTCACGCTGAGGCCGCAGTCTTCCAGCTGGTGCTCCAGTGCCTGGCGCGCCAGTTCGTGGCCATCGACAATGGCGGCACGGCGGCCCAGCAATGGCTGCGGTGGCAGCGCTTCGGCATCGTCATGAGCCTTGGGCAGGTTGAGGCTGATCCAGAACTGCGAACCTTCGCCCGGGGTACTGTCGACACCGATCTCGCCGCCCATCTGTTCGATCAGGCGCTTGGAAATCACCAGCCCCAGACCGGTGCCGCCGGGCTGGCGGGCCAGTGAGTTGTCAGCCTGGCTGAAGGCCTGGAACAGTGTGCGCACATCCTGAGGTGACAGGCCGATGCCGGTGTCCTGCACGCTGATGCGCAACTGCGCGCAGTCTTCGTGCTCGTCTTCCAGCATGGCGCGCACGACGATGGTGCCTTCGCGGGTGAACTTGATGGCGTTGCTGACCAGGTTGGTGAGGATCTGCTTGAGCCGCAACGGGTCGCCTACCAGCGAAGCAGGTGTGTCGCGGTAGATCAGGCTCAGCAATTCCAGCTGCTTGGCGTGGGCGGCCGGAGCGAGGATGGTCAGGGTGTCCTGGATCAGGTCCCGCAGGTTGAACGGTATGCTGTCGAGCACCAGCTTGCCGGCCTCGATCTTGGAGAAATCGAGGATCTCGTTGATGATTCCCAGCAAGTTGTCAGCAGACTTCTCGATGGTGTTCAGGTAGTCGAGCTGGCGCGGTGTCATCTCGCTTTTTTGCAGCAGGTGGGTAAAGCCGAGGATGCCATTGAGCGGGGTGCGGATTTCGTGGCTCATGTTGGCCAGGAACTCCGACTTGATGCGGCTGGCCTCAAGTGCCTCTTTGCGCGCCATGTCCAGCTCGATGTTCTGGATTTCGATGGTTTCCAGGTTCTGGCGCACGTCTTCGGTGGCCTGGTCGATGCTGTGTTGCAGTTCTTCGTGGGCATTCTGCAGGGTTTCGGCCATGCGGTTGATGCCGTGGGCCAGTTCGTCCAGCTCATGGCTGCCCATGGTCGGCAGGCGTTCTTCGAGGTGGCCGTCCTTGAGCTGATTGACCGCGTGCTTGATGCGTTCGATGGGGTCGTTGATGGTGCGGCTCATGCGCAGCGCCAACAGGCCGCTGAGTGCCAGGCAGGCGAGGATCAGCAACAGGCTGGTGAACAGGTTGCGGTAGCCGCGCAGCAGCGTGCCGTCGTGCGACAGCTCGATCTCTACCCAGCCCAGCAGGCGCTCGGCTTCGGCCGGCACGGCGTCGGTGGCCAGGTCGCGGTGGTGGCCGAAAACTGGCATCAGGTAGCGGGTGGCGTCGTTGCCACTGCGCTGCAGGAGTTGGGTGCCGGTACCGCCGCTGGGCGGCAGATTGAGCATGCTCGGGCCGGCGTGGGCCAGGCGCGTGCGGTCCGGGGCCAGAAACGCCACTGCGCGCACATCGGCCTGCTCCAGGGTTTGTGCGGCAATTCTCTCCAGTTGCGCAGGCGCGAGCCGGGCCATGGCGGGTGCGGCCAGGGGCGCCAGTTGTTCGGCGATCATCTTGCCGCGCTGCAGCAGCTGGGTGCGCAGGTCGTTCTGTTGCAGCCAGGTGAAATAGCTACCCAGCACCAGGGCCATCAAGCCGGCCGGTAGCAGTGCCAGCAGCAGTACCCGGCTGCGGATTCCCAAGCGATCGAGCACACTCGCCTCCTCTGATGTGCCTGGATGCCGTCAAGTGGTAACGGCCAAGCCGCGAAGTTACTCCGCCTGCCGCACCATTGCATCTCTTTAGTACGTGTTATGCGCCGTTGCCGAGGCATTGGTCGCAGTGCGGTTGCCTGGCAGGTGGCGAATGCTCAATAATCACGCAATTGAGAATGCATGGCAGTTGCCAATGAATCCTGTATCTATTTACAACACCAACATCCTTGCCATCGAGGACGACCCGGTGCTTGGTGCCTATCTGCAGGAAGAGCTGCAGCGTGGCGGCTGCCAGGTCACCTGGTGCCGCAATGGCCTGGAGGGCCTGGAAACGGCTGGCCGCCAGGCTTTCGATGTGGTGCTGATGGACATCCTGCTGCCCGGGCTTGATGGGCTGGACGCCTTGGCGCAGTTGCGCAGGCACAGCACCACACCGGTGATCATGATGTCGGCGCTGGGGGCCGAGGCGGATCGTATCAGCGGCTTTCAGCGCGGCGCCGACGATTACCTGCCCAAGCCATTCAGCATGGCCGAGTTGCAGGTGCGCATCGAGGCGATTCTGCGCCGCGTGGCACTGGAGCGGCGGCATCAGGGCCCGCTGGAGCAAGCCGGCTGCGGCGAGCTGCAGTTTGATGAAAGGCTGTGCGACGTGCGCCTGAATAGCCGCCTGGCAGGCCTGACCCCCAGCGAATACCGCCTGCTGGACATCCTCAACCGCAACCTCGACGAAGTCCTCAGCAAGCCATTCCTGTACCAGCACGTGTTGCAGCGCGGCTATTCACGGCATGACCGTAGCCTGGACATGCACGTCAGCCAGATCCGTCGCAAGCTCAAGGGCATCGGTTATCACGAACGGCAGATCCGCACCGTGTGGGGCAAGGGTTACGTGCTCAGTGCCAGCGAGGCGGAGTGAACCATGCTCGACCGCCATTCGCTGTTCTGGAAGCTGGCCATCTTGCTGGTGGGCTTCTGCCTGCTGATGATCGGCCTCAGTTATACCTGGGGCCGGCACATGGAAACCCAGAATGCCTTCCTCTCGGAGCCGGCACGCCAGACCTTGCGGGGTTATGCCGCCGAAGCTGAACAGGCCTGGCGCAGTGGCGGGCGGGCAGGGCTGGACCAGTGGGTGGCGGCCATGCATCAGCGCGAACGGGGCTGGGTCGGGGTGCTCGACATCAACCTGCGCCCGCTCGACAGCGCCACACTCAACCCACAGATCATGCAGCGTCTGACGCGCCTGCGCGGTGTCGATTGGCCGATGAGTCGGCGCAGTGTCGACCAGCCGTGGGTGCGCATACCGTTCCCGGGGGCGCCGGAGCAGGGCATGCTGGTGATCGAACTGCCGCAGCGCTTCAATCCGGGCCAGCACCGCTTGCTGTGGCGCATTGTCACCAACGGCATCATCCCGGGGCTGTTCACCTTGCTGTTGTGTGTAGGCCTGTACCGCATGCTGATCGTGCCGCTGAACCAACTTCGCGAGCAGGCCAATGCCTGGCGGGCCGATCAGCTGTCGGCCCGCCTGGACTCGCGCACCATCGCCCGGCATGACGAATTGGGCGAACTGGCGCGTGCCTTTGACCAGATGGCCGAGCGGCTGCAAGGCACGGTGGCTATGCAGCAGCAGTTGCTGCGCGACCTGTCCCACGAAATGCGCACGCCGCTGAGCCGGCTGCGGGTGGCCTGCGATGGTGAAACCGACCTGCAGCGTCTGCGTGATCGCCTGATCCGTGAAGTGGACTGCATGCAGCAATTGGTTGAAGACACCCTGCAACTGGCCTGGCAGGACGCCGAGCGTGCGCCGATGAACCTTGAGCCGATCGAGGTCCACGCCTTGTGGGAGTTGCTGGCCGAAAATGCCAGCTACGAGAGCGGCTGGTCGCCTGCGCAACTGCGCTGCGAAGTACCGGCCGACTGCTGGGTGCAGGGCAACCTCAACCACCTGGCTCAGGCGCTGGAGAACATCTTGCGCAATGCCATTCGCCACTCGCCGGCCGAGGGTGTGGTGCGGTTGGGTGGGCAGCGTGAGGGTAGCTATTGGTGGTTGTGGCTTGAGGATGAGGGTGGCGGGGTGGCTGAAGAAGACCTGGAACGGATCTTCGCGCCGTTTTCGCGGTTGGACGGTTCGCGGCCCGGGGATGGTGGCTTCGGCCTGGGGCTGAGCATCGCCCGCAGTGCCATCCAGCGCCAGGGCGGCACCTTGTGGGCGCAGAATGGCAAACGCGGGTTGCGCTTGTGGATGAGGTTGCCGTTGCATGTGCCGGCCTCTTCGCGGGTAAACCCGCTTGTATGGTAGGACTTGAAGGGAGGAGGAGGGCCATAACTCGCTTCTGACTGTTCGCGCAGTACAGACCGTAGGAGAAATCACCCCTCCTCCTTTCAACACCCAAGCGCCGATAAGGAATGCCTCGCGAGCAAGCGACAATAGAAGCAAGCCTGCGCCAGGGTGTGCCCTTCAAGTCACACTACGCTACAAGGAGCAGCTATTCATGGCAATGTCCGCAATCCCAATCGAAGCTGGCGTGGACACCTCCAAAGATGAACTGGTGATTCAAGCCGCTCCGAATACCAAATCCTTCGCCATCCCTAACACTCCGAAAGCAATCAAAGCCTGGCTCAAGACGCTGCCCAAAGGCTCAGCGCTGGCCATCGAAGCGACCAGTACCTATCACATGGAAATGGCGGAGCAAGCCCATGCTGCGGGCTTCGCGGTATACGTTATCGATGGGCTGAGGCTGAGTAAGTACCGGGAAAGTGTTGCTATACGGGCAAAAACAGATGCCCATGATGCCGCTTTGCTCGCCCGCTTCCTGAGCAACGAGCGGGGCTCTTTGAAGGCTTGGACTCCGCCACCAGCCGGGCATCGTGAGATCCAGGTGCTGCTGCGCCGCCGCGCCAAACTTGTAGCAGTGCGCGGCATGCTGCGGATGAGCTTGTCGGGCGACAAATTGTTTGCCTCAGAACTCAAACGTGTTGAGGAAGTGCTCGAACGCATAGAGCTTTCGCTGGAAAAACAGCTGCGTGCGGTGATCAAGAAGGCGGGGCTTTCCGATCAGATGCGCCGTGTTCAGAGGCTTCCGGGTGTTGGTTTCTTAACGGCTGCCGGCCTGGTGATGTCCTTCATGCGCGGCGAGTTCAAGAACAGCGACGCCTTTGTCGCTTATCTAGGCATGGATGTAACGGTTTCCCAATCCGGTAAATGGGCAGGCAGAGGGAAGTTGAGCAAGCGCGGAGACTCGGAGGTCCGTAGACTCCTGTACAACGCCTCGATGAGCGGCAGTCGAACCGCGACCTGGAAGCAGTATTACGCCCATCACCAAGCCCGGGGGAAGAAAACCACTCAAGCCTTGGTGATCCTTGCACGTCGCTTGGCTCGGCTGGCCTTCGGCCTGATGAGGCATCAGGCCGACTGGAAGCCCGAGATATATACCGGAGGTGCCAAGCCGGCCAGCTGAGGCTGGGGCTGCAACGCAGCCCGCCCAAACTGACGGGCAGTATCCAATGCTGGGGAGAAATTCTCTGGCACGCTGACTCGTACCTCGAGGTTGCTGAGAGAGGCCGATGGCGTTTTTACTGAAAATTTGCCTCCGGCCATAGAATCTCCTACAGGCTTGCGAATCCCCTGTAGGAGCGGGTTCACCCGCGAAGAAGCCAGCACATGTCACACCGTTATAGCTTGTAGCTATATGCACTACAGATTGCGTGATATGGCCGCGAAGGGTTTGCCGGTATGATAGGCACCCCCGCCGTCCGGATTGCGAAATACGCCATGACCTTGCAGTACCCAACCATCGCCGATTGCGTCGGCAATACGCCACTGGTTCGCCTGCAGCGCATCGCTGGCGAAACCAGCAATACCCTCCTGCTCAAGCTCGAAGGTAACAATCCTGCCGGCTCGGTGAAAGACCGCCCGGCCCTGTCGATGATCGCTCGCGCCGAATTGCGGGGCCAGATCAAGCCAGGCGATACCCTGATCGAAGCCACCTCCGGCAACACGGGCATCGCCCTGGCGATGGCGGCGGCGATCAAGGGCTACAAGATGATCCTGATCATGCCCGACAACTCCACCGCCGAGCGCAAGGCCGCCATGACGGCCTATGGCGCCGAGCTGATCCTGGTGACCAAGGAGGAGGGGATGGAAGGCGCCCGTGACCTGGCCGAGAAGCTGCAGGCCGAAGGCCGTGGCCTGGTGCTCGACCAGTTCGCCAACGGCGACAACCCGATCGCCCACTACAACAGCACCGGCCCGGAGATCTGGCAGCAGACCCAGGGCACCATTACCCATTTCGTCAGCTCCATGGGGACCACCGGTACCATCATGGGCTGCTCGCAGTACCTCAAGGAACAGAACCCCGCGGTGCAGATCATCGGCCTGCAACCGATGGAAGGCTCGGCTATTCCGGGCATTCGCCGCTGGCCCGAGGAATATTTGCCGAAAATCTTCGACGCCACCCGCGTCGACCGCGTGGTCGACATGTCGCAGCAGGAAGCCGAAGACACCACCCGTCGCCTTGCGCGTGAAGAGGGCATTTTCTGCGGCGTGTCTTCTGGTGGTGCGGTCGCGGCCATGTTGCGTCTGTCCCGCGAAGTGGAAAATGCGGTCATGGTTGCGATCATTTGCGACCGCGGCGACCGTTATCTGTCCACTGGCCTGTTTGATCCACGCTAAATGTCCAAGAAAAAAAGCAACAGCGGCCTGCGCTTCCAGCCGGCCGGCGGCAATCGCACCCCGCAGGTCCCAGTGGGCAAGAAGCAGCGCCTGGACATCGAGCGCCTGGCCGGTGACGGCCGTGGCATCGCCTTCCTCGACGGGCGTACCTGGTTCGTCAGCGGTGCCTTGGCCGGTGAGGCCGTGGAGGCGCGGGTGCTCAACGCCCGTGGCAAAGTGGTCGAGGCCCGCCTGGAGCGGTTGCTGCAGGCCGCGCCCGAGCGCCGTGAGGCGCCATGTCGCTACTACGACCGCTGCGGTGGCTGCAACCTGCAGCACCTGCCGCACGAAGCGCAACTGGCGCTGAAGCAGCGCACACTCGCCGAGCAGTTGCAGCGGGTGGCCGGCGTGCAACCCGAGGCGTGGGCTGCCCCCCTGAGCGGGCCGGAATTCGGCTACCGGCGCCGGGCCCGTGTCGCCGTGCGCTGGGACGTCAAGGCGCGTCAGCTGGAGGTGGGCTTCCGCGCCGAAGCCAGCCAGGACATCATAGCCATCGACGATTGCGCAGTGCTGGTACAACCCTTGCAGTCCATTTTGCGGCACTTGCCGACCGTGCTGCGTTCGTTGAGCAAGCCGCAGGCGCTGGGCCATGTAGAGCTTTTCAGTGGCACCGCCGAGGCGGTTCTGGTGCGCCACGTCGCGCCATTGCCGGCTGAGGACCAGGCCAGGTTGCAAGCGTTCTGCGAGCAGGCCAACGCCCAGCTGTGGCTGCAAGGCGAAGGTGAGCCGGCGCCCGTGGACCCAGCGGCGCAGTTGGGCTTTGCCCTGGCCCCCTGGCAGCTGGAGCTGGCCTGGCGCCCGGGCGATTTCGTGCAGGTGAATGCCCAGGTCAATACGGCGATGATCGAGCAGGCTTTGGCCTGGCTCGCTCCACAAGCCGACGAGCGTGTGCTGGACTTGTTCTGCGGTCTGGGCAACTTTGCCCTGCCGCTGGCCCGCCAGGCGCGTGAGGTGGTGGCAGTGGAAGGTGTACAGGCCATGGTCGATCGGGCCGCGGCCAATGCCCGGAACAACAATGTGCATAACGCACGGTTTTTTCAGGCCGATTTATCGCAGCCTTTGGCAGGCACCGGATGGGCCGCCGAGGGCTTTTCTGCGGTACTCTTGGATCCACCGCGCGACGGTGCTTTCGAGGTGGTGCAAGGCATCGCCCGCCTCAAGGCCAGAAGGCTGGTCTACGTATCGTGCAACCCGGCCACGCTGGCGAGAGACGCCCAAGTGCTGGTCGGCCAGGGGTACCGGTTAAAAAGGGCCGGGATTCTCGACATGTTTCCTCAGACGGCGCATGTCGAGGCCATGGCGTTATTCGAAGCGGGCTAGCTGACTGGCCCCTTGGTGCGGTTGCCACGGAAGGGCGGCCGCACGGTGATCGCCAGCACACTCGTATGGTGTGCTGCATGGAAAGGTAAAACAAAGATGGTACAGGTGAGAGTGCACCAGCCGGTCAACACTGACGGCAGTATCAATCTCGAAGCATGGTTGGACCATGTGGTAAGCGTCGATTCGGCACTGGATCGCGCAGCGCTGAAAGAAGCCTGCGAGTTTGCTCTTGAGGTAGAGAAAAAGGGCAACCCGGCCAAGCATTCCTGGGCGGATGGTACGTCCAGCTTCCAGGCAGGCCTGGAAATCGCCGAAATTCTGGCTGACCTCAAGCTCGACCAGGACTCCCTGGTGGCTGCGGTCATCTACCGCTCGGTGCGCGAGGGCAAGGTCACCCTCGCCGAGGTCAGCCAGCGGTTTGGCCCGGTGGTGTCCAAGCTGATCGACGGTGTGCTGCGCATGGCCGCCATCAGTGCCAGCCTCAGCCCACGACAGTCGCTGGTGCTGGGCTCGCAGGCGCAGGTAGAGAACCTGCGCAAGATGCTGGTGGCCATGGTCGACGACGTGCGCGTGGCGCTGATCAAGCTGGCCGAACGCACGTGCGCAATCCGGGCGGTCAAGTCCGCCGATGACGAGAAACGCCTGCGTGTCGCGCGTGAAGTGTTCGACATCTACGCGCCGCTCGCGCACCGCCTGGGTATCGGTCACATCAAGTGGGAGCTGGAAGACCTGTCCTTCCGCTACCTGGAGCCCGACCAGTACAAGCAGATCGCCAAGCTGTTGCATGAGCGGCGGCTGGACCGCGAGCGCTTCATCAGCGACGTGATGAACCAGCTGCAGAACGAGTTGCTCGCCACTGGCGTGAAGGCCGACATCAGCGGCCGGGCGAAACATATCTATTCGATCTGGCGCAAGATGCAGCGCAAAGGCCTGGAGTTCAGCCAGATCTACGACGTGCGTGCGGTGCGCGTGCTGGTGCCGGAAATCCGCGACTGCTACACCGCGCTGGGCATCGTGCACACCTTGTGGCGGCATATTCCCAAGGAGTTCGACGACTACATCGCCAACCCCAAGGAGAACGGCTACCGCTCGTTGCACACTGCGGTAATCGGCCCCGAGGGCAAGGTGCTGGAGGTGCAGATCCGTACCCACGGCATGCACGAAGAGGCCGAACTTGGCGTATGCGCCCACTGGCGCTACAAGGGCACCGACGTCAAGCCCAGCTCCAACCACTACGAAGAAAAGATTTCCTGGTTGCGTCAGGTGCTGGAGTGGCACGAAGAGCTGGGCGACATCGGTGGCCTGGCCGAGCAGTTGCGGGTCGACATCGAGCCTGACCGGGTTTATGTGTTCACCCCCGACGGCCACGCCATCGACCTGCCCAAAGGCGCCACGCCATTGGACTTCGCCTACCGCGTGCACACCGAGATCGGCCACAACTGCCGCGGCGCGAAGATCAACGGCCGTATCGTGCCGCTGAACTACAGCCTGCAGACTGGCGAGCAGGTGGAGATCATCACCAGCAAGCACGGCAACCCCAGCCGTGACTGGTTGAACTCCAACCTGGGCTACGTCACCACCTCGCGGGCGCGGGCCAAGATCGTCCACTGGTTCAAATTGCAGGCCCGCGACCAGAACGTTGCTGCCGGCAAGACCTTGCTTGAGCGCGAGCTCAGTCGTCTGGGCCTGCCGCAGGTTGATTTCGAGCGCCTGGCCGAGAAGACCAACGTCAAGACCGCCGAGGACATGTTTGCCTCGCTCGGTGCTGGCGACCTGCGCCTGGCTCATCTGGTCAACGCTGCCCAGCAGTTGCTGGAGCCTGAGCGTATCGAGCAGATCGAGCTGGTGCCGCGCAAGCCTACCGGGCCGCGTACCGGCAAGCGTGGCGACATTCAGATCCAGGGTGTCGGCAACCTGCTGACACAGATGGCCGGCTGCTGCCAGCCGCTACCGGGCGATGCCATTGTCGGTTACATCACCCAGGGCCGGGGCGTGAGCATTCATCGCCAGGACTGCGCCTCGGTACTGCAGCTGGCGGGCAAAGAGCCAGAGCGCATGATCCAGGTGAGCTGGGGGCCGATCCCGGTGCAGACCTACCCGGTCGACATCGTCATCCGCGCCTACGACCGCCCGGGCCTGCTGCGCGATGTGTCGCAGGTGCTGCTGAACGAGAAGATCAACGTGCTGGCGGTGAACACCCGTTCGAACAAGGAAGACAACACCGCGCTGATGTCGCTGACCATCGAGATTCCAGGCCTGGACGCGCTGGGGCGCCTGCTGGGGCGGATCTCGCAGTTGCCGAACATCATCGAGACGCGGCGTAATCGTACCCCTTGAGACCGGGGCGTCTGCTTCGCGGGTAAACCCGCTCCTACAGGATGGATGCAGGTTTGAAATCTGCACCGTACCTGTGGGAGCGGGCAAGCCCGCGAAGAAGCCACCACCGAAGGACCTGCCTGTATGACCTACACCCTTGACGACCTGCTGCACCTCATGGCCCGCCTGCGCGACCCGCAGTACGGCTGCCCGTGGGACCTAAAGCAGAACTACGCCAGCATCGTCCCGCACACCATCGAAGAGGCCTACGAGGTCGCTGACACCATTGAGCGCGGCGATTTCGAGCACCTGCAAGGCGAGCTGGGCGACCTGCTGTTCCAGGTGGTCTACTACAGCCAGCTGGCCCGCGAAGAAGGGCGTTTCGAGTTCGATGGCGTGGTCGACAGCATCACCCGCAAGCTCATCCGCCGCCACCCGCACGTGTTTCCGACTGGCGAGCTGTACGCGCCGGTGGACACGCCCAGCCTGAGCGAAGCCCAGGTCAAGTCGCGCTGGGAAGAAATCAAGGCCGAAGAGCGCGCGGAGAAGAGCCAGCCCGAACAGCTGTCGCTGCTTGATGACGTGCCGGCAACCTTGCCGGCGCTATCGCGGGCAGCCAAACTGCAAAAACGTGCGGCCACGGTCGGTTTCGACTGGCCGGCGGCGTTGCCGGTGCTGGACAAGGTCCGCGAAGAGCTGGATGAAGTGCTGCAGGCCATGGCCGACGGTGACGCCGATGCGCTGGAAGATGAAGTCGGCGACTTGCTGTTTGCTGCGGTCAACCTGGCCCGCCACCTCAAGCAAGACCCAGAGCATGCGCTGCGCCGCGCCAATCGCAAGTTCGAACGACGTTTCCGTTTTATCGAACAGGCATTGCGCGACAGTGGCCGCCCCATTGAAGATTGTGACCTTGACGAGCTGGATGCCCTTTGGGGGGAAGCCAAACGTCAGGAAAAGAACCTGCCCAGCTGCGGCTGAGCTGTTGCATAAGTGAGTGAATATTCATGAGCCTTTCCCTTCGCGACCAATTGCTCAAAGCCGGTCTGGTCAACCAGAAACAGGTCTCGCAGACCAACAAAGCTGAAAAGAAACAGAAGCGCATGGAGCACAAAGGCCAGGTCGAAGTCGACGACAGCCAGCAGCGCATGGCCAAGGAAGCCATGGCTGAAAAAGCCCGGCGTGACCAGGAGCTGAACCGCCAGCAGCAGGAAAAGGCCGAGCAGAAGGCCCGTGCCGCACAGGTCAAGCAACTGATCGAGGCCACTCGCCTGCCCAAACTGAGCACCGAGGATTACTACAACTTCGTCGACGACAAGAAGGTCAAGCGCATTGCCGTCAACGCGCTGATGCGCACCAAGCTGAGCAACGGCGCGCTGGCCGTGGTAGCCCATGCCGGTGGTTACGAGGTTATCCCCCGTGAGGCCGCATTGAAGATCCAGGAGCGCGACCCTGGCCGTATTCTGCTGCTCAACAGCCATGTCGAGGAAACGGACGAAGACGACCCGTACGCGGCTTACAAGATCCCTGATGATCTGATGTGGTAAGCACGAAAATCCCGCCTTGGCGTTAATGCGGTTCATTCAAGATCGCAGGGCCGCTCTGCGGCCCTTTCGCGACACGCGCGTTCTCTAGAAGACGCTGGCCTTGCGTCGCGAAAGGGTTCGTCGCTCACCGAACCGGCGCAGTTTGTCAGTTGCACTATCGTCTTGGTTCCCTCCGTTCGTCGGACATTTCTTAGGGTTCCGGCACAACGGCTAGCCTCCAGCTTAGCGTCAGGGATAGCGCTGAACATTCGGTCCAGGAAGGGCCAGTACGCCTCGTCGTCCCGACGCTTTATCTGCTGAGGAGACGACAATGAAAATAACCCTGAAACGGCTGGCGTGCCTGGGTGCAAGTTTCACCAGTGCGTTCGCCATGGCCGATGCGGCCAGCCCGCCGGTGCTGTCACCTGCGATTCCCTTCGACGTCACCGCCAATCCCCCCTTCACCCTGGACAACCTGCAACACGATTTCGACGTGCTGTCGTGGCAAACCTTCGTCGCCCTGAACTGGCCCGCCAACGCCGACGGCAGTGCCAACACTTCGGCGAAGATCGGCGCGCCCGGCAAGACCGTGTGGGAGTCGTGGAAAGAAAGCTACGAGATTTTCCTGCCCAAGGGTCAGAAACCCGTCGCCTGGGACCAGCAGGCGCCCGTGCCCGCGGCCTGCCAAGGCAAGGGTGACTTGCCGGTGCTGCAACAGATGGGCAAGGTCGCCGGTGTGCTCGATGAGTTCATCCAGCCGTTCAAGACCGGCCCGCTGGTTGACCAAAGCGGCACTTACACGCGCAACGCGATCATGGTCAACCAGCCGATGTTCGATGACATCGTCAACAATGGCCTGTACAGCAAGGAGGGCCAGCAAGCGTTCCTGAGCAAGGCCGACAACCGCATCGCTTTCGCCTGCGGTTCGCAAAAGACCCAGCAGGTCGGCGCGATCATGGTCAAGTCGGCCTGGAAAGTGCTCGATGGCAGCGACAACCCGCAGGAGTTCCACGCCGTCGACGCGCTGGTCTACACCCCCGGCAACGCCGACCCGAACAAGGGGGCGGTGATCCCCGAGTCGTGCAATGCGCAGAAGGTCGGGCTGGTAGGCCTGCACATCGTGCACAAGACCGAAGGCGCACCTCAGTGGGTATGGTCGACGTTCGAGCACGTGCGCAACGTGCCGGAAAAGACCACGCCAATGAACGAGCGCAAGGGGCCCTACCTGTTCTACGACGCCCAGGCCAGCGACCGCCCGGTGAACGAGCCGCCCGCGCCACCGTGGGACCCGTCGAAGAAGGCCATCCCCTCGCAGATCGTGCGTGAAATTCCCATCACCGCCGCCACCCAACAGCTCAACGCGCAGTGGCAAGGCGCGCTCAAGGGCACGGTGTGGGCCAACTACCACCTGATCAGCACCCAGTGGCCCACCGCCCCGGCCGATGACTGCCAGGTGCCGTCGCCGACCAACCCGTTAGGTACGCCTGCGCCGAACTTCCTGGCCAACGCCACCCTGGAGACCTACAACCAGGGCACCACCCCGCAGGCCTCGTCCAGCTGCATGGAGTGCCACAACAACGCGACCACCCGCGTGACCCAGTCACCGCGCACCAGCTTCGCCGATTTCACTTTCCTGCTTGAACGTGCCCAATCCACCGGCGCCAAGGAGTGATGCCATGAGCGACCAGAACCTGCAAAACTTCATCGGCTTGTCCGCGGTGCTCACTGGCCTGTCGGCCAAGCTGCTGGCGCCTTCCGTCGACCCGATCAACCTGCCGCCGGTGTTCTTCGCCATCGCCCAGCAGGGTATGGGCCTCGAGGCGTTCAGCAGCTTGCTGGAGCTGTACGCCAGCATCCAGAGCCAGCCGCCCGCGCAAATCGCCAGCGCCGTGCTCGATAACGCGAACCCGCAAATCGCCCAGGGCGCCCGCTCGATCATGAAGCTGTGGCTGCTTGGCAGTTGGTACCAACCCTACGACCTGGGCAACGCCCGCACGGGTGATACGCGTGTGGTCTCCGACCAGGCCTACAAGGAGAGTTGGGCGTGGAAGATCGCCCAATCCCACCCCATGGGCTACAGCCAGTTCCACTTCGGATACTGGGGTGAGCAGCCACCGACCCTCAAGCAATTCACCGGTGTCGACGCCAAGGAAGGGCAGCAGCCATGAGCAATGTACAAACCCAGAACATCGAAACCGCCGATGTGATCGTGGTGGGCGCCGGCATGGCCGGCAGTGTCATGGCCTACCAGTTGGGCCTGGCCGGGTTGAAAGTGCTGGTGCTCGAATCGGGCCCGGCCATTCCACCGAATCGCAGCGAGTACCTGGAGCGCTTCTACACCGCGGTGCTCAAGGCGCCCGAGTCGCCGTACCCACCTGAGCAGAGCGAGCAGACCCCGGCCACGCAGTTCGCGCCACGGGCGACCATCCAGGACCTGATCACCTCAGGTAGCCAAGACCCCAACAAGGCGCAGAAAAGCTACCTGGTGCAGAAGGGGCCGCACCTGTTCGCCAGCACCTACGAGCGGGTAGACGGCGGCACCATGTGGCACTGGATGGGCACGGCCCTGCGCCTGTTGCCCAACGACTTCCGCATGCGCACTGCGTACAACGTCGGGGTCGACTGGCCGATCAGTTACGACGACCTGCAGACCGCCTACTGCCGCGCCGAGGAGGAGATGGGCGTGTCCGCCGATGTCGCCTCGCAGACCTACCTGGGCGTGACCTTCCCGCAGGGCTACAAATACAGCATGCATGGCATCCCGCCGTCGCTGGTCGACCAGGGCCTGGGCAAGCACGTCACGGGCACCGTGTACCAAAGCCCGGAGAAGGGGCCTGACGGCAAGCCGTACCCAGGTGTCACCCTCAATGTCCGGCAAACCCCGGCCGGGCGCAACTCGCAGAATGATAACGGCCGTCGGGTGTGCGCTGGCAACACCAGCTGCACGCCGATCTGCCCGATCCAGGCCAAGTACGACGCCACCGTGACCATGGCCAAGGCACTGGATACCGGCAACGTGCGCATCCTCTACCAGACCGTTGCAAGCCAAGTGCAGGTCGATGCCAATGGGGTCACGGGCATCGATTTCATTCAGTACCAGAACAATGGTACGCGCCAGAACGGCACGGCCCAGGGCAAGCGCTACGTGATCGCCGCCCACGCGATCGAAACACCGAAGCTGCTGCTCAACTCCATCGGCCCGAACAGCCCTAAAGGGGTTGCCAACAGCAGCGGCCAGGTCGGCCAGGCATTGGCTGACCACCCGGTGTACCTGGCCTGGGGCCTGATGCCCGAAGGCAAGCCGCTGTTCCCGTTCCGGGGGCCGTTGTCTACCTCGGGGATCGAGGACATGCGCGATGGCCCGTTCCGCAGCCAGCGTGCCGCCTGGCGTATCGAAATCGGCAACGAGGGCTGGAACTGGTCGGTGAACGACCCCTACACCTCGGTCTGTGATTTCATCGACGGCACCAACCACGGCGGCGCTAACCCCAGCAATCTGGCGTTGTCCGGCCAGGCGCTGGTGCAGCAGCTCAACAGCGTGCTGACCCGCCAGTTCCGTCTGGGCTTCTTGGTCGAGCAGGTGGAGAAAGACCCCGATAATGCGCTGTGCCGGGTGGAGAGGAGTACGGAGTTCTCCGACGGATTGGGCCTGCCTCGGCCGCAGATCACCTACGAACTGTCCGACTACACCAAGGAGGGTTTCAAGCAGGCGCGCCTGGCCGCTACGTACATCATCACCGAGCTGATGGGCGCTACCGAGCTGACCGACCTGAACCCTAAGCTCGAGCCCGGCTCGCAAACGGTGTTCGAGTACGACGGCCAGAACTACGCGTTCTACGGCGCTGGCCACCTGATGGGCACCTACCGCATGGGCTCGGACCGCACCAAGTCGGTGGTGGACAAGGACCAGCGCAGCTGGGACCACCCCAACCTGTTCCTGGTCGGCGACGGCGTGTTCCCCACTACCGGCACCGCCAACCCGACCTTGACCATCACCGCGTTGACGTTCCAGGCCGCCGACGTGGTGGCCAGCGACCTGCTCAAGCGCACCGTGCAGGTGCAGGCCAACCAGGCATGGCAGGGCACGGGCATGCAGGTCAATGGGCAGAGCTGGCAGTTGGCGGTATGCACGGGCGGGCAGTGGACGGCGAACCCGGCCACCGGCATGGTTGGCGCGGCGGGCAACCCAAGGTTGATCGCCAAGCCCGGCTATGCCTTGCCTGGTCAACCGGAAGGGGCGTTGATCGGGCGTATCGGCAACAGCGGCGTGCCGTTCCTGGTCGGCAACCAGGTGCAATTGCCGCGTGGCCAGCAAGGTGAGTTGCAGCTGTGCATCAATGACGACCTGGACGGGCGTTACGGGGCTGGCCTGAGCGATAACCTGGGCAGCCTGTCGGTAGAGGTGCGTTTCGGGGCGGTGTAGGCCCTGTCATGGCAACCCCACGATGCTCCGGCAATGCCGCAGCATTTTGGGGTTGCTCACTGAGCCCAGGCGAGTCAGGGGTTCGCCGCAATGGGCAGGGTCATTGTGTGGCGCGCTGGTTTTCCAGGTCTTCAAGCTCAACGCGGTATTGGTGTGCTTCGTGTTCGTTATGGAACATGCCCACCAGTTGACCTTGTTGGTACACATCCCAGATCCGCACGCCAGCGGCCAGGCCTTCGTGGGACATTCTCGATTCGTCGCGTTCGGTTACTTGGACAGTCATCGGTAAACTCCACTTCTTCAAGATGGCTGCGACAGTGTGTCGCACGTCTTCTTTATAGAGTTTGTTAGCAGACTAAGTAAGTAAAACAGGCATGAAACAAGTTTCATGAAGCTCGAAGGGATGCTGCCTGGGTGGGCTTTTTCGCAGCAAAGAAAAGCCCCGCACTGGGCGGGGCTTCAGGTATTGCAGGCAGTGCGCGATCAGTTGCCCTTCACCGGCTTGCCATCGACCGTGCCATCCTGCAGCACGATCACATACTCCTTGCCATCGGTCTCTACCTGGCGCAGTTGCACCAGCAGGTAGTCCCAGTTCTTGGCAAACCACAGCTCGGTGATGCGCTTGCTCTGGCTGGGATCGCGCACGCGCTCGACCTTCACGGCATCGACCTGGCCGGTCTTGGTGGTGACCTTTTCGGTGCCCAGCACGCGGAAGTCGTAGGTGTCGATCTCGTCGCCGTCGACCACCTGGTAGGTCATGCTCTTCTTGCCTGCGGCCACGTCGTGCTGCAGGGCCAACTGGTAGGAGGATTTGTCCAGTACGCCGCGGTTCAGTGGCAGGCTGACAGCATCGCCACGGTCGCTGCCGGTGATCTTCTTGGTGCTCCAGTCGAAGTCCAGGTCGACCTTCTTGGCCTTGCCCAGTCCGCCGCGCTCGAAGTGATACTTCTGCGGCAGCAGGGTGTCGTTTTCCAGGCGCAGGGTGCTTTGCTCGGTCAGGCTGGCGATCATCATGGAAGCCTTGAAGTTAAGGTCCCAGGTACCGTTGGCATTTTTGACCAGGCTGCGCTCGGCGGTGCCGCTCATGGGCAGCTGCTTCCAGTCGGCGGTGTAGCTGGCCGAGAACGGCTTCAGATCAGCTGCCTGGAGGGGCAGGGCGAGCACGGCGAGAGCCAAGAGCAGGGCGCGACGCATAAATTCTCCTAGGATCGAATCAAGTGACCGCTGGCCGCCAGTGGCTGGCCGTCCAGTAATGCACCCTGTTCGCCAAGACGCAAGCGCCCTTCAGCGAACCAGCGCACCGCCAGTGGGTAGATCAGGTGTTCCTGATGGTGTACCCGCTGTGCCAGGCTTTCGACGGTGTCATCAGACGCCACCGGTACCACAGCCTGTACGACCAGTGGGCCGCCATCGAGTTCCTCAGTCACGAAGTGTACGCTGCAGCCATGCTCGGCGTCGCCAGCTTCCAATGCCCGGCGATGCGTATGCAGGCCCTTGTACTTGGGCAGCAGCGACGGGTGGATGTTGAGCAGGCGGCCCTGATAGTGGCGCACGAAGCCGCCACTGAGGATGCGCATGAAACCGGCCAGCACCACCAGGTCCGGGGCAAAGCCGTCGATGCGCGCCATTAGCGCGGCATCGAAGGCTTCACGGCCGTCGAACTGGGTGTGGTCGAGCACGACGCTGTCGATGCCGGCCGCTGCGGCGCGTTGCAGGCCGTAGGCATCGGCGCGGTTGGAAAGCACCGCGCGGATACGCACCGGGCTGTCCTGCCCTTGGCAGCTGTCGATCAGGGCTTGCAGGTTGCTGCCGGAGCCCGACAGCAGTACCACTACATTGCAGGTCTTGCTCGGCATCAGTGTGCCTTGAGGTTCTGCAGCTCGACCTGGGCAGCGCCTTCGGCGGCTTCGGCGATGTGGCCGATTACCCACGGTTGCTCACCGGCGGCGCGCAGTTCGTTCAGGGCGGCTTCGACCTGGTCCTGGGCCACGCAGATGACCATGCCCACGCCGCAGTTCAGTACGCGGTGCATTTCGTGCTCGTCGACGTTGCCTTTTTCCTGCAGGAAGTCGAACACCGCCGGGCGCTGCCAGCTGGCCACGTCAACCACGGCCTGGGCGTTTTTCGGCAGTACGCGCGGGATGTTGTCCAGCAGGCCGCCGCCGGTGATGTGGGCCATGGCCTTGACTGCGCCGGTGTTCTTGATCAGCTGCAGCAGCGGTTTGACGTAGATGCGGGTCGGCGCCATCAGCAGGTCGGTCAGCGGCTTGCCGTCCAGCTGGGTGTTCTCGATGTCGGTAGCCGACACTTCGAGGATCTTGCGGATCAGCGAGTAGCCGTTGGAGTGCGGGCCCGAGGACGGCAGGGCGATCAGCGCGTCACCGGTGGCAACCTTGGAGCCGTCGATGATTTCGGCCTTTTCCACCACGCCTACGCAGAAACCGGCCAGGTCGTAGTCTTCGCCTTCGTACATGCCAGGCATTTCGGCGGTTTCACCACCGACCAGCGAGCAGCCGGCCAGTTCGCAACCGGCGCCGATGCCGGTGACCACAGTGGCAGCCACGTCAACGTTCAGCTTGCCAGTGGCGTAGTAGTCGAGGAAGAACAGCGGCTCGGCGCCGCACACGACCAGGTCGTTGACGCACATGGCGACCAGGTCCTGGCCGATGCTGTCGTGCTTGTTCAGGTTCAGCGCCAGGCGCAGCTTGGTGCCGACGCCGTCGGTGCCGGAGACCAGCACCGGCTGCTTGTAGCCGGCCGGGATCTCGCAGAGGGCGCCGAAGCCGCCCAGGCCACCCATGACTTCAGGGCGTGCGGTGCGTTTTGCCACGCCCTTGATGCGTTCGACCAGTGCTTCGCCGGCGTCGATGTCTACACCGGCGTCCTTGTAGCTCAGGGAGGGTTGCTTGCTCATTGATCCAGGCCTTTAGGAGGGAGGGATTCTTAAAAACGACCATGACGGCCAAGGCCGGCTGATAAGCGGCGGCGGTCTGAAACGTCAGTGGTCTGTGAAGGCGCGCGATTTTATCAGGGTTGCCGGGCAGCGGCCATCCTCAGGCCGACGGGCAGGGCGGTAATTGTTGAAAAAAGCTGGAGGGTGGTTGATGTGGTTGCATGTGTATAAGCTGCAAGCAACGAGCTTCACGCTGCACGACAATGCAGCCCGGCGCTCGGCCTGCTTTTTCTTGCAGCTTGAAGCTTACGGCTTGAAGCTCGACTGGACAGGAATCCTCCATGCGTTTGTTCAATATTCTGGCAGCCGGTTGCCTGGCCCTGATCTCGGCCACTGCCCTGGCTGAAAATGTCTCCGGCCTTTATCAGGTGCGCGAGCCGGTCACCGGGCCGGGCGCCGAAGCCCGTACCGCGGCCACAGTCAAAGCCCTGGACACGTTGGTGCAGCGTCTGACCGGTGACCCTAAGGCCGTGCAGAGCCCTGCATTGGCCGAGCTGCGCAAGGACCCACAGCAAATCATCAACCAGGTGGGCAGCGAAGCCGGCCCGCCCGAGTCGGTAGTGGTCGAGTTCGACCCAGGTAGCACCGAGCGGGCCTTGCGCAAGGCTGGCCTGGCACTGTGGGGCAGTAACCGGCCCTCGATACTGGGGTGGTGGTTGAACGACACCGTTGAGGGCAGCAGCCTGGTCGGTGATGGCCAGGCCAGTGCCCAACCCCTGCGCCGCGCCGCCCAGCACCGTGGTCTGCCGTTGCGCTTGCCGCTGGCCGACTTGCAGGAGCAGCTGGTCGCCAATGCCAAGCAGATCGAAGGCAACGATCCAGCGCCGCTGCGCGAAGCTTCCGAGCGCTACGGCGCCGATGCCTTGCTGGCGGTACATGCCCAGGAAGCCGACGGCAAGTGGCAGGGCAAGTGGCAGCTGTGGCTGGGCGACCAGCGTGAACAGGGCACTGCCGAGGGCGCCGACCAGGCCGCCTTGGCTGACGCGGTGATGATGGCGGTAAGCAGCCGCCTGGCGCCACGCTACGTTACCCGGCCGGGTGCCAGCAGCCAGTTGCAGGTGCAAGTGCAGGGCATGAACCTGCAGCGCTATGCCGAGCTGGCCCGCGTGCTTGAGCCCTATGGCCCACGCTTGCAGGCGGCTGAAGGCACTACCCTGACCTACGGGGTTACGGGCAATCGTGAACAGCTACGTGCCCAGCTTGGCCTGGCCAAGCTGCAGGAAGTGCCGGTCGAGCAGGCACCGGCGGTGCCGGCCATGCCAGTACCGGCAGTGGACGCCGCAGCCGCGCAGCCCGCGCCTGCGCAGCCAGCACCCAAGCCGTTCGACGGCTTGCGTTTTCGCTGGTAAGGAGCGCTTGCCGTGACTGACATGCGTCGCTGGATCTGGCTGGGCGCTGCACTGCTGATCGCTGTGCTGCTTTATAGCCTGCACAATATTCTTACGCCGTTCCTGGTCGGCATCATGCTGGCCTACCTGGCCGACCCGCTGGTCGATCGTCTCGAGCGCCTGGGGCTTTCGCGTACCTGGGGTGTGGTGGTGGTGTTCGGCCTGTTCACCCTGCTGCTGTTGGCGTTGTTGCTGGTGCTTGTGCCGATGCTGGCCAAGCAGTTGGTGCGCCTGTACGAACTGGCGCCGCAGATGCTCGACTGGCTTGAGCATGTCGCGCTGCCGTGGGTACAGGGCCGCCTTGGCCTGGCCGATGGTTTCTGGAAATTCGACAAGATCAAGGCCGCCATCGGCGCGCACATGGGGCAGACCACCGATATCGTCGGCATGCTGCTGTCCCAGGCCACTGCCTCAAGCCTGGCGTTGGTGGCCTGGTTGGCCAATATGGTGCTGATCCCGGTAGTGGGCTTCTATCTGCTGCGCGATTGGGACTTGATGATGGGCAAGCTGCGCGGCCTGCTGCCGCGCCAGCGCGAGCCGCAAGTGATGGGCCTGGCAGGTGAATGCCATGAAGTGCTGGGGGCATTCGTGCGCGGGCAGCTGATGGTGATGCTGGCCCTGGGCGTCATCTATTCAGCCGGCCTGATGCTGGTGGGGCTCGAACTCGGTCTGCTGATCGGCATGCTTGCAGGCCTTGCGGCCATCGTGCCGTACATGGGCTTCATCATTGGCATTGGTGCCGCGCTGGTGGCCGGCCTGTTCCAGTTCGGTGGCGACCTGTACCCGATGCTGGGCATCGTTGCGGTGTTCATGGTCGGGCAGGCGCTGGAGGGTATGGTGCTGACCCCTCTGCTGGTGGGCGATCGCATCGGCCTGCATCCGGTTGCGGTGATCTTTGCCATCCTCGCCGGTGGTGAACTGTTCGGCTTCACCGGTGTGCTGCTGGCGCTGCCGGTGGCGGCGGTGATCATGGTGCTGCTGCGGCATGTGCATGACCTGTACAAGGAATCGGATATGTACGCCGGGAATATCGACCCGGAGCTTTGAACGCCCCGTGTTTCGTTTTGAGCTGTTTCGCGGGCGCTGAGCATGGTTCGTCCTGCATCCGGCGCTCGCTTGTGCAGCGCAACTTGTTGATTTTGCTTGCCCTATCTGCAGTCGAGATTGTGCGCCCCGCGTTGCGGGTATAGACTTTGCAGATTGTTCACCAAAGGCCCCCAGCGGTCCCGTCGACCGCCCGCGAGCATGAAACCACCGATCCAGTTGCCCCTGGGTGTGCGCCTGCGCGATGACGCCACCTTCATCAACTACTATCCGGGCGCCAATGCTGCGGCATTGGGTTACGTCGAGCGGCTATGCGAAGCCGACGCCGGCTGGACCGAGAGCCTTATCTACCTGTGGGGCAAGCAGGGTGTTGGCCGTTCCCACCTGCTGCAGGCCGCCACCCATCGCTTCCAGCAACGTGGCGAGCCCGCTGTCTACCTGCCGCTGGCGCAATTGCTCGACCGTGGCGTAGAACTGCTCGACTACCTGGCCCAGTACGAACTGGTGTGCATCGACGATCTGCATGTGATCGCCGGCAAGGCGGATTGGGAAGAGGCCATGTTCCACCTGTTCAACCGCCTGCGCGACAGCGGCCGACGCTTGCTGCTGGCTGCCTCGGCATCACCGCGTGAGCTGCCGATCAAGCTGCCGGACCTGAAGTCGCGGTTGACCCTGGCGCTGGTGTTCCAGATGCGTGGCCTGTCCGACGAAGACAAGCTGCGCGCCTTGCAGCTGCGAGCTTCGCGCCGTGGCCTGCACCTGACCGACGAAGTCGGCCATTTCATCCTCACCCGCGGCGCGCGGAGCATGAGCGCGTTGTTCGACTTGCTAGAGCGCCTCGATCAGGCGTCGCTGCAGGCCCAACGCAAGCTCACCATTCCTTTTCTCAAGGAAACCCTCGGCTGGTAACCCCCTGAAAACCCTGGGCCAGAGCGGTAAAACAAAAAAGTCACATCTTTTTCGATAAAATTTGCAAATGGCCATGATAGAGGGCATAGTTTCACCCTTCTAAAGGATTACAGACACGGTCGTGCCCATGCTGAAGCGCTTCGCACCCCTCGTGCCACTCGCACTCGTGACCCTGCTTTTTGGCTGCGCGGCCCAAGGCCCGGTATCTCAGCCCCAGGATCACACCCCGATCACTGCCCAATCGGCAATCAACGCCAAAGCCTCTTCCTCGTCGGTATTCGGCGAGCCGGAAGAGCTGGCCACCGAAGATGACCTGGCGTCTTTCTCCGGCGGCAAGCCTTACCAATTGCCGGTTCTGGCTGACAGCATTCTCGAGCGCGGTATGTCGTTGATCGGCACTCGCTACCGCTTTGGTGGTACCTCGGAAAAGTCTGGCTTCGACTGCAGTGGCTTCATCGGTTACCTGTTCCGCGAAGAGGCGGGCATGACGCTGCCGCGCTCCACGCGTGAAATGATCAACGTCGATGCGCCGAAAGTGGCCCGCAACAAGCTCAAGCCAGGTGACTTGCTGTTCTTCAGCACCAATGGCCGCGGCCGGGTAAGCCATGCCGGCATCTACCTGGGTGACAACCAGTTCATCCACTCCAGCAGCCGCCGCAGTGGTGGTGTGCGCATCGACAGCCTCGGTGATCGCTACTGGAGCAAGACCTTCATTGAAGCCAAGCGCGCCTTGGCCATGGCGCCGACCAACATCGCGCGCAACTGATATCAAAATGATGTACCCTGCCGCGGCGGTGATGCTTTGAAAAAAAAGCTCACCGCCGTGCGCATTTACAGAAAGCGTCTAATCTAAATTCTCAACTCTTTTTCGGCTGCAGCGCAGCGGTCTCAGACAGGATGTTCTGGCCATGGTAAAGATGGCGCGCTTCGCATTTCTCTCCTTGGCAGCCTTGCTGGCTGCATGCTCCAGCCGTGCGCCTGCGCCGGCCCCTGTGGTACAGCCGCAGGTTACCTATAGCCAGCCCAGTCCTTCACCGATTGCCGATGACGTGCTGATTCGCGCCATTGGTCTGGTTGGCACGCCCTATCGTTGGGGGGGCAATACCCCGGACTCCGGCTTCGATTGCAGCGGCCTGATCAAGTATGTGTACCGTGATGCTGCTGGCATCAGTCTGCCGCGCTCGACGCGAGAGATGATTGTCATGCGCGCACCCACGGTGGATGCCAGTTCGCTGCAGTCCGGTGACCTGGTGTTCTTCGCCACCAGTGGCGGCTCGCAGGTCAGCCATGCCGGCATCTATGTCGGGGACGGGCGCTTCGTGCATGCACCTTCCACCGGTGGCACCGTGCGCCTGGACTACCTGTCGAACAGCTACTGGGCCAAGGCCTACCTGCAGGCCAAGCGGGTGATTCCGCAAGGGCATCTGGCACAGAACCCTTGATATCCATGCCTGTTTAGCGGCCCCTCGAGCTCGGGGCCGATACCGGCTGCCTGGATTCAAGGTGGTTTGCTCACCCGCCAGACCACCCGCTTCGATTGACGCTCCCGGTGCAACCCTCTAACCTTCGCGGCGTGTTTCAGGTGCCCTGCCAGCCCCGACTGGGCAGGGTGAAACTGGGAAGCCGGTGGGCGCCAGCATGGCGCGATTCCGGCGCTGCCCCCGCAACGGTGGATGAGTAAAAGGCCGCGCAGGGCCACTGGATGCCAGCATCCGGGAAGGCGCGCAGGCCAGGGCCAAGGCCCACTCACAAGCCCGGAGACCGGCCTGATACTGCCAACGGCATCACGGAGGGTGATGCGCGGTGCACCGTGGCGCCCAGCCATGGCCTCTGCGCGTTCTCCGTTTGCCTGCCTATTACCTGTCGCCGCGCATTGCCGTGGTGCCAGCCAGCGGAGAACCCTGATGAGCGATTCCACCGAACGCGACGAACGCCACCTGGCGCGCATGCAGCGCAAGAAGGCGGTCATCGACGAACGCATCGCCAATTCCCCTAACGAATGTGGCCTGCTACTGGTGCTGACCGGCAATGGCAAGGGCAAGAGCAGTTCGGCCTTCGGCATGCTCGCGCGCGCCTTGGGCCACGGCATGCAATGCGGTGTGGTGCAGTTCATCAAGGGCCGCAACAGCACCGGCGAGGAGCTGTTCTTCCGTCGCTTCCCCGAACAGGTGCGCTACCACGTGATGGGCGAGGGCTTTACCTGGGAAACCCAGGACCGCCAGCGTGACATCGCTGCTGCGCAAGCCGCCTGGGCGGTGTCGCGCCAGTTGCTGCAGGACCCGGGTGTACAGTTCGTGGTGCTGGACGAGCTCAACATCGCCCTCAAACATGGTTACCTCGACCTGGACCAGGTACTGTCCGACATTCAGGCCCGCCCGCCCATGCAGCATGTGATTGTCACTGGCCGCGCTGCGAAGCCCGAGATGATCGAACTGGCCGACACCGTGACCGAAATGGGCATGCTCAAGCACGCCTTCCAGGCTGGTATCCGCGCACAGAAAGGCGTCGAACTGTGAGTCGATCGCGCCACTGCCCCGCCGTGTTGATCGCGGCGCCGGCCTCTGGCCAGGGCAAGACTACCGTCACTGCTGCGCTGGCCCGCCTGCACCGCAACCTCGGGCGCAAGGTGCGGGTGTTCAAATGCGGGCCCGACTTTCTTGACCCGATGATTCTCGAACGGGCCAGTGGCGCGCCGGTGTATCAGCTGGACCTGTGGATGATCGGTGCCGAGGAAAGCCGTCGTCTGCTGTGGGAAGCTGCTGGCGAGGCTGACCTGATCCTCATCGAAGGGGTGATGGGGCTGTTCGACGGTACCCCGTCAAGCGCCGACCTGGCACGCCACTTTGGCGTGCCGGTGCTGGCGGTGATCGACGGCACAGCCATGGCCCAGACCTTCGGCGCCCTGGCCCTGGGCCTGGCGCGGTACCAGGCCGATCTGCCGTTCGCCGGCGTGCTGGCCAATCGGGTAGGCAGCCTGCGTCATGCGCAACTGCTCGAAGGCAGCCTGACCGAGGGCTTGCGCTGGTATGGCGGCTTGTCCCGCGAGCGCGGCATCGAGCTGCCCAGCCGCCACCTGGGCCTGGTGCAGGCCAGCGAGCTGAATGACCTGGACACCCGCCTGGACGCCGCCGCCGAAGCGCTGGGCGCCAGTTGCGATGCGGCGTTGCCGCCGCCAGTCAGCTTTGCCGAGCCGGAACCGCAAGCCTGCGTTGCCTCGCTGGCCGGTGTGCGCATAGGCGTTGCGCGGGACGAGGCGTTCGCCTTCATCTATGGCGCTAACCTCGACCTGTTGCGCAACCTGGGTGCCCAGCTGGTGTTCTTCTCGCCGCTGCACGACCACGAACTGCCGGCGGTAGACAGCCTGTATCTGCCGGGTGGATATCCTGAGCTGCATCACCATGCGCTGGCCGCCAACGCACCGATGTGCGAGGCGATCCGCGCCCACCACGCGCAGGGCAAGCCATTGCTGGCCGAGTGCGGCGGCATGCTGTACCTGCTCGATGCCCTGACTGACGTGGCCGGCGAACGTGCCGAACTGCTCGGCCTGCTGCCGGGTGAGGCGACCATGCAGAAGCGCCTGGCTGCCCTGGCGCTGCAGGCGGTGGAGCTGCCGGAGGGGACATTGCGCGGTCACACCTATCACCATTCGCTGACCAGCACTGCGCTGGAACCGATTGCCCGGGGCCTGAGCCCCAACGGCGGGCGTGGCAACGAGGCGGTTTATCGTCTGGGCCGGCTGACGGCCTCTTACGTGCACTTCTATTTCCCTTCCTGCCCGGATGCGGCGGCGGCGCTGTTGCGACCATGAATGATCACGCCTACAGCGACGCCGAGCGCGCCGCCATTTACCGGGCCATCGGCGAGCGCCGCGACATGCGCCATTTTGCGGGTGGCCAGGTGGCGCCCGAACTGCTTGGCCGCTTGCTGGCCGCCGCGCATCAGGCGCCCAGTGTCGGGCTTATGCAGCCGTGGCGCTTTATCCGTATCACCCAGCGTGACCTGCGCGGGCGCATCCAGGCCTTGGTTGAGGCGGAGCGGGTACGCACGGCCGAGGCGTTGGGCGAGCGATCCGATGCCTTCATGAAATTGAAGGTGGAGGGCATAAACGATTGTGCCGAGCTGCTGGTGGCGGCCTTGATGGACAACCGCGAGCCTCACATCTTCGGCCGCCGCACCCTGCCGGAGATGGACCTGGCCTCGCTGGCCTGTGCCATCCAGAACCTGTGGCTGGCCGCGCGTGGCGAAGGGCTGGGCATGGGCTGGGTATCGCTGTTCGACCCGCAGGCGCTGGCCGCGCTGCTGGGCATGCCCGCCGGGGCCAAGCCGGTGGCGGTACTGTGCCTTGGGCCGGTCGCCGAGTTCTATCCGGTGCCGATGTTGGTGCAGGAAAGCTGGGCCGAAGAGCGTCCCCTGAGTGAAATGCTTTACGAAAACCAATGGGGAGAGCGTCAATGAGCGTGGCCTTGCTGACCGTGGCCGGGGTGGCCCTGGACGCTTTGCTGGGCGAACCACAGCGCCGTCACCCTTTGGTGGCGTTCGGCAATATGGCCGGCAACCTGGAGCGCCGCCTGAATGCGGGCGGGCGCGGCTGGCGCAGCCACGGCGTGAGCGCGTGGATTCTGGCGGTGGTGCCGCTGACCCTGGTGGCGCTGGTCCTTTCGTGGCTGCCGTATATCGGCTGGCTGGTTGATGTGCTGGCGCTTTACTGCGCCGTGGGGCTGCGCAGCCTGGGCGAGCATGTGCTGCCGGTGGCCAATGCCTTGCGCCAGGGCGACCTGGCGGAGGCGCGGCGCCGGGTTGGCTACCTGGTCAGCCGCGAAACGCGCGAGCTGGACGAGCCCGCGGTGGCCCGAGCGGCGACCGAGTCGGTGCTGGAGAACGGCAGCGACGCAGTGTTCGCCGCGTTGTTCTGGTTTGTGGTGGCCGGTGCGCCCGGTGTGGTGCTGTACCGCCTGAGCAACACGCTGGATGCCATGTGGGGCTACCGTAACGAACGTTTCGAGCGCTTTGGCTGGTGCGCGGCGCGCATCGACGATGTGCTCAACTATATACCTGCAAGGCTGGTGGCCCTGACTTATGCACTGTTGGGCAAGACCCGCCTGGCCCTGGCCTGCTGGCGCAAGCAGGGCCCGCTGTGGGACAGCCCCAACGCCGGGCCGGTGATGGCTGCCGGCGCCGGTGCGCTGGGCGTGGAGCTTGGTGGCCCGGCGGTGTACCACGGCGAACTGCATGAGCGGCCGCGTCTGGGCGAGGGGCCAGTGGCCGATGCCGATGCCATCGAGCGCGGCTGGCAGCTGGTGCAGCGCGGCGTGTGGCTGTGGCTGCTGGTGATCTGCCTGGGGGCCTATATCAATGCTTGAACATGGTGGCCGCCTGTTACGCGCGGTGCAGCAATACGGTATCCCCCGTGAGCAGTGGCTCGACCTGTCCAGCGGCATTGCGCCCTGGCCATTTCCTGTCCCGCCGATTCCCGTCGACGCCTGGGCCCGCCTGCCGGAAACCGAGGACGGCCTGGAGGACGCCGCGCGCGCGTATTACGGCGCCCGCCAGTTGCTGCCGGTAGCCGGCTCCCAGGCCGCGATCCAGGCCTTGCCGC